>VXOP01000331.1:0-18376 GCA_009839975.1 Candidatus Poribacteria bacterium
CAAATTCAGTGAATTGTACAGTGCCAGCATAAACCCGAAAGAATTCGCTATGGAAATTGAATTCAAGATCACCAAAGATGGTAGAATCTCAATCAAACAAGCGAGACCGTGGGGACAGTAAATTCGGGTGAGAAATAATACCATTTCTAATTGACAAATACCCAATATTGTAGTATAACCTTTTAGTTTGTGCCGTTCACCGCTTCATTTCTAACAGTCAGTGAAAATACTATGAAGAACATTTTTCTACCCACGGTTCCGTTAATTCTCATGCTCCTACCGTGGATGTCTGTCAGTTTTGCTGAAAATCACATCCCCGACTACCTTCCAGACGGTGCTATTGCACGATTTGGGAAAGGTTTTCCGTTTGATTTTAGTTACGCTTCGGATGGAACAAAACTCGCTGTAGCGAGTACAATCGGTATCTGGATTTACGATACCCGAGCCGGATATGAAGAACTCGACCTACTCACAGGACATACATACTATGTAAATCGAGTCATTTTTAGTCCTGATAATAAGACACTTGCAAGTGTAAGCAATCATTGGAACGATCCGCCAATTTTCCGTCTATGGGATGGTTTCACGGGTATCCCTAAGGCGACACTCAGAGGGCACACAAGCAATATTAATTCTATTGCATTCAATCCTGATGGAAGTCAAACAATTGCGAGCGCGAGTAATGACGGGACCATCCGTTTATGGGATGAGGTTACTGGGGACTTGAAGACAATTCTGATAGGTCACACGGGTCAGGTTAAAGTGTTAGCGTTTAGTCCTGATGGTCGTAGGCTTGCCAGTGCTGGTAGCGACGAGACCATCCGTTTTTGGGATGTTGCAATAGGTGAACCTCTGTTTACATTTGCAGGTCACGCGCATTCCGTTAATTCCTTGATATATTCTCCAGACGGGGAACAAATTGCCAGTAGAGGAGGAGATGACAACGTTTGTCTCTGGAACGCTAATACAGGTGAATTTCTGCATCTCCTCAGCGATCAACCAAAAGAGGTCGCTTCTATTGAGTTTTCAAAAGATGGCGAAACGCTTGCGACCGCATATTACGATGGAACGATACAATTTTGGAACACCCGCACTGGAGAATATCTGAATAGCATCAACGTGAGCACAGAACTTTATAGTATGCACTACTCCCCGGATGGTAGCACTTTTGTCTGTGATGATAACAACGCAATCCACCTCTATGATGCGAACACCCTCAACCTTTTACATACCTTCAAAATGCCAAGTGGAGGTGTAATGGACATAGGGTATTCTCCCGATGGGAAGACACTTGTCGGTTCCGATTCATTTGGGTTACATTTTTGGGATGTGCACACCGGACAGTCTTTACAAAGCATCACTGGATACTCGGAGGTTATCCATGCCATTACCTATTCACCAGATGGACGCACTTTGGTGAGTTTAGCCGATGGCCTCTACTTTTGGGATATTGAAACTGAAAAACTGCTGCGAACCCTCGCCCCTGAAAGTTCAGTTTCTTCAATAGCGTTTTCTCCGAATGGGGAGACGCTTGCCTGCGGAACCCGCGACAATACGATCCTGTTATGGAACACGAGCGATTGGCAGCAGAGAACAACCCTTGAAGGACATATTGAAGGGGTTTCATCGGTCGTCTTCAGTCCCGATGGACAGATACTTGCGAGCAGCAGTTGGAGTCATCACGATTCAATTCATCTATGGGATGTTCACACCGGAGAACTCATAAGAACCTTTGTTGGGGAGACATCCAGTATTCTCACACTTGTTTTCTCTCCAGATGGAAAAATGCTCACAAGTGGTAGTGATGACGGTGCAATTGGGTTTTGGCATGTTGCAACGGGTGAACTCCTAAAAACTGTTGAGACAGATGCGGATACGATTTATACTGTGACATATTCACCAGATGGAAAAACACTGGCGAGTACGGATGACCATAATGACAAAGGTATTAGACTCTGGGATGTGGATTCCGGTGAACTTCTAAAAGTCATGGCCACAGACACATGGGTGAATACTGTCGTATATTCTCCAGATGGTCGAACACTTGCCGGCGGTGGTTCAGGTGAAGTCTATGTATGGGACGTTGCCACTGGAGAACGATTGAAAACTTTTACTGGACATATAGACAGTACGGCTTCTGTAGTCTATTCACCAAGTGGACGTACCCTCGCCAGTGCATCCAGAGATAGCACTGTGATTTTATGGGACTTAACAAAATGAAAATAACAAGCCTATTATTCATAATTTTACCGATGATTTCTGGACACTGTCTATTATCAAATGCCTATGCACAAACTGATGCTCTATGGGGATTACCCACCCATGCTAAAAATCGTATCGGAAAAGGTAGAGTCAATGAAATTGCGTATTTTCCGGATGGCACGAAACTCGCTGTTGCAAGCACTATAGGCGTCTGGGTCTATGATGTGCGGACCGGTGAACCGACCAAACTACTCACGGAGCATAAAGAGCAGGTAAATTCTATAACGTTTAGTCCTGATGGTGCAACGTTTGCGACCGCGAGTGATGATAATACTGCAGGGTTGTGGGATGCACACACTGGACAACACATACACAACTTCGTTGGACACGGAGATGATGTTAATGCGGTAGCGTTCAGTCCTGATGGTAATATCCTCGCGACTGGAAGTGACGATAACACGATCTGCCTATGGAAACCGCATACAGGAAAACTGGTAGCCAGACTTGAAGAACATAAGGAGCCTGTTGTTTCTGTGGCGTTTTCTCCCGATGGCAAAATCCTTGTAAGCAACGCAGCGTTGGGAGGTAGTAGTATTGGGTTTTGGAATCCGAAGACAGCAAAATCTTTAGACATCTCTATTGAGGACACAGATGGGGTGGAACATATCGTTTACGCTCCTGATGGCAGGATGCTTATCAGTGGGGATACGGATAACACCATCCGTTTTTGGGATATTGGCACTGGTGAACTTTTGAGAGCACGTGGGACCTATGGTGATATCAACGGTGTAGTGCTTTCCCCTAATGGACAGACACTCGCCAGTGCAACTAGCTATGATACTGTCAATTTCTGGGATATTGCGACTGGCAAACCGCTGAAGACGCTTGAGCATGACACGCCGGTCATCTCTGTTGCGTATTCTCCGGATGGAGAAACACTCGCCAGTGCAAGTGAAGATGGTAAGATTCAGTTTTGGGATATTGCCAGTAGCAAACGTATAAAGACCATCACAGGGCACGCGCTTCACGTCTTTTCTCTTGCTTACGCCCCGGATGGTAACACGCTTGTAAGTGGGAATATATCTACAATTAACTTTTGGAATCTGGAAACTGGGAAATCCATGAAAACCATCAGAGCTCAGCCGAAATACTTCGAGGCGGAAAACGTCCTTTCGGTAGCATATTCCCCGGATGGTAGTGTGCTTGCAAGTGTCGAATCTAATAATGCCCGCTTATGGGATGCGGAAATAGGACGGTTCCTCGGAACCTTTTCTGGACATAGAGAGATAACTTCTTCCGTTGCCTTTTCACCTGACGGTAGAACGTTAGCGAGCGGTAGTCACGATAATACAGTCCGTTTGTGGGAGATCCGGATTGGTAAGTTGTACCTCATCGGTGATCCGTTGCATATCCTTACGGGACACACGGAAGATGTCACTGCTGTGGCGTTCTCACCGGATGGAAACACGTTGGCAAGTGGCAGTCACGACTACACAATCCGTTTATGGGATGTTCAGAGTGGAGACCACTTAAATACCCTTATAGGTCACATGGAAAAAGTCTACACTATGGTATATTCACCCGATGGTAGCACAATCGCGAGTGGGGGTTGGGATGGCGCGGTCCGCTTGTGGGACAGTCAGACAGGTGAATTGTTGCATACGCTTAACGGACATACGCGGCATATTGCTGCTGTGGCGTTTTCGCTGGATGGAGGCACCGTTGCTGGTGGAAACGTTGATACGATTCATCTTTGGGACGCACAATCAGGAACGCTCTTGCACTCGCTTACTGGACACACGGACCTGGTGAACAGTCTCACATATTCACCGGATGGTAAATCACTTGCCAGCGGCAGTCGGGACGGGACGATTCTCTTGTGGGATCTTACAAAGTTTACCGACGCAAAACGTTAGGAATCATCAAGGGGGAACTTTTCCGTTATAAGCATCAACGGATTGCCATTAGCAACGATCCGATATGTTCTACAGAGCAGCGGTCTCCCTTCAAAATGTGCAAGAGAACTTGGCATACCTGTCGCGCGTTCGATCCCCCACCAGAGCAGATCACGACGTGCTTCCAATTGACTGTGATGCAATAAAGCACCTAAACCGTCAATACCAGATTCCACACCATCAACAACATTATGCGGTAAACGTTCATAAACAATCTGCGACACTGCATAAGCATGGATTTTAGGAGTCTGAAATTCCGTGCATGGGGTCTGCAAGACGACTTCTCGCGCGATGATATTCCCACCCTCCTGCAACTTAAGCCAACTATGTTCGTTATGAACCGTGCGACGTGCTTGGTATAAAAGCACGACCTCAACAGGTATCAGTTTATACGCCTCAATGAAACGGGTAACGGTTCCATCCGCAACTAACAATGCACGCTGAAATGGGGACAATCGGTTAAGGCTTATATCCTTCAATGCTGCGGGTCTATCCGCTTGTGCAACGAAAAGTTCTTTTACATGAGAGTGGATTAACTTATCAAGTTTGGATGGAGAATTTGTTTTCATAATCTCTTTCGTTATGACACTGTACATATCGGAATATGTTACTAAGGAACACATCTGAATTAATCTTGTATATATAGGATACCGCAACAACAGTGAAAAGCGCAACCTGAAATTGTTTGTAGACATCTATAGCAGGTGAATCAGCATTCAGAGATAGCGAAATCATACAATCTCAAATTCACAACAACACCTCAATTATTAGACATCTCCTATGCCAAAAGGTTCGTGGGCCGGTTTAATGTTTGTCAATTTGTTATTTTTCACAAAATGTGGTAAACTTACCACGTTCATAACATGAACATGGGAGCTATGATGACACTATCCTACTCTGGGATCTGAGACACATGTATTTGAATCGTATCACACTGTCTATACTTCTCCTCATCACGCTACTTTTCTACAACGATTCCACAAGTGCAGAAGAATGTCCTCTCACCCTTGCTGACCATTTTACGACACTCGGAAACTACGAAGCAGCTATAACAGAATACAAACGATTTCTCTTCTTTCATCCAGAAGATGTCCAAGCCGCCAAAGTTTACCACAAAATCGGATATGCATATAGAGAACAAGGTCTATGGCAAGAGGCAATTTTAGCGATGCGTAACGCTGTTCTACATGCAGATGATAAAGATACAAAGTCGGAATATCAACTGAATCTTGCTGTTATACTGCTTGCATCACAAAACTATGATCTTGCCCGGCTTGAGTTGATACGAGTTGCTCTCCGAAACCCTTCTGGAACATTGCATCAACGCGCACTTTTCCTACAAGCCGTGGCATTTATCTACCAGTTTCGTTGGAAGGAAGCACAAGAGATATTAAGCGATGAAACATTACTAACGTATGCTACCGATGAAAGACTTGACACCTTATTCAACATAGCCATCAATCAAAAGAAAAAATCTACACGAGTCGCGAAAGTGTTATCCGCAATCCTTCCAGGGACAGGACAGATCTACGCTGGCAATTGGCGAGGAGGACTAAACGCATTCCTACTAAATGGTGCTCTCGGATTCGTCGCAGTTGATGGCATTCTTGACCAAAATTACCTCGACGCATTCATGTGGACATACTACATCTTCTTAAGATACTATCGTGGCAATGTTTCTCGAGCAGGGAGAGCTGTGGATGAATTCAATGAAAATGCTTCACGCCGTGCTGCAGATAACATACTGAAACGACTGCAGACGATCACTGAAACACAATAACAATTAACCTATTCTGATCGCTTCTGAAGCACTAAAACACTCGCAGCAAGGACTAATGCTGTCATGAATGTCCAGATATTATAGGTATACGCAAGAAACGCTGCAACTGCAAGGAGTATAGACTCATACCAATGTGTTTTCCGTATAAAATATCCCATAGTCAAAATGGAGAAAATCACAGTACCAACCAATGCTGTACCAATAGATAACACATTCTCCAATACTGTCCCATTAAATAAGATATGTGTATAAGCAAACAGTAGCGGCATGATATAGAGCAGTTTAGCAAACTTAAAGCATGCCCATCCCGTCTTCCACGGATCAGCGCGGGCGATCGCAGCACCCGCATAAGCACCCAAGGCAACAGGGGGCGTAATATTGGAATCCTGACTCAACCAAAAGATGATGAGGTGTGCAGCGATGATGGATATACCCATCTCAGGTGTTGTTAAAATCGGTACAGCAAGTTCTGATGTGATTAAATATGCTGCAGTGACGGGAATTCCCATACCCAGAACCAATGACGCTAAAGCGAGTAACAATACTGCAATTGCCCGATTGTCACCAGCTACCGCTAACACCAAATCTGGAAATATCCTACCTAAACTTGTCAAATCAATAACACCTACGATGATACCGATTGTGCCAACTGCGCCACCAATAGCAAGAGAGTTCTTAGCACCCGTAACCATCGCTTCCAAGATTCTCCGTGGCGTCAACCGTGTCTCTCGCCGGAAGTAACTTACCACTATCGTCACAAGGATAGAATAGAAAGCCGCCTTATATGCGGAGTAACCCAACATAAGAGAACCAATCAAAGTTAGCAACGGTAATATGTAAAACCATCCCGTCCTTAAGAGCGTTGATAGCTTCGGTATCTCGTCAACGGGAATGGGTTCAAGTCCCTGTTTCTTTGCCTCATAATGAACCATCACCCACACAGACATGAAATAAAGAACTGCTGGTACAACTGAAAGAAGAGCGATTTTGCTATACGGAATTCCTGTCCGTTCTGCTATTAAAAAAGCACCCGCACCCATCACAGGTGGAAGGAACTGACCCCCCACAGATGCTGATGCTTCAACCGCCCCGGCAATGTGTGGACGAAAACCTGTTCGTTTCATCAACGGAATCGTAAAAGCACCTGTAGTAACCGTGTTGGCAATCGCACTACCAGCAACAGAACCGAAAAAACCAGAGGTGACAACCGACACTTTGGCAGCACCCCCGACAGATCGTCCGGTAAGTGACATCGGTAAATCAATAAAGAACTGTCCAACACCAGACTTCTCCAAAAACGCACCGAAAAATATAAATAGAATGACATAGGTCGCCATCACATTTGCCATGATGCCGAATACACCCGCTTGACTATAATAGCAATGTTCAATAATTCTACGAAACGAGAAGCCTTGATGTGAAATAGCATCCGGCATATAACGACCGAACAGACCGTATAAGACACCAACCACCGCAATAATAGGTAATCCCCACCCAACAGTACGTCGACTCACCTCAAAACTAATGATCAATCCAATGCCCCCCATCACAATGTCAACACCTGTATATGCACCCGCACGATTCGCGAGATCAGGATATTCTATTATCCAATAACCGATCGAAACAATGCTCAATGCAACAAGTATAATATCAAAAATCGATGGACGAAAGGCAGGAGAGTCTTGACGAAATTTGTAGAGGATACCGATCAGGGAAAATGTGAAGAGAAGATATAACCCGAGATGATACTGTTCTGCAGCGGAACCGAAACCAGCACTATAGATATAAACAGCAACAAAGAAGACAGCAGATACCGCAAAAATCCACCGCGAAACACCTTTTAATTCACTACGTTGCTTAGAAAAATTAATACTGTTTTTGTCGGAAACATCATTCTTGTCTGACTGATCCATTAACTACAACCTTCCAAGTTTACACTAATAATCATGGCTATAGCCTACTGAAACAGAGGTATTACGAAATGGTTCAAACTGAGAACGACCCTCCTCAGTTTCAACACGTCGGAACCGATACTCGTAAACCATTATCGTTTGAATAGGTGGAACGACTTCATATCTGATTTCTATGTTGAAGGCAGATTTATCATCTAATTCTACAAGATCCGTGAAGAAACCTGTCTCACCATCTTCTCCGATATTACGTTTGGTGTAGAATGCGCGAAACTGAAAACGTGGTATTAGACCCGATTCCTTTGCACCGATATAGAGCTTAGATGTATTATCGTTGTAGTTTTCAAAAGCACCTAACAATTGTAATTGTGGTATCGGCTTGAAAATAATCTGTGAGAAGAAACCGCGCCTCGCTTCATCACCTTTATCATATCCCCAAAATAATGGCATTCCGAGTTCATAAGTATAATCAAATACTGAAGGTATGTAGCCATCACTAAATATGCGATATTCAAATTTGAATATAATACTGTTCGCAGCAAAACCGATACCCGTAGCATTACCCCACGTTATTTCTGTTTCTGATGTTTCCTCTTCAGCAACCATCGTTGAATCTGTATCGGTTTCGTCTGATTGTAATGTATCATCTTCAGGTGTCGAATCTTCCATCACTGCACTCTCAGGTGCTAACGGTGCTGTTTGCACCGCAAAATCGTTGTATAGATCAAGTCGGAATGAACTTCTCTCAATAATAGGAAACCCTATATCGGCACCAACAGCCTGAAAAGGGTCTTCACCTTCTACCGTGCTATCTGGATCAATATCGGTGATATACGTAGCCCCCAATTCAAATCTTGTAAATAGATTATTATTCTCAGGACGTAGTAAGGGACGAACAAAACCGCGACCCCCAAAGATTCTGGGGTTACCAAGATCATTCAACATCGTCTCAACGCCATATTTGCCGTCAGATTCCCTAACATTCAGATGCAGTCCACGACGGTCATGATTAGAGTAGCCGGACATAATGGAACCATGACCAATTGTCAGATAATCAAATTCACCAAGCCGAAAGTAAAAAGGATCGTACGGTTGTGCATAACGAATGTAACGTATCAACCTTAACCACGTGCTTGCGCTGTCCCACGTTTCACCATCCTCTGCCAGAAATCTGGGTTCGTCACCCTCTGCATAAGGATTGAAGAGGAAGACAAGGTCTAAACCTAAACCAAATTTACCAAGTGGAATATCGGGTTGAAGTTGAACGCGTGCATACGCGGAGCCGTCTATAAAAGACAAACCTCCGCCATAGAAGCCACTGGTAAGGAAATCGTCCTCTTCAATAGGTGTCTGAGCATATAACGGGGGAACAGTCAGAAGTGTATATAATACTGAAACATAAAGTAACTTGTAAAAATGTTTGAGGCCGATATTCTTTTTCAAGATGCAATTACCTTCCCATCCTTCATGTATACTATCCGATCAGCATTTTCCTTCAAACCCTCATGATGGGTTACGATGACGACAGTTGTTTGGTGTTCTTGTCGCAATTCTTGAATCAGATTCATAAGGTTATCACTTTGACGACTGTCTAAATTAGCGGTCGGTTCGTCAGCGAAGATGACTTTCGGACGGTTGGCAAGTGCTCTGGCAAAAGAGACACGCTGCTTTTCACCACCTGACATTTGCGCGGGTCTATGGTGTAGACGATCACTCAGTCCAACTCTCGTCAGCAGTTCAATCGCTCTGTTTTCTGCTTCAGAAGTATCCGTTTTAGCGATATCCATCGCTACCATTACGTTTTCAAGTGCTGTCAGATAAGGAAGTAAATGAAACAGCTGAAATACAAAACCGATCTTCTGTCTACGGATTAGACTTAAATCCTGTCCATTGAGATCTATCTCTTCACCATCTATATGTAACTCACCAGAATCCGGCGTTAGGATACATCCAAGCAGGCTAATCAGAGTCGTCTTACCGCATCCACTATCTCCCATAATCATCACTAATTCACGTTCTTCAATGTGAATATCAACAGAATCAATAGCGACAACAGCAGCATCACCAAATCCGAATCGTTTGGTCAAACCAATCCCTTCTATGATGGCAGCCATAATCAAATCCTTATAAAAAACCGTATGATCCTATTTATTAATGAGGCATTTCACCCCATACACCGATGACGAAGACCGTCCAGCGTAGGGGCGAGGTCACCTTGCCCGTTGTAGAGTGTTTCATTAATTCTGAAGTTCACTATAATCAAGCATCCGAATAAGCAACAGTTGGAGAATGTCGGAACATACCACCATCAATCTCTCCACGAAATGCTATCAACGGATCAACCATTATCACCTTACGCGCAGCGAGGTAACCGCTACCACAACATACGATAATACTAATTCCCGCAACAATGATTGACTCAACGAGATTAATCGCTACAAAGATAGGGGCAGCAGCAGCAAAAATATAAGAGAGACAAAATCCTAACGTAACACCAACAACTGAAATAAGAGCGACCTGTTTCAATAGATGGGACATGACATAGTTATTAGAGGCACCAATCGCTTTCAACACACCAATTTCCTGCGTCTTTTCCAGCATCGTAACGTACGTAATCACCCCTACGAGTAGACCCGCAGCTATCCACAACATGACACGCAAGAACTGCACCGCCTTCATCGGCTCATCAACATAATAACTAATAATGTCATCAAGGGTTTGATTCATAGTCCTTGCTTCAATATCACCTGAAGCATCAAAGAATGCAGCAACCTTTTCCGGTTCCATGTTCTCATTAGCTTTTGCAATCATCATATTAACGCGCGGATAGTTACCGAGTAGCACTTTTTGAGCAACCCGAACATCCATAAAAATTAAAGGCGTATCCAACACGAACATCAAGCTGTTTGTTTTTCCAACCACCTTTACTGCATCAGTGCCAATGGTAATCTGTTCTCCGATTTCAAGTCCCATCTTTTCGTCAACAATTACCTCAAGAGGGATTGGGTCTTCTGGTCGGTAATCCTGAAATTCACTGGCTTCGAACATCCTACCCATATCCTCTGGGACCTGTTTAGGACCTCCATATTTGTCTCTCATATAACCGACCACTATCGCCTTCGTAGATTTTCCGTGGATTATTGGACGTGCCTGGGCAAAAATCAGCGGAGAAAGGGATCCCTCTTTAAGTTCTCTTGATGCGCTCAGGGGTGCCATATTCTCTTCAATCAGCAGAGAAAAACCGATAAACGCACCTCCCGAACCTTCAGCAGAAATCCAGATATCTGCACCAGTAGATTTCACATATTGCTGTGCTTGGATACGCATGCCATTCATGATACCACCTAATAACAGGATCAGTGAAATCAGCACGGTGATACCGATTGCTGTTAAGACAACCCTTGCTCGACGATACTGCATGTCTTTGAGGAAAAACGATTTCATCAGTATTACTCTTAAAGTGAATTCAGGCGTTCATGCATTGTTAGTCTTTTGCGTCTATGAAGTTGAACATGATCCATATATCTTTCTGCGTCAGTATCAGTCCCAGATGACCGTTCTAAAAAGAGCGGAAATTCAGATGCGGGTGGCTTAGCATTGTGATATGCGTGACTATAACTACGCATAATAATCCGCTGCTCGCGATTGAGCGTTTGTAACCATTCCGAAGAAGAATGAAACCTATCAGCAGGTGTCAACCACGATGGACAATACGCAACGAAGATGTTGTAACGCACCACATCGCTTTCGTTAGCTTCAACACGATGCCAGATGCTGGAGTGCATGACCGTCATCGTGCCTTTGCGTGGACAAACGACCTTTTCTCCAGGCATACTCTCATGTGTATCGTATCCATCCATATACTGATGCCGATGACTGCCCGGCATCACAACAAGGTTTCCCATCTTCTCGTACGGTAGGTCCGTTAACCAATATCCGATCTTGATCTGTAATGGTAAGTTTGGTGAAAACACCCCGTAAGGAAGAGCACGTGCCCCATCGGGATGCCACTGATTGTACTGTTTTCCACCGGGAGGCCGTAAGAAGAATTGACTCTGATGCAGTTTCAGTAGTTCTCCAAAAATATCATAGGCAAAACCGATATGTCGTTCATTATCAATTAGATTTGCAAAAACAGCATCGCGTTCAACGATATTCTCCATGTGAAGAAATCCACCAGGTTTATATTTCGGATGAGTCCCCGCAACACGAGCTATTGCGTCAATATACATCTGGATATCTTCATCCGAAATAGCATCTTCAATGAAGATTATTCCTTCTTCGTTGAATGTTTCCCACTGTTCTTTTGTGAAGCCAGTCGGTGCAATACGATATTTCTGTTTGCTTTCCATCCTTTAACTCCCTTCAATATGATTAGCAAATTTTGTGCCAGTTTTTGTGAATGAAGATTAAATAAATATTTGGATAATCCAATACATCAAAATGATCGTAGGGGCTGGGTTTCCCAGACCGCATATTACCGCCAATTTGTTAAATGCCTTGTCCGAATATCACCCAATTAATAACAAAATCTTCATATACCATAACTTAGAGGTACTATGCAAAATGCCCATAAAGGTGTGCACAATATAGAGCAATCAAGGGGCCTAACTGCACGAATAATGCCATTTTTATTTCATCTGATGTAAAGCATCTTCAATCTTCGTAAGGAAATAAACATCCCCTGTTTGAGCTGCAAGTTTCAAGGCAGTTTCAAAATCTTGTTTCGCTTCTGCTTTCTTACCAAGGTTCCTCTTTGACAACCCTCTGTTGAAATACGCCTGGCCATATTTGGAGTTAAAACGAATAACTTTGTCATAGTCCAAGATCGCTTCAGCAAACAATTTACGTATAAATTTCGTATTTCCTCGTTTGAAGTAGGTTTCTGCAGAAACATAATCTTTGCTTTCTGCTAAAGGCATGACTGGACCTTTAGCTCGAATTAGTGCCTTAACGTATTCAGATGGAATAACAATGGGACGGTACTGCATGTACTGCAAATCACCAAGTTCCGTAGAAGTTACACCAATAACCTTACGTCTGCTATTCAAGACGGGTAAACCGCAAGAAAAAGATGAGATTTCATTGTTTATAAGAAAACGTTTTTTATTTTTATGCTTGTTGATAGCACCGATGTTAGCAGCTTTGTAGGAAACATTTCTTACCTGTCCACCCCAGAGGTGACAGTCAACCATATAGACACGATCATCTTGCTGAAGTTTGTTACTGTCCCCAAATCGAACTGATTCAAAACATGGAATCCCCGATTTGAGGAGTACTAGGTCGTTTTCTTGATCAATCGCTACAATTCCCTTAATTGGATTTTGATCTGATGTACCATTACTCGTAAAACCTGCAGATGTCCATGCAACAACGTGCAGATTAGTTACAATATATATAGGAGAAACAAAAAATCCCCAACCGTAAGAAATCGGCTTACCAGTGACATCAGTCATCGTCAAATTGACAATCTCAGGAAATGCTTTCTTAGTTCTTGATCCAACATAATTCTCGGGTATACTGCACCCGCAGAAGATAAAAATAATTGTGAAAAAAGTATATAGATTTCTGATTTTCATTAGTGCATTGTCAAGTGCTATTTATAGGTCGGGCAGAGCGAAGCGAAACCCGAAATCTTAGTATCAATCAATACGTGTCGGGTTTCGCTTCGCTCTACCCGACCTACAGAAGAAGACTTGATAAGATATTAGAATTACCTGAAAATTCTGATCTATATGTTTGACAAACCTAACGGAGCACATGTGCAACAAGAAAGTCCAAGTAATTATTTGCTGTGCTACAATTGTATATTAAACAGTTTTTTTATGAAAATCAATTTTGTCAAGCGAATCGGTATTCCAGACATCTTCATATAGGTTATCAAGACGTGTGATCATGGATCGATATGATGAAAATTATACACCAATTCTCCGACACTGACAATAGTAATTGAAATGGCTTAATCGTGTCGCAAAGCCTCTGTCGGTGTGAGACCTGCAGCCTTGTTTGCTGGATAGAGTCCGAAGAATATACCAATGAAGGCTGAGACACAGAATGCTACTAAAGCTGCTTGAATTGAGACCGCCGCAGGCCAATTCGCATCTTTAATCATGAATTTAGAGATTATCCACCCTGAACCGGTCGCGAGTCCGCTTCCTATAAAAATACCGATGAGACCGCCACAGATGCTCAGAACAATCGCTTCAATCAGAAATTGCGTGAGGATGTCAGTACGTCTCGCTCCGATTGCTTTCCGTAATCCGATTTCTCGTGTTCTTTCTGTCACAGAAACCAGCATGATATTCATAATCCCGATCCCACCGACAAACAACGCAATACTTGCCACCGCCCCCAGGAGTATTTGTACAATGCGACTGACTTGTCCGACCTGTTTGATTATCTCCTTTGCGGTGAAAAAATCGAAGTATTTCTCATCTTCATGTAATTGTCTAAAGGCGACTTTGATTTCTGCGACCGCTTGCTCAACTTTTTCATAATTCTCAGCTTGCGCGAATAGCATGATCCAGCCTTTCCTTTTACCGATAAAACGGTTACCCATAGTAGTCAACGGCATAATCACACGGTTATCCCATCCTTCGGTTGCCATCTGATTCCCTTTCTCCTCCATAACCCCGATAACAGTAAACCTTTTTCTGTCAATTTTCAATTCTTTACCAATCGGATTATCCATTTTAAAAAGGTCTTTATGCACTTCAGAACCGATTAAACAGATAGGGTCAGCCCGTTGCATATCTTCTTCCGTAAAAAATCTACCTTTCGTAACATACCAGTTATTGACATCTTGAAATAGCGGTGTAACCCCATGCACCTGAAGCGACTGATTGACGTGTTTATGGGATACACGACGGTGCATACCAGACTGTGCCGCAGCGACTCTTAGTGAGGGACAATTGTCAAGAATGAACGCAAGGTCTTCATACTCAATATATTCCGGATGCGTATTCTCAACATACCGACCATCATCCCTACGGATATATTCCTTACGGAAACAGACGATCATACCCGCGCCACCCACGCGTTCCATTTCAATCAGTATTAAGTGCTCAGCACCACCCCCTACAGATACGACTGCAACAACCGCTGCAATACCAATAATAATCCCGAGGGTGGTTAACACAGATCGCAACTTATTCCGTCTGAGTGCCGCTAAACCTACACTAACACCTTGCGTAATCTGCATGGTTTCTAAGTCCTGACAAAGTTATGCTATTCAGGTTTCATTGCTTCACCGCGCAACAAGAATGCCCGGATGTCGTATCTTCCGGGACGTTCTATAGGTAAGTCACCGTTTTCAATCATGAGATCAAGTGGATTTGCATGCGTGCGTAAAGGGAGTTGCACCACTTCATGCATACGGGCAGACTCGTAAATTGCCATGATGATCTCAATTGCAGCGCGACCGTGTTTTGCTTCCCCACGGTGTTCTTCGCCACCCTCAAGCCAATCTACTAATTCTTGTGCTTGGGCAACGTGCTGATTTCTTCCATCTGAAGGGCGTTCTTCCCAATCTGTTGACAGGTTGTTGAGGAGTCTGACGCGTCCCTCCGTTACATCTGCAATTCCATCTGTTCCGTAGACAATGCCACCTTGATAATTAGGTCTGCCGATTTCCTGCAACAGCATGCCGATGCATCCATCTGAGAATCCGACAATTCCAGCACTTCTGTCCTCGATCTGTATATCTCGTTCGTAACGTTCAGTCTTACGTTCAACGTTTCCGATGACCCATTGTGGTGCAGAATCGCTCAGAACATATCGCATCATGTCAAGAAGGTGTGAGCAGTCATTCAACAATCCCTGACCACCGTGACATACAATTTGTCTCGGTTCGCCAATTGCACCTTCGGCAATAAGGTTGCGTGCATCTGTCCAAGCAGAATTAAACCGACGTTGATGACCAATGACGAGCTTGACACTGTTTCTGTTTGCAGCGATTACCATCTCGTCGCATTCCCCCAGACTTACACCCATCGGTTTTTCACATAGAACAGCCTTGGGAGCGCGAGCACACGCTGCTATCGTCATAGGTGCGTGAAGTTTGTGCCACGTAGCCACACTCACAATATCAAGACCTTCATTATCTAACATCTCACGCGCATCCAGATAACAACTTTCTGCAGGGACATCATAAGTAGTGGCGAACTTGTCAAGTGCTGATTGGACTGGATCCGCAAGCGCAACGATTTCTGTCTGCTCAACACCCTGATATCCACGTGCATGCGCGTTGGCAATTCCACCACATCCGATTATACCTACACGATATTTTGATGCCATAAACTTTTCAATCTCCCTCAAATACCCTTTTGGTTAACAATTCTGAAATAACCGGGTAAAACTACTGCAACTCTTGGACTATTTCCCCGTGTGTTTTGCCAATGTACGATGCAACTTCCACAAGGTCAAGTACGTTCACTTGATCATCCATGTTCACATCACCACTAAGCCCTGTTCCTGATTCACCGAACTGATTTGTTACCTGGACCAAGTCCAAAATATTTACTGCTCCATCAGCATTGACGTCCCACGGTACTGGAGATATCGTAGTTGTGATTGTCAGTTCAGTAGTCTGTGCTTCATCTGCCTTTGAGGTAGCGGTCACAACGATTTCATATTCACCCGGTTTTGTGAAGAAATCACCAGCAGCAGTAAACGTAACTTCTTTAGATGTGCGGGGAGAAAGCACTATCTCTATTTCACTCATAGGCGTTTCTTGATCACTTGCAGTGAAAGAACCGAGAACACTACCCTCAATACCAAATGCTGCTGATGAACTAAGTATGACTGTATCTTCAGTATTACCTTCGTTCGTAACAATCAGCACATAACTAACACCTTTGACAGCATCCATCGTTTCCCTTGTCAGTGTATCCTTTCCTTCCAACTTTACACTATAAACAGGTGTAATTGTTGTGGTCGTCGTTAATGCTGCAGTTTGCGTGTTATCTCCCTGTGACGTCGCAGTAACTGTGATTTCGTATTCTCCCGATTTTGTGAAGAAATCACCAGCAGCAGTAAACGTAACTTCTATAGAAGTACCGGGAGCAAGCACAACCTCTATCTCACTCATAGGTGTTTCTTGTTCACTTGATGCAGTGAAAGAACCCAGAACATTACCCTCAATACCAACTTGTGCTGAAGAACGCAACACAACCGTATCATCAGTGTTCCCATTGTTTGAAACAATCAGTACATAACTGACACCTTTGACGGCATCAGTTGTTTCCCCTGTCAGTGTATCCTTCCCTTCCAACTCTACACTATAAACAGGTGTGACTGTTGTCGTCGTCGTTAATGCTGCGGTTTTCGTATTATCTCCCTGTGACGTCGCAGTAACCGTAATTTCATATTCTCCCGATTTTGTGAAGGAATCACCTGAGACTGTAAATAGCACTGTCTCAGATGCCTCTGAAGCGACTACGATTTCTAACTGACTCGTTGAAGATTCTTGTGTATCGGATAAACCGAAACTTCCCATAACACTCCCCTCAATACCAACTTCTGCTGATGAACTGAGAAGTATTGTATCTTCAGTATTCCCTGTGTTCGTCACTATAAGGGTATAGGTTACACCGGTGAGGATATCCATCGTTGAGCCCTTCAACTCACCTTCTCCCTCCAACGTAACACCGTAGACAGGAGGTATAGCAGCAATTGTCGTTGACGTTGTGATGGCAGCAGATTTTGTGCTATCCCCTCTTGAAGTTGCAGTAACTTCTATTTCATATCCACCGGGTTGTGTGAGAAGATCACCTGATGCTATGAACATCACGTCCTCGGTCACCCCTGGAGCAAGTGTAATTTCTAATTGGCTTGTCGGGGGTCCTTCATCACCTAATCTGCTGAATGAACCGAGAACCGCACCACCAATACCCGCCTCTGCTGAAGATCCGAGAAGTATCGTATCTTCAATATTACCACTGTTTGTAACTTTTAGCCGATAGGTAATGCCTTCCACAGCATCTGTCGTTGTACCTGTGCGAGTACCTTCAATTTCCAACATCACATCATATACGGGTAGAATAGTCGTTGCGGTTGAGACCTCGTAGGAGATGGTATCGTCCCCTTGCGAAATAGCAGTAATTTTTACTGAATACATACCCGCAAGCATAAGACCGTCAGCAGAGATTGTCAATGTCACTTCCTCTGAAGCACCCGATGCAAGCGATACAGAATCTTCGCTTAATGTAGCAGCAGCATCACCTGAAGCCGATAGATCAATCACATCAGCCGTATTACCTTCATTCACGATCGTGAACATATAGACAACACCATCACCAGCATCAGAGGTTTCAGTCTCTAAATCTCCTACGCCTGCTATTGAAAATCCGTAAACAGGTAGGATAGTCGTCGCCGTTGTTATCTCAGAAGTCTTTGTGTTATCACCCTGCGAAATAGCGGTAACTTTCACTGCATACTCACCCGCAAGCATAAGACCATCACCAGAGATTGTCAATGTCACTTCCTCTGAAGCACCCGATGCAAGCGATACAGAATCTTCGCTTAATGTA
>VXOP01000331.1:18476-21992 GCA_009839975.1 Candidatus Poribacteria bacterium
CAGAGATTGTTAATGTCACTTCCTCTGAAGCACCCGATGCAAGCGATACAGAATCGACACTCAGTGTACCATAAGCATCACCTGAAGCCGATAGGTCAATTACATCATTCGTATTACCACTGTTCGTGATCCTGAGTGTATACACAACACCATCACCCGCATCAGAAGTTTCAGACTGTAAATCACCAACACCTGCTAATGAAATACTATAAACAGGGGTGATCGTAGTGGTCGTTGCTATCTCAGCAGTCTTTGTGTTATCGCTTTGCGAAGTAGCGGTAACTTTTACGGAATATGCACCCGCAAGCGTGAGATAATCAGCAGAGATTGTCAATGTCACTTCCTCTGAAGCACCCGATGCAAGGGACACAGAATCGACACTCAGTGTACCATAAGCATCACCCGATGTGGATAGGTCAAACACATCAGCCGTATTACCTTCATTCGTGATAGACACCCTATACACAATACCATCACTGGCATCAGCGGTTACAGTCTCTAAATCACCAACACCTGATATAGAAACATCATAAACAGGTAGGATAGTTGTAGTCGTTGCTATCTCAGCAGTCTTTGTTGTATCCCCTTGTGAAGTAGCCTTGAATTTTACTTCGTATTCACCAGCTGCAGTAAGGACAGTACCCAATATCCTCAAGGTTACTGTTCGAGAAAGACCTCGATTTAAGGTTATGGAGCTTGGACTCACAGTAGCATTAACATCACCCGATGTTGTCAGACTTATTGTATCACGAGTGTTCCCATTGTTAGTGACGCGCACCTGATAACTCACACCAGCACTAGCATCAGATGTTTCCGTTGTTAAATCTCCGACACCTGCTAACGAAACGCTATACACAGGTAGGATTGTTGTAGTTGTCGTTATCTCAGCAGTTTTTGTATTATCCCCCTGTGAGGTGGCCTTAACTTTTACTTCATAATCATCCGCAGCCCTAAGCGCTGAACCTGAAATAGCAACTGGCACATTAGTGGTAGCACCCGCAGCAAGAGACACTGTGTTCTGGCTTAATGTAGCACTTACATCGCCTGATGTTGTTAGACGGATCGTATCGGAAATGTTCCCTGTGTTCCTAACCTGAACTGTATAACTTATTCCACTACTTGCATCAGTAGTCCGTCTCGTCAAATTACCGACACCTTGTAACGAAACACCGTGGAAAGGCACTTCGGATGTCGCTGATTGGGTATAAATGTAATCACCGCGTGCTCCTTCTGCACTGTTCGCAGCGTTCCCAGCAGCATAGAACGTAATCGGTCCTACATCAGTAGTTGGCGCAGTCCATTTGAACATCCAACTGTGCATGTTAGGTGTACCTTGAGCAGTCCCCGTGGAAGTATGCTGAATGTATTTGTTGTTAGCATTCAATTTTGTATTTACATCAATAGTGCTAAAGGAACCTGCACTTACGTTATTTCCATTTAGAGCTGTCATCTGAAATCCCCAACGTCTTTGACCGTTTCGGGATAACTTAACGACTATATCATATACTTCCCCGGGTTCATAGGTTTGAGGGACTGTCAACACAAGAGACCCCCCTGCAGCGTTTAAACTGTTACCAGTGTGACAACCCGCCATTGCACAAGTCATTTCATTAGGAGCCCCTGTCCGCTCAGCCGGTGGACCAAATGAATAAGCGAAAACAGTGCTGCTGCTCAGTATGAAAAGGAATAACACAAAACAGATAGGTGTGATGTACTTGAGTTTGTTCAAAACGTCTCCTTACCGTATACAAAGAAAAAACGCCCCACCGCCGCCGACGCTAATCGGTGTTGATTTGCAGTCGGATAAACCGGCAGTCGGGGCGTTTTTTGTTAGAGTGCAATTATTACTAACCTACTTAAGAATGACCATCCGACGTGTTGCAGTGAAGTTCGCTGTTTTCAGTGAATAGAAATAGATACCACTTGATACAGCTTCACCTGTGTCGTTTTTACCATCCCAATAAGCCGCTGTTGCGTTCGTCATGTAAGAGCCTGTAGACTGATGTCCCAAGTTCAACGTCCGAACCGTATGACCGGAAACATTGTAAATCTGAATCATCACATTGGAGTCTTGATTCAACTGATACGGAATCCAAGTTTCTGGGTTGAACGGATTTGGGAAGTTCTGTCCGAGTACAGTTTCCTTAGGACGCACATCACCAACTCTCATTTCCACACTCATAAAAGCGTTGTGGATATCGCTTGTTTGGACTGTACGTTCAAACGGACCGGAAACGACCGTGCCTTGATTATCAACAAGCGCGATCTCAACTTTGTCACCCGCTTGTATGACACTCTTATAGCTCAAGTCTGCCCAAACAGCATTATTCTGTCCATCTTCGCTGGCGACCTTATGGGTTGTAATTTCACCTGTGCGTAGGTTTTTGGCTACCAACGTATAGGAAGCACCACTGACTCTATCCTGTAAACTACCAGCCACAATAAATGCCCATGCATTTTTAGCATTTGCAAGTGCGGGTGCTGCCGCTGCTTCAGCAGGAACATTTGACCAGGCAGTACCTGTGAATGTTACCATGCCACCTTCCGGTGTGTTGACAATATAACCTTTTCCACCCTCAATAGCGAATCCATCGTCATCTTCACTCACAACATATCCGACATACTTCTGTGAATATGCATCTAATTTGACGACTACTGTCGCCCCTAACTTCTGTGCAAGTGTTTTGGCAGTGAAAGGTTCATCTACTGGCATCAAGGGCACAGATATCATGTTCAAGCCGGAAGCAAGTTTGACATCATACGTCGGATATACGGGTTCCGGTGGCGGTTCTGGTGCTGGCACATAAGGTTCAATTGTTAGCGTTGCTGTGGGTTCTGTCCAAGCAAACGAAGCTGCAACTTGACCAACACCGAGGATACCAGTATGCGGCGTGATAACGCCACCTTCCGTGGGAACACGGAGGTTACTATCTGCAGGATCCTCTTCAGGAGATAGACCGATAGGTCCTGGAATATCCGATCCCCTTTCAGTATTCTGTTCACTACCTGCATCGTAAGCTTGTAGCGGAATTGTAACTGATATTGGCATTCCTGCCTCATCATACAGGGAAACGTCAGTTCTACCAATAAACGCATCGTTTGTTGACACTAACATAGTCGCAAACGAAAGCGAGGAATTGATGGCGTTTCCTGGAACCATTACAGTAACAGATGCGCCTGGAACAACAAAACCATCATGCTGAACGGCACTGGCATTCACTGCTGCTGCGAGTGCTGCAAGACCAGATGTATTGCCAGTCTCAGCAAGTAGCACCATGGCTTCATTGGCAGGCATACCAAGTTCAAAGAGCTTAGCACCAGCAGGATGTGCTGCAAAGATTGGAGGTGAGAATATTTGTCCACCCATGCCCGGTTCACCAGTCGTCAGGTTCGTGAGTGTAACTGAGAAGATTTGCGGATCTGGAACAATATCCATATCTGTGTCAGTATCTGTGTCTGTATCAGTATCTGTGTCTGTATCAGTATCTGTGTCTGTATCAGTATCTGTGTCTGTAT
>VXOP01000331.1:22092-23893 GCA_009839975.1 Candidatus Poribacteria bacterium
TCAGTATCTGTGTCTGTATCAGTATCTGTGTCTGTATCAGTATCTGTGTCTGTATCAGTGTCAGTATCTGTGTCTGTGTCTGTGTCTGTATCAGTGTCAGTATCAGTGTCAGTATCTGTGTCTGTATCAGTATCAGTATCTGTGTCTGTGTCAGTGTCTGTGTCAGTGTCAGTGTCTGTATCTGTGTCAGTGTCTGTATCTGTGTCAGTGTCTGTATCTGTGTCAGGGGCGGGAACAGTAATTGCTCCATCTGCAGTCGTGACATCTAACGCCATCGCAGTAGCATCAGAAACGATAACGCCTGACAGTGAAATAGATGATGCCTTAACCTCTACCACTTCAAATGTTACTGTTGCAAGCGTTCCATCTCCGTCTGAAGTTCCACCAAGGGAAGTAGCTGCAAGCTGCACGCTTCCTTCAGATTCTTTAGCTGGCACTGCAAATGCACCCGCAGGTAAGTAATCAGAATTCGCGCTTGAAACATATTTGAGGGCAGACGAATCAAAGTTCACATCAACTTGGTATCCAGCAACACCTGCACCACCAGCAATATTAATATTTACTGTGAATTGTTCACCGACAGCGGGGGAATCCATTGTAGCTGGGTCTACGGAAACGGTAGCTGCACCGTAACTCAATCCTGTCAGTCCAAAACACATTGCAACAGCCAATAGGGAAAATAACACTCTCCTATTAAAAAGCTGAGTTTTCATATAACACTCCTTAAAAAATAAATTCATTAACTTTGTGACGATTTTCTACCTTTCGGTAATGATTTGATCTTACGTTTGAGTTTAAGTTTCATCAGAAAAACTTGGGACACTATCCATATCAATGTGTTGTCACTAAATACACATAGGGAGTCGTTCAAACGTGCCTTCGTGCTTAAGACGTTAATTTATCCTAATTGTAAATACGTTGTCAAGTAAAATTATATTTCATGGAAATAATATTATATTAATCTAAAATAACCCTCTTTTATATTATACACAAATAACAGAAACAACGCAAATAAAAACGGTTGACCTACTCTGTAACACGGGGAGCAAGTTCATTCCATATTTCTCCTAATTCTGAAACAACTTTGAATACAGGATAGAGTGCTTCCCACATCGCTTTACGTGCCGAGATTAAGGCTTCTTCATCAGCACCATCAACAGCATCTTGCAACTGATGTGCAATCTCCTCTTGAACGGTTGCACAAGTTTGTGTGAGTTCTGCCAGACGGCGCGTTACATCTATCTGACGCGAAACCAGATCTGATATAGACATCTCCAAATCAGGTTCCACATCATAAACACGTTGTGGCATAAAGTTGTGTGGTAAACGACTACCATCTTCTGCGCGCGGTGTGTGAGTCGGATGGATATGCGGCGTGACGGATAGATACATCGTCATCGATTCATCGCCAAGCACCCTTACACGATGCGGTTGGTCTGCCAATGCAATACACATCTGCCCAGGTCCCAACTCTTGCGTTTCACCGTCAATTTCAAATTCCACGCGACCCTCTAAAATCAGGAATATCTCATGACCCAGATCGTGACTATGCAGCTGTGCATGTTGACCCGGTTCCATCTTCAGAAAACGTGAGCGAATCTGCGGTGTGACCAGCACATTGCGTACATCTTCACGATAATCGTATACTGTAAAACCCATTGCGTTACTCCGATTTGTGTTTCCTCATATTAGCATAGCATTTTTTGTGTTTTTTATCAAGCTTTAAAAAATGCATATACTTGACATCCTCACAATTTCTGTAATATACTAAAACCTTGTTCTAATACTATTTCTAATTGAT
>VXOP01000331.1:23903-32990 GCA_009839975.1 Candidatus Poribacteria bacterium
AGATTGAATGCATATAATCAAACTCTTTAGACAGAATATTCAAAATCTCTGTATAGGTGTTTTCGCTTTGTGTTCGATGACTGCGACTGCACAAACAGAATATCCATTTGAAATTGCACGTCCCCATTATGTTGGGGCACGTGCCTTGGCTATGGGAAATGCATTTACTGCTGTCGCTGATGATGCTACAGGCGGTTTTTGGAATCCCGCGGGACTCATACAGTGGCAAGGTGTTAAGCTTTTCGGTGTTACCAAGTTTCAGGATAGACAGACCTACAGGTTTGATCCGAAAGGTGTCGGCTTTAGTTGGCGTGGTTATAGCTTTTACTGGGGAAATAAGATAGCACTTGATGTGGCAAGTGGTACACCCGATTTCAACTACTATTGCATAGCACGACAACTCGGTGCTTATTTTGCAGCGGGTTTAAGCCTTAAATTCAAACGGGAGCATCCCTCCGATTACTACCAATTCTTCGGTTACCATACATCGTATGATATCGGTCTACTCTTCAAACCGCGGCCTACTCTCAAGATCGGGTGCTTGTTACAGAATCTTGAGGGTAGTCGCATTCAATGGGTCACGTTTGGAACAGCCTACCGTTATGATTCATACCAATTCTCTATTGATATAGCGTTATCCACTGAAGGAGAAACATCAGAATATTATATCGGTGCCGAATGGATACCCACTTCGTATTTTTCTGTTCGGGTTGGCAGTTCAAACGGCTCCATTACGGGTGGTTTGGGATTGCGAATCATTGATGTTTATCTGTACTATGCACGCATATACGAAACACAATCCGTCTCAGATTTTATTTCTGCCGAAATCCATTTTTAAGTAGCATTAAGCAAGTTCGAATGCGATCTTTTGCATTCATCTGATCATACCTCAAGTTAAAAAATTGTGTAACGCGGTTAAAAAATTGTATTTAATATTGCTTATTCATATCTAATTCTGACATAGACCGAAGATTCAGCAACGGTGTCATGACACCCCCAGAAGCCGGTAAAACGACACCTGTATCATAAAGACGGATAGCTGAGACAGTTGCATGTGCAACGTCTTCGGGTGTACCAGGACGCACCATGAAGATATATCCCTTCTCAGCAGCTTCTTCGTAATCAGGGATGCGGACACGGGACAGATCGGTGTTAATCACACCAGCAGCAATGCCATTTACCTTAATGCCATGCATCGCTAACCTACCAGCATAGGATCGCATACTCATCTCTAAACCTGCTTTTGAGATACAGTATGCAGTTCGGTTGTCGGAAGCCATCGTATCAGAAATGGAGAGTGTATAAATGATGCACCCGGGAATCTTATTCTCTACCATGTACTTGGCAACACGTTGTGTCAAAAAGTGGGGTGCCTTTAGGTTCGTATTAAGTAGCAGGTCAAACTGTTCAGGGGTTTCCTCAAGGATATCAGCTATTCTCGTTATACCCGCATTGTTAATCAAAATATTAACGCTACCAAAAGCCTCAAGTGCGGTGTCAAGTAATTTCTGATGCGATTCCAAATCGCTGATGTCCGCTTGTACAATCGCTGCATTTCTACCGATGTCTTCAATTTCCTGTTTGACTGCCTCTGCAGCATCACGGTTCTGATTGTAATTGATGAGTACATCGGCACCTTGACGTGCCAATTCAATAGCGATAGCACGTCCGATACCTCGACTTGAACCGGTTACAATTGCGGCACTATCTTCAAATGAAACGTTAGTCGCAAAAAAGCCTTGGTCACTGTTTGTTGACATGTTGTAATTACCCCTTTTATTCATCCTCACTGTCTTGCACAAGAGAATCTGTAAACATTTTGAGATCATCTAAGAAACTTTGAAATAGGTTTCTTATGTCCCTCGCGTGTTCCTCCGTGTTTTCATATATGAGTTCATCCGCATAGATGTTATTCACTTTATGGCGATATTCTAAAAGGTGTGATAAAAGTGGAAATATCTCTTGTGAAATCACAGGAGGTCTTTCGGGACGTTGTTTTGTCATCTGTTCAAGCAAGTCTTTATGCCATCTACTTCCTCTTGGTGTATAGCCATCTACTTCACTTGCAATCCGTTCAAAGATACGTTCTATACCTCTATAAACATCAGCAAGTTTATTTGCGATTGCTTCTTCTACATACGGTATCGCCGCCTCGGGGAGCACTTCAATATCTTCTAATCCTTTTACAATTGCGTCCACAGTAGATCCTATTTTTACACATTCATCGTTAATGCGCTGTGTCAATTTCTTTCGGTTCATTTCGTATATTTTCTCCTCAATGATAGGAAATACTTGATGCTGTAAGTGTCCATAGAGCGATTTCCAAAGGTTAGGTTCCTCTCCTCTCATAATGGGTATTGCTTTCTGTTGGATCCTTTCTTTAAACAGCCCTTTCGTTAAATCATAATTTATCAGATCTATCTTGAAACCTGTTCTAAGGTCCATAACTTTGCTATTTGCCTTTGTATGTTCTTTGTCGGATAACCCCCATACTGCCATGTCAATATCGGATGTTTTCGTAAAACCGATAGGTTCGGCGAGTGACCCGAAGACTGCAACTTTCGTCGCACCGAACTCATCGTAGAGAAGCGTAGCGACTTCGTAAGCCGCTTGCCATGCACGTTTTAGTAACGTCTCATCAACTTTTCTGCTTTTCCATCGCCGTTCAAGCAGTTTTCTGCATGCTGCGAGTTGCTCTGGTGTGATATGATGTGATTGTGACACAACTATACTCCTTGTCTGTCTATACTCCCTGTAGGAGCAATGTTTCACTCAGATGACAAGCGACTCTGACACCCGGGACAGTTTCCCGTAGTTCAGGGGTTTCCTCTTTACAAATTTCAGTTGCATATCGGCATCGTGGATGAAAATGGCACCCTGAAGGCGGTTTAGATGGATCCGGTACATCTCCCTCAAGTCTAATTAATTCCCTTTCACGTTGAATCTTCGGATCCGGTAACGGCACAGATGATATTAAAGCTTCTGTGTACGGATGCTTCGGAGAATGATAAAGTGTATTGGCATCACTAATTTCAACAATTTTACCCAGATACATCACTGCGACACGGTCACTGATATGTCTAACAACACTGAGATCATGAGCAATAAAGATATAAGATAGGTCGTATTTTTCACGAAGTTCAGTTAGAAGGTTAAGAATTTGCGCTTGTACCGATACATCCAGGGCAGAAACCGGTTCATCTGCGACTATGAGTTCAGGGTTAAGTGCTAAAGCACGTGCAATTCCGATACGTTGCCGCTGTCCCCCACTGAACGCATGTGGATACCGTTGCATATCCTGCGGTGTCAAACCAACAGATTCTAAGAGTTCAACGATCTTGTCTTTGATATTCGCTTTATTAATCGTTTTATTTACACGTATCGGTTCACCAACAATATCTCCCACAGTTTTTCTCGGGTTCAGCGAAGATTGCGGGTCTTGAAAAATCATCTGAATCCTTCTTCGGTAAGGACGCATCTGTTTCGGTGTTAATGTGGCAAGATCTATCCGTTCATCACCGAAAATGAAACTGCCAGCAGTTGGCGTAATCAATCTTAATAGGCATCTGCTTGCAGTCGTTTTCCCACACCCACTTTCTCCAACGAGTCCAAGCGTCTCACCGCGTTGCACATCAAAGTTAATACCATCCACTGCCTTTACGTGTCCGATGGTTCTGCGGAATATTCCCTTTCTTATGGGAAAGTGTTTACGCAAATCATTCACTTCAAGCAGTTTCGCCATTGACAGATTCCTCACTTAACCAACATCTTGCTGCATGCTTGCCATTTCTGAGATTGTTGTCTTCTGTATAATTAATCAAATTGAGTTCAGGCATCTGTTCACACATCTGCATGCGTTCAGAACATCTCGGTTGAAACGAACAGCCGACCGGTAGGTCCAATGGATGGGGTACCGTGCCGGAGATTGATGGTAAGGTATCTTGTTGACTTCCTCTGAGTGATGGAATAGAGTTTAGCAATCCACGCGTGTAAGGATGTAAAGGATTGTAGAATATATCATCAACATTTCCTTTCTCAACGACGCGTCCAGCATACATCACAACGACTTCATCCGCCATATCCGCAATAACCCCTAAATCATGCGTAATCAACATAATAGCCATACCGATCTCTGTTTGCAGTTCACGCATCAGAGCCAGAACTTGCGCTTGTATTGTTACATCCAGGGCAGTCGTTGGCTCATCTGCAATAAGTAGAGCAGGTGCACAACAGAGTGCGATTGCAATCATCACGCGTTGTCGCATCCCCCCAGACAGTTGGTGTGGGTATTCATTAAATCGTTGCTCAGGTGCTGGAATGCCGACACGCACAAGCATCTCAATAGCAAGTTCGCGCGCCCATTTCGGTGTTGTTTGTAAACCGAACTGTTGCAAAAGTGAACGATTCTGTTCTTGATGCAATACAATTGCCTCAGCAATTTGATCCCCTACAGTATAGACAGGATTTAGCGACGTCATCGGTTCCTGAAAGATGATCGCAATTTCGTTTCCTCTGATGTCCCGCATCAACTTACTCCATTGGGAAACGGTTGCTATATCTAACGGTTCGTCAGTTTCATCTTGATAGAACAGAATCTTACCATTCACAATCCTTCCAGGATGAGGCACCAACTGTAACAGTGAGAGACCAGTAATGCTTTTGCCGCAACCACTTTCTCCAACGATGCCAACAGTTTTACCGCGTTCAATGGAAAAACTGACATCGTTCACAGCATTAACCACACCGTTTTCCGTAGGAAATACTGTCTTCAGGTTGGATACTTCAAGCAGTGGTCGTGCAAACGTTGCTTCCATACTGTCCTTCAAAATCTGGATTTATGTGCTAGTACAGTGAATAATTAATTAATGAGACATTTTCATTTTTTACGAAAAACACCATCGTAGGGGCGAGGTCACCTCGCCCGTTGTGAAGCGTTTCATTAATTCTAAAGTTCACTATATTTTAGCGTAAATCTACAATGGAAGCAATGAATTTTGCATAGAGGAATCTGTGATGACCACTGCAAAAGCTAACATTAACCACAAAAAAAGAGGCACAAAGAAATGCACCTCTTTTTGTAGGATAATTTGCCAATGTGAGATATAAAGGTCTTTATACGCCTCCTTACAGTTCTGTCTTGATGTCGTTCCAAAATAGTGTGAGTTTTACATTTGCATCGTTAATAAAACGACCATCACCTGTGTCTGTACCGTCATTTACTGTATTGGAGTACCATATTTCTTCCATTTTAATTCCAATAGATTGATCTGAAGGACCGAATGTATTCTCAGTGGTTATTTTCGTGGACGACTCGCTTTCATCTCTTACGTCTTGGTGTTTCAACGTTGCCCAGGGTGAAGGCGAAACCCGTGCATTGCGTAGACGTGCTTCTTGAAAAGCAGTCAAATCGAGACCGTCCTCCTTCACATCTGTAAAAAACGCAAATTTCAACAAGAATACTGAGGTAAGTACATAGCAGACGAGCGCAGTACAATTAACGATTTGGGGAGAAAGTCCTAACTTAAACTTCTCAAACACCCATGAGAATGGACTGGCAAGCAGTGCGGTCCGACTCCGCTTATGCACTTCGCGTATTTGGGTCTGAATATTAGTAAGTAATTCGGGTGGTGGTTCCGGTGTTTCAAGGTTTCCAATGACTTCAGCGGTATGCAATAAGCCTTCATATTCTATTTGGCACCTATGGCATCCCCGCAAGTGTTCAAAGAATTCGCTCCGTTTCGTCCCTTCCAACTTAGCATCTGGTTGATGTAGAACCAAGTTTTCACGAGCTTGTTCACAATTTATCATAACAATCCTCGCTATAATAGTTTGTTTACTCCCCACAATAGAGCAGTTATCTCTTCAATAATAGTGTTTTTCTAACTTAGCTTTGAGATTCTGCATCGCTTTATTTAATCGTGAGGCAACAGTACCGATAGAGCAGTCAAGTATTTCAGCGATCTCCTTATATTTAAGGTGTTGCATATAAAATAGGGTTACAACTTCTTTCTGCTTCGGTGGTAATCGGTCGATAGCAGCTTGCACCAATTCACTCTGTTCAGCTTTAATTGCCAACCGTTCAGGAATTTCGCGTGTCTCAGTCATACCGCGTATGGACTTTTCTTCGGTGTATGCATCCATCATTCGGTTGCGTGATTTTGCTTTCCGAATTATCTGATTGCAAGTGTTGAGTCCAACTTTATACAACCACGTGCCAAACTGCGATTGAAAGCGAAACGATTTTATCGACTTGTAGGCTTCCAAAAACGTTTCCTGCGTGGCATCTTGAGCATCTTCGGAATTCCCAAGCATGCGATATGCAAGACCGTATATTTTGCTATGATGCCGATTGACCAACTCATTAAATGCCTCAACATCGCCTTCTACAGTTTTATGCACATAGACATCATCTGGTATCATAAAATTTCCACCTGGTGCAGATGTTAGATATTTTGTTGAATCAGGATGCTTGATTCTTCAATGTTTTTAAGTTTCTAATTCCATATCCTCAAGAATCTGTTGGATGATAGGTTGCAATGGAGGAATTAAATCCTCTTTGAAGTTCGTGTTATATGTATCAATTACTTTTTATGAGTTCCTCAATAGCATCAATCTCTTTTGGCACAGCATCAGTTAACACTTCATAACCGGATTCAGTTACGAGGATATCGTCTTCAATGCGAACACCGATTCCGAGGTATTTTTTGGGAACTTTCTTCGTCCCTTCTGCCACATACAATCCCGGTTCAATTGTCATTACCATCCCCGGTTCAAATGTTTTGTATTCCTCCTCAGACTTCCTAACACAGTTGACATCATGGACGTCCAATCCAAGCATGTGCCCCACACGATACATATAGAACTGCTTGTATTTCTCTTTCTCTATAATTTTTTTCGCTTTACCTTTCAGTAGACCCAGGCTGAGCATCCCTTCAGTTAGCAACTCAATAGACTTCTGATGGGGTTCATCAATAGACACTCCCGGACGAATTGTATTGATAATCTCATAATGTGCATCAAGGACAAGTTGATAAATCTCTTTCTGTGCTTCAGTGAATGTGCCGTTGACAGGAAAAGTGCGAGTGACATCTCCGCAGTAACGCTGATATTCTGCCCCTGCATCAATCAGAACAAGCGTATCATCCTTGATCTGACAGTCGTTCGCCCGATAATGGAGTGTCGTTGCATTCCCGCCGCTTGCGACTATAGTCGGAAAAGCTGTACCGTTTGCACCACTGCTCCGGAAAGTCGCATCAACATACGCTTCTAATTCATACTCATACATGCCAGGTCTTGCTGCGGACATTGCAGCGATATGACCATCTACTGTAATATCACACGCTTTCCTAATCCTATGCAACTCCTCTTCATTCTTAATTAATCGCATTTCACTGAGGATGGGACTCGGATCAACGAGTGTGTGAATTCCCTGTCCGGTGCGAACCCGTGATCTGACTGCTTGTTTAAAACGGGTAAGGATTTCAGCATCAATATGAGAATTTGAACCGAGGGTGTAATACAACCTTTCAGCATCTTTGAGGAATTTCCCAATATGTTTTTTAAATTTGTCAATCGGATATGCTTTATCCGCCCCATATTCCTTGCATGCATCTTTAACCCCGACTCTTTTACCATCCCAAATCTCCGCTTTTTTGTCTTTCGGTAGTACAAACAGGACATATTTATGTTTCGGATGATCAGGTGCGATCACACAAATTGATTCCTGTTCCTCAAAACCTGTTAGATAGAAAAAATTTGGATCAGGATTATATATGTGTTCTGTGTCGTGGTTCCGCATAGCAGTAGGTGCATTAGTAAAGATCGCAACACTGCCAGATGCCATCTGTTCAATAAAGTTCTCTCGTATTTCTTTATGCATGTTTTTTCCTACTCATAAATCCTTCATCTGATAAAGTTAATCGGTGTACCAATCTTACCGATAATACCACCACTCGCAACCATCGGATAGACGGGGTGAGACCAGAAAATTCCTTCCTCAGGACTATTTACCACTTCACACACATTACCATACACATCACGTATTTCGGCAACCGGATCACCGACGTTAAGATGTTCATACAGTTTCACTTTGTAGTATACAAATCCACCTTTATCGCTTAGCACAGTAACAAAGCGATTTACGACTGTCTGTTGGACAGGAATATCAGGTTTTCCTTCAATAAAACCGTAATGTTTTAGCACATTAAGTACACCGCGAATACCTTTCTTGATACTTCTGTTATCCCACCCATGTGTACCACCGAGTTCGGGGTCAATTGTTGGAATTCCGATATCAGGAGCCGCTTGAGCAAGTTGACCTTTCGGTCCTTTTTGGTCCAAAATATAACCGATACCGAATACACGTGCTAATTCAAGGCATGCACTATGAAGTTGGTGTTTCTCTCCAACGCGCACACGTACTTCATCTATCATCGGTTGCACACCTCCTTGATGGAGATCAATGCAGTAGTCTGCATGTTGAATAACTTTCTGGAACAAATGATACGCAATTCTCTGACTTGATGTCCCCTCAGCGCGTCCCGGAAAACAACGGTTCATTTTAACATTATCAACAGGACTATATGCCTGTTTTGCATGAAATGCATGAACGTTAACAATCGGTACGACAATAAGGTTACCCCTTAATTCTGACGGTGTAATCGTCTGCAGTATTTTATGTACAACTGCAATACCGTTGAGTTCGTTTCCATCGCTAATCGCTTGGAGATAAAAGGTCTTTCCCGGTTGTTTTCCGTTGATAAGGACAATTGGTACACGAATAGGGGTTCCATCAGACATATTGCCAATTGATAAATGACCTTCAACTCGTGTACCGGGTTCACATACCAGTGAGTCGACGACAAGGTCTCTTGTTTTCGTTTTGTGCATCAGGTTGAATTTAGATTTCCTTCGTCTTGCAAGAGTTCTCTGTATAATATAGCAGAATTTAATATACAACGTCAACCTATTTAGAGGTGTGTAAATTTTTTGTAGAAACACAAAAATAAAGAGATAACTAAGGTTTTTGTAAAAATGCCAAGCCCCAGAGGGGCGAAAGGTGTATAGAAAACGTCGATATTATTAGAG
>VXOP01000062.1 GCA_009839975.1 Candidatus Poribacteria bacterium
GTTGATTTCTCACTTAAAATCATGTTAGGATAGATATAGTCTAAGAAACGTTAGAAGGAGAATCGCAAAAAATGTTAATACTGACAAATATGAATGCACTATCAGAAGCATATCCCAAGGAGACACCAAGAATCAAACAGGCGGTTGAAACACTTGCTGATACACACAACGCCGATATACATGATATTGATGAAGTTTATCTGCAAAAAACAGGAGAACATATCACAATACCAGAATATCCAGATTCATGTCTCACAGGTATGGCAAAGGTAATCAAAAATGAAATAATTTCAAGAACTGATGGTGCGTTGGATACGCTTATCATTGTAGGAGATGAGACGATTATACCGATGTGGGAAATCGGCTTAGCTAAATTGCGATTCCACACCGACTCTTTTTACGCAGATTTAGATCGCGATGGTCTACCAGAAGTTGCTGTAACAAGAATACTCGGAAATCCTGAAGCGATGATACAACAGATGAGCGATACTACTGAAACAGCAGGTCCGGATGCAACAATCATGTGTTCGGAAGATACGCGTATCCATTTAGAAACACAGCAGTTTATGGATGCACTCACACAGCAAGGACATCAGGTTGATGTGATCGGCAGGAAAGAGGATGGAAAACTCCCGAATTCAGACCTTATAATCCATTTTGGTCATGGCAGTCCTAAAGGTTTAAGCAATCGTTTTGGCGAAAACTTCATAACGGCTAAGAGTATGCCGCACTTAGCACGAAACCCGATTGCTTTCATTAACGGATGTGCAACTACACCACCCGGCTCAGAACTCTTAAGAGCATTTTTGAATAACGGTTGTCGCACCTATCTTGGAAACACTGCAACTGTTCCCGGTATGATACCGGCGCGGTATACCAACCAACTGGTCATGTGTTTTCTGAATGCTTACAAAGCCAATCCTGATGGGTCTGTGGTTAAACTTTTCACCGAAGCACGTGCTGGATACGCACAGATAAATCATCTCTCTAAACTATTACTAAAGCTTGAGAAGAAGGAAACGCTCCATCAATTTAGAGGGGATATGCAAACACACTTACTGACCTTTCTGGAGTGGAACGCCTACGGTTCACCATTTTCCCGTTTGCATCAGGGAACGGGACGTTCTGTCTTTGCTAAGTATCCACTAATTGATCATATTTCAGATAACGGAGTATATCTCAAAGTACCGGGTCAGAGTGAAATAGAATCCGACTTCAATATCGTTCAGGAGGACGGTCAACCCATTTTATTCCTACAGGCAGACTGGTTGAATTCGGTATCATCTGCCATTGAACTTCAGATTAAACAGAATGGACAGACGATTCATCAGTTGAAAGGCGACACACATATAATCTTTCAGCACATAGAGAACATCTGTGTCGGAGGGTATGTTGATGGTAAAATGTATCGTGCCTATTGGCTTTTACCCTTAGAAAGGACAGAAGGTGAAAACCGTTTGCGTATTGAACTTACCAGTAAAGGGACAGAAATACAGATTTTACCCGAATCGATGATACAGATTTGGCCCGAGTGGGAAACAACCGCTGCCCCACAAAGCGAGTAGACACCCTCTCCCATATATTATTATGTTTATCCATAGATGTCAAATCTCAGCAAGTTTGCATATTAAATATGCAGGTTGCACGTTGATGCCGGGCGGGGAAACCGCGCCCCTACGGGTTCGGCACCTGCAGGAAGATCGGAAAATTGATAATTCATTATTTAATATTGCTTCAATATGAAGATTAAATAAAGACTTAGGTAATCCAATCCATCAAAACGATTGTAGGGACTGGTCCATTTTTAGGTGACTGGACCCCATGTTACCGCCAATATGTTAAAAGCCGCTGCCGCATATTACCCAATTTAAATCAAATCTAAAACTTCATCAGGCATTTCCCACCTACAGATATGAAACTCTAAGTAACTCTATATTCTACTATGGTTATATATAGACTTTATCGTATAAGTTGACAATTATGCTAAATTACCTTAATATTACTGATACATATAGACATAATAAATCATCATTCTATTAGTAAATTGATGTGGGTGTGCGTCAAGTACTTGCTTCACAGGTACAATCTAAATGTAGATTAAGTTAATAGTCAGGTAATCCTGATTTCACCAGGACCGGTATGTGTGATTTCCTAATCGCATTGAACTTTACCAAAGGTGCCTCTTATCGTGATCCGGTGCGATTGGGAAATCGCACCTACCGGCCTAAGATAAAACCGAATTTGCCGAATTAATTTCTTAATCTTCATACAGATTGTGCTACAAGGTGGCAACTTAGGTATACTTAACCCAAGTAAAAGCATTTTAGTTTTTCTGGAGTACAAATGAACCAAATTAGAATTTTACCAGTTTATTCAAAGCTTACACAATCTGATCCAATTGTAGGTGTCCCTCAGGATATATCTTTACGCGAACATCAAGTGAAAACATTTGATGCAATTCGCAACCCTGATATTGATGTTGTCTTTAATACTGCGATGACAGGTGATGGAAAAAGTCTTGCTGCATATCTTTCGGCATTTACATCAGACAAGTCAATCCTTGCTATGTACCCAACCAATGAATTAATCAAGGATCAAGAACGACAAGTGCAGGACTACTGCAATTGGTTTTCACAACCGGTTGCGTGTGACAAAATGTTTAGTGATAGTCTGTTTGAACTGCGTACTGAATTGAAGGACTTACGCGGACAAAAAGCAGCAATTGAGCATTTGGCACTAAAAAATCCTATACTTCTCACAAATCCCGACATATTTAATCTAATTGCCAATTTCCAGTATCTGAACTCCAAATACGAAAATCCTGACCAGTTAGTACAACATGTTATTGACTATTATGATCTTTTTGTGTTTGACGAATTCCATATTTATGATGTTTCACAAGTCATTTCTGTTTTAACGACGATGTTGTATTTCATTGAGCAGGGACGTGGTAAATGGAGTCAGAAAAAGTTTGTCTTTCTCTCTGCAACACCAAATCCGCTTCTGCTAAATTGTTTAGAAAAAGCGAATCTTCGCTATAAAATCATTGAGGGGTGTTATCAATCTGATAAACAGGTTTCAGCAAATTGGTGCAAGATCTGTGCCTCATTTGATTTACATTTTCATGCAGTAGGTTACCAGACCGAGGTGTGGGTCGAAAACCATTACCAGCAGATTGCTAAGTGGTTTGACGAAAATCCAAGTTCACGTGGGGCAATTATCGTCAACTCAGTCGCATCTGCGAAACGAATTTGCACGTTTCTCAAGGAGCGAAACGAAGCAGGCGATTTCCCTTTACGTGTTGGAGAAAATACGGGACTCAGCAGCCAACAAGAACGGTATGTTGCGCTCCACGAAAGCGATCTACTTGTTGGCACTTCAACGGTAGATGTCGGTGTTGACTTTAAAATTAACTTTCTTGTTTTTGAAGCAATGGATTCTGGGTCATGGATTCAAAGGTTAGGTCGACTGGGGCGGCATTCTGAATACGAAAAAACCGACGGGACGGTTATGAAGTTTGAACGTTTTGTTGCACATTCACTTCTGCCAAAATATGCTTATGAACGGGTTGAGAAGGTCATTCCAGCAAATTCAGAAATTGACAAGGAAACTCTGATTGATCTCATGAGAAATGAAGATGAGGATAAGCGAGTTTTCTCACCTATCAACGATTTTCGCAACTATAGACAGGCTTGGGGTTGGTTGCATGCCTCGCATATTATCAACACACTTGGACATCCGCGATTGCGTGATAACTATGCATCTGAACGTAAAAAACTCACATGGGTTTATTCCTATATTTTTGAGACAGATATTGAAATACGTTCAACAAAATTGTATTTCGCTGTTAAGAAGAAACAACCTGAAATCATTGAGGCAGGGGTCATTCGCTTTCGTGGTGAATCACCGTTCACATGCGGTATTCTTGACAAAACCGACGGTAAAATCAAAGACTACAAT
>VXOP01000388.1 GCA_009839975.1 Candidatus Poribacteria bacterium
ACATTCTCAGTTGTTTATCCTGAAGCGTCAGTAACTATAGATTCTCCTGCTTCTGGTCACACTTATGATCACACCTTTGCTCATATAGCAGGTAGGTTCACAGGTGTTGGCGAAGTAAAGGTTGACCTGACAGTTGATGGTGCTACAGTAGCAACTCAGATGGTCGGGGATAACGGATTTACGGCAGAATCTCCAGAATTAGCGCATGGTGAACACACAGTTTCTGTTGTAGTCACTGATGCTAATGGAGAAACCGCACGAGATGACACGACCTTTACAGTGGATGTCCCAGGACCTTCAGTGGCGATCCTTTCACCTGCTTCAGGTCAGACCTACGACCACGGTGAACCCGTCATCAGAATAGAATATTCTGGTGTCGTGGATGTAAATGTTACAACACTCACCGTTGATGGCGCAGATGTTGAAGGTGTTGAAACAGAAGACAATGCTCTTGAATTCACACCCTCAACCATGTTAGCTTCTGGAGAACACACTGTATTTGTTGAAGTGACGGACGCAAATGAGAAGACTGCAAAGGCGACTGTAGTATTCAATGTAATATATGATACGACACCGCCAGTCATTTCTGAAGTCTCTCCATCTGGTGTCCTTCAACTGAGTGCCGCAGATGTCATCAATGAACAGTACGGTGTTACTATTTCTGCAATCGTCACAGATGAACAGTCTGACATCATTAAAATAGAATATGCCATAAGTGAAGGATCACTTAGACCCCATCCTGACGATGAACAGTATCAAGCATATCCTGTCGAACGTGCGGATGGTAAGTTTGAGGTATCAGAAAGCTTCGACCTTGGCACACATCAAGTTTCACTCAGAGTGGAAAGTGAAGGCGGCGTAAGGGAACACAGATGGTATTTCACCCTTGAGGCTGATACAGCCGCGCCAACAATCACCTCTATCACTCCTTCCGGCACAATACACGCTGGAATGCCACCCATATCAGCAAGTGCTGTTGATAACTCCGCTGTCTCAGCAATGACAATCGTTGTCATGGACAGTGATGGAGAAGCAGTGGCAGGCGAAACAACTGATGATGGTGATGATATTAGACTAAACCAAGGTGTTACACGTGTTGACTTCCATCCTGAAGCACCCCTCTCTGAAGGGACATACACGATTGAAGTCCGCGCAACTGACACCTACAATAACTCATCTACAGCAACTGGAGTATTCACGGTTGACTTTGATACCGCTGCTCCAATTATCACATCGTATTCACCGCAGAATGGTGCTCGGTTGATATACAAACATAATGAAGTTGCTAAACCTACTATTTCAATCACCTATGGTGATGCTGAGACGGGTGTGAACGTCGATTCTGTCAGACTATCTATAGAAGGTCCTGGTGTTGACCAGGTAATAAACCTTACGGATGAACAGAAATCCGCTTCACAGGTCGTCTATACACCATCAGAAGGATTCACAGAACCTGGACAATACACGGTTATTCTTGAGGTATCTGATAACGCACATCAACAGGGTAATGTCTCTGAAGATAGTGATGATGCACGGCAAGCTAACCAAGTTGTTCATAAGTTTAGTTTCTTTGTTGAGTATACAGACGCACCCGTGTTGATGGCACCGTTTAACTATCCGAACCCGTTCGCTGAAAACACGCGTATCTCATTCGGACTTAACCAGATGTCTGTCGTAAGTATAGTCATTTACGATTCTACATTACGACCTGTTAGAGTCCTATTAGATAACAAGTTGATGCCTGCTGGTAAACATACCGGCGGAAACGGTATCGGTTGGGACGGTAAAACAAGCAGTGGTGAAAGTTTAGCCCGAGGTATCTATTACGCACAGATCGTCGTAACAGGTGGCTTTGAGGCAGAATACGCCATCCTTACGCTCGCACTGACGGGCGCAAAGTAAATAATAGTACGCTGACATTGGAAATTGGGAAATACCCCAATTTCCAATGACGCGACTATCAAGGAGGATATAATGTCCATTAAAAAGCAAAAATTGCTATGCGGGTTAATACCCCTTTTGTTTGTTATCCTGGCTGTGTCGCCTCTCTGTTTCGCTCAAGACGATAATTCGGCAGTAAACGCATGGCCCCATTTGCGCCTCGGTGCAGGTGCCCGTTCAATCGGTTTAGGCGGCGCATTCACAGCAATCGCAGAAGATGCTACAGCAACTGTCTGGAATCCGGCAGGACTCGGCTCTGCTGCAGACCTTAATCTTAACTTCTCTACACAGAGACTCTCACTCAATAGAAGCCACAACTTCATCGCATTAACGAAAACACTCGGATCCTACGGGGCTGTCGGAATAGCAGCAAGTAATTTCGGCGTGTCAGGCATACCGATGCATACAGATGATGATGGTCAAGAAGAGGGTAGATTTGATGTCAGTTTCAACGCATATTCACTCTCCTACGGTATCGCTATCGGCAACTTCAACGTCGGTCTAACGGGTCGCATGTTATCGGATAACTTCGGCGTAGAAGACGTTGAAAACGAAAGTGGTTTTGGCGGCGTGGATATTGGGTTGATGGGACATGCATTACATATAGATATCAGTGAAAGAATGATGGGACAAGCACTACACGTGCATACTGAGGCAAATGATGGGCAAGTACAAGTGCCAACATTACACTACGGTATCGTCGCAAAATATCTCGGTTCTTCCTACGGTGAAGCAGCAGCAACTATTCCAATGGTCATAAATGCTGGTGTCGCTTACGACCTCTATATGGGAAATGTCGTCACATTCTCGGTTGATCTTGAACAGGAATTCGTCAACCTTGAACAGAGTCCGTTTAGTCTCCGTGGTGGTATTGAATATAATTTCTTCACAAGTAGATCAACAGACTTCGCACTTCGCGCTGGCGTAAGAGCATCACGAGATGTACAAACACTATTCGGTGGTTTTGGTGTCAACGTTGCTGGACTACAGGTCGATTACGCCATACAAGAAGGAATGGCAAGTGAAATCAATGGGGCAGGAAGCACACACTATGTTTCCATTTCCTATGCATATTAAAAACCATGAGGAGAATATCAATGAACATGATAAAGTCAACGCTAAAATTAGCAATGATTCTCTATATATGCGTAGCACTTACCGGTGTGTACGCCTTATCTGCCTCGGCAAAAATCACGCCTCGCGATGATAGTGATGAAGAGACAACCCTCATCACTATCGAAAAGGGTGATACACTCTGGGATCTCTGTCAGGAACATCTCAAAGACCCTCTCAAATGGAGAGAACTTAGTAAGTATAATGATTTTACTAACCCTGATCTGATCTATCCTGGCGAAAAACTGCGCATCCCTATCGCCATGGCAAAGAATGTCGCAGAAATGGCTGAAGAAGAAGTTAAAGTGAAACAGGAAGAATTAGAGAAACTACGCACTGATCTCGCTGAATCTGAAGCAGAACGCGATAAATTAATGGCGGAAATCAAAGGTTTGAATGACAGCATGGCTGAACTCAAGAAAAAAATAGGCGAACTTGAAGCCAGTCAGAAATCTCAGGAAAAAGTTATAGAAGCTGTCAATAAAGCAAACACTGACACCGCAAATGATGTCAAAAGAACCGTCAGAAACGCCAGAAACTCACTCCAAGAAAAGTTAGACACGCTCAATGGCAATCTTGATTTCGTAAAAGAAATGCTGAGTGCTCAACAGAAAGAACTCAAGGCAACACAAGACAATATCAAGACTGTTCAAGCAGATGTCAAAACTGCATTGGCACATATTGAAACAAACCAGAAAGGCATCGCTGAACTAAAAAGGATGATAGTTGATGCACAAGGCGTCCATGAAGAGGTCTCCTCTAATAAACGCGCTATCGTTTTCATCACTACAGTCGCTGCCGGAATCGGGCTGTTTGTTCTTAACACAATCGGTGGACGTGGAGAATAATCCACGCGACATGGCAATTAGGCAGGGAAGGTGTAAAAAACACCTCCCTG
>VXOP01000214.1 GCA_009839975.1 Candidatus Poribacteria bacterium
GTTCCATCTTCTATACATATCAATCAACGATTCATACTGATCTGGTTCAACCCAAGTTGCCCCATTTTTATCTTTATGTCTTTTGCCTTTAACATTAGAAAAGTCTTCGTATTTTGGGAATAGATTTTCTTGATCGTTTTCCTTTGCGAACTTAAAATAGTCTACCAGATCGCGATCAATTTCATCTAAATGAATCATGGGATCATCATGGCGGAAATGGTCAACACAGTATACTTTTGGATGTTCCATCTGTTTTGCCAACCTAAAACCGAGTTGTTCACCTTCCCATCGCTGGAGTTCATAAACGTCATTCAGATAGTCTTGATAGATTCTGTTAATCTCATCAGTTCGAGAAGGGTCTTGTTCAACGGCAATTTTAGTGGGTTGAAATGGTTTGAGTTGTTGGACGAGTTTTTTAATCTCATCTTGCCGCTTGGGTGCTAACACATCATCCATTTTGAAGTTATATACGTCAAGTCCTGGATTATGCAAGTATGTACTACCGAGAATCATGATTGTCGGTTTCATACTCTAATCTCCTCTTTTCGTAGAAAGTGTTTCATCGGTTCTGCTCTAATAGTCGGTTCATTATCTCCCGCAATTTTTTACGAGCACGGAATACGGTTGATTTAACGGAGTTTTCAGGTTGTTTCAATGCTTCTGCGATTTCTCTATAACTCTTTTCATCTAATTCCCGCATCACCACTATGCGTCGCACGGATTCCGGTAATTCATCAATGGCTTGTCGGACTAACTGTTTGAGTTCTTCCTTGATGGATATCTCATCTGGTGTTGGAACTGATCGGTTTGAATTCGTATGCAGTAGCATTTCAAGGGATTCGTTTTCTTTTTCGGATAGATACACCTGAAATTTTCTGCGTTTTAGTAGGTTGTAACAGAGATTTTGGACGCATTTCAGCATCCACGAGTGTGCTGTTTCTTGTCTCAAGTTTGCGCGATGTTGCCATGCCTTGGTAAAGGTTTCCTGGGTCATATCCTTAGCGTCTTCACTGTTCTTGAGTAGGTAAAAGGCATGTCGAAAAACCTTATCTTGGTTATTTCGGACAAGTTCGAGGAATACATCTTCTGTCATACCGCAACTCCGCGTCTATTGAAGTTATTGCTACTACAAATCAATAGAACAATAGTTGCATTTTTTCTATTTTTCGGTAGATGGGATGTTCCCTGGTCGGTAGGTGCCCAGTTAAATATAACATGTCCCTATCGCCCCGGTCTTCTTTTGGGATTCCAGAAGGCGCATATAATTGCAGTGATTGGAATGGCTAATACTAACCCAAGCGTACCTGCCAATAATCGCACAATCTCAGCGGAAACGACGACATTGCTGAGTAACTGTACCGGTGGCGATTTAAATAGATCAAGGTCAGGTGCACCGATTGTTAACACCAATAGCAATTCAGCACCGAGATATGCAAAAACTAACGTATTGACCATCGTCCCAAGTATATCAGTACCAACATTTAGACCAGAAGCGATGAGCCGCCATGTCGGCATGTTTGGATTTGCCCGGCGTATCTCCTCCATACTGGATGACACCTCAATTGCACCGTCCACTGCTACGCCTAAGACTCCCATTAGCATTCCAGCTAATAGAACTTGGACAAAGTCGAACGGGGGAGTCCGGGTTGCTTCTATTATATCCGCAGAAATCGCATTCTCTAAACCATTGAAATGTAAGTGTTGCTGCGCATATAAGACTATCACCCCAGCGATAAGGATGCCACCCATCGTTCCCAAAACTGCTGAATATGTCTTACGACTTGGTCCGATGACAAAAACTAATGAAACAAACGCAACTACGCCAGAAGTTAAGGTCACAATGACTATTGCATTCATCCCATCTGAGATTAAGGGAAGCATGAAAAAGTATATCACTGCTCCGGAAATCAACATGGCACATACAGTCCTGATCCCCTCGCTTCTACCAACGAGAATTATTAAGAGAAACATTCCTCCTACAAACCAAATAAGGTATTTATCACGTGCATATTCTTGAACAAGGTTGCCAATACTAATGATTTCAGTATCTCCACCTACGCGGCATAATATCAGATCGCCAGGTTCTGCTGGTATGCTCAACAAAGGCATACTATGATTGACTATATTCCGAAATATTAAGTGCTTCCCTTTATAAATACCCCCAAGAATTTCAACTTCAAGCACGTGATGTTCCTTTTCAGAATCATACACGTCAAGTTTATTCTTACCATCTGGAGAAGTGCGAATACTATAGGATTGTTTGTGTGTTTTATCCTCTATAAACCAACGACTGTCCTTCCAGGGTTTGATTGAAACCGTGAGATCATCTGAGAGGGTATATTCTATGTTTTCAAATGCTGTCCGCATTGCTGATGGAACGCGTCTATTGTCCAGATCTGAAGCGTGTGATGCGTCAATAGAAAACAGATAATCTCCACTTGTCTCAAGCACTCTAATCACTTTCCCTTTGACGTATTCAGATTTCTCAATAAGTTCTCCTTGTTCATCATGTGCTTCAATAACGGTTGCTGTATCATCTTGAATACGATAGTAGATGAATGTAGTTCCAACCAATACAAATAGCATCGCGATTGGAATTGCCATTCTGCTTGAAAACACCCTTGATCCAGTATGTGCAGAATCGCTTCCAAAAACCTCTTCTAATTCTTCCTCTGTTGGAATATCCTCATGAATGTCTGATCTTTTTACTTCTGTATACTTTGTAAGGAAACCTGCTATCACGGCTGCAATTGGTACAGTCAACACTAAACCAATTGTCCCAATTACTGCTTGGATTATGGCGACTGTCGTTGTTTCTTCATTGACTAACCGCAGAAACGGGTATAACATACCGCTCTCTGGAAACTCGATTCTTGGCAATAACATCGTAATCATGTGCGCACCAAGATATGCAAAGATAAGCGTATCTGCCATAGTACCCATAATATCACGTCCGACATTGAGTCCTGCGCGGATGGATTGTCGAACGGTTATGTTTGGATTTACCTGCTTGACTTCATGCACGCTTGATGAGATGGACATGCTAACGTCCATCATTGCACCGACAGCTCCCAAGATAATACCAGCAGAGAGAATTCCTGCGAAATTCCAATGGTTTGCCCCAGAATCTGGGAACCATAGGTTTAACCCCAGTTCAAGATAACCGAATTCTTTTGCTAATCCGGTCAAAGCCATCATATTCTGACTTAGGACAGATAAGACCCCGACTGCAGTTAAACCACCCAATGTGCCAAGCACACCGGAAATCACCTTATAGCTGAATCCTGTGATGAGTAGAAAAGTGGTTAATGTAAGAAATGCAGCAATAAGTAGTGCCACGACGATGGGGTTATACCCCTTTATTGTCAAGGGTACCAATAAGTAGAAGACAGAGAATCCTGATACAAATAACGTGAGTATTGCACGTACACCTTTCATGCCAGCGACTAAAATCATCAGAATGCCTAATGTGCCTGCAAGGTAGAGCAGAAAGGGTGTTCTGAAGTATTCACGCATATAGACGGAGACAATCTGCGGATTATTCGGGTCGCGGATCGGAATGTCAAGAAATAAGACATCTCCTTTATGTATAATTCGGTCACTGAATGCACGACCGATCCATATATTGTCTACACTGACCGTTTCATTGCGAAACTGTCCAGAGATTATCTGAAAGGTTAGTATCTGATCGGCTTCTTCGCTCGTATCTATGTTGATTACGCGACCTAAACATACCTCAACTTGCAACTCACCCTGTTTCGTTGTGGCTGAAAAATGATATAGTTTAACGTGCAAAAAAAACACACTCAGAAGGATGAGCAGTATCCCACCAAACTTTATGTATGATTCTCTTATTCTCAATTTTGACACCTGATGAGTCTATTTGTAATATATTGGGTATTTCTACTTAAGTCATGTTTCTATGCAATAAATGTGCCATCATATAG
>VXOP01000349.1 GCA_009839975.1 Candidatus Poribacteria bacterium
GGGTTCCTCGCTTGGTGTATCCGCAAACTTATATTTCCCGGACTTCCGTATTTCGTTCTCTAATTCTTGATAATATGCTACCAATTGGTTAAAGTCATGTCCAAATTCCACAGAGATTTTACGTTGCATTTCGCGAACTTCCTCCATTATACTGCATTTCATAATCTCTTTGTTTTCCATGTTATTATTCCCTGCTGCAATCCGTTTAATAACTCACTCCCGAATTAGATTCTCAGGTACGGGAGTACTTCACGCCTGTTGCTCAACCATACTCGCGAGGATGCCGAGGATTTTGGCACATTCCCGAATTGAATAGGGTTCCCTATCAATATAGAGTTGCTGTCCTTCCAATTTAAGGAATTGCCATACTGTGCCTGTTGTAGATGCCCCATAAATGACAGGGATGTCATTGCCTTTCTGGGTATTAAAAATGTTGTGCGGCGAGCATTTCTGCAATGCACTGACCGAAGCCGGAAACAGGATTTTCTCGCTTTGCCTCAACAAGAATGATTATGGGTACTTCTAAATAAAATTGCACAGGTGAAAGACTTACCAGAAAATCACACACGCCTGTTAAACCCTTTTCAACATCAACACTGAAGTCAATTCCTGAAAAGAAACTAATTCGTTTCTCAAACTTTTCGCGAAGTTCAACAAGAATATCGGTGACAATTAGTTCAGAACTCGCTTTCTCTGTACCGATAGCAAGAGCTAACGGTACTTTTTTTTCCAGTGCAGTGGCGAGATGTTCACTCGGTAATACCGGTTCTATTTTGGAAGAGATATCCGCAGCTTCATCAGTCTCTAACTGAAAGGTATTTCGCACTGTTTCTAAGGTGAAATTGCTATAAGCCATATCGTAGTACCTCCAACTATCTTTACGCCTTTTGCTCCACCATGCTTGAGAGGATACCGAGTATTTTATCACATTGCGCAATTTGGTAGGGTTCTATATCAATATGCAGGTTTTGCTCCTCCAATTTGAGAAATCGCCAATCTGTTCCTGATGTGGTAGTGCCATAAATCCGAGGAATTTCATTTTCTTTTACTGCGTTAAAACGTTGTGCAGCAAGCATCTCTGCAGCACACTGTCCAAGACCAACCGTCAAATCTTCCTTCTTTGCCTCAACAAGCATAATGATAGGTGCCTCTAAGTAAAGCTGCGCAGGTGAGAGGCTAATCAAAAAATCACACACACCTGTTAATCCGTTTTCCGAGTCAACATTGAAATCAATACCTGAAAAGAAACTGATACGGTTTTCATACCTCTCACGTAGTTCAACAAGGATATCAGCGACAATCAACTCTGACCTTGCTTTCTCTGTGTTTATAGATGCTGCCAAAGGCACTTTTTTCGCCAAAGCGGTTATCAGATGTGCACTTGGATCCACCGGTGCTATTTCAGAAAATATGCCCAAGGTCTCAAACTTTTCAAGACGGAACTTTTCTACGGCTGTCTCCAAAGTAAAATTACTATAAGCCATACTACAGCACCTCCGTATACGATAAATTTCCCATCACTTTCAAAGTTCTAAGGTTATGTTAAGTGTATCATGCAGCGTGTCCTATCTCAAGTAAAACTGAATAAGAGGGTGTGTAAAGAAATTGTCACCGTTTTTGTCTGAATCGCGGATTACGCGGAGAACACGCCAGTTAACAAATGGGCACGGAAGGGGGTTTGGGGATTTCAAAGTCTTTTCAAAAGCATCAGGATTAGTGAAAATTCCAACCGGGGATAGCATATTTCGTGTGAACCAAGGTCTCTGCTTGTGCCTTCTCTGCTATTGACAGTTCTCCTGCACTAAATGTAACACCAACGTCAAATGTTTCACTGATTGCTTTGATGAGAGCACTTCTGGATATACAACGACCTTCAGTGTTAATCGCAGTTGCATTTTCCAACAACATCTCTTGAATTTCAGGTATTTTTGAAACGCGTTTAAGAATAGGATCAGGGGGAATATCCAATGAAATATATCCTTGAAATAGAATTCCATATCGGTTACGTCTTACTGAGACACCAGCGAGTTTCTTATCGTCACACATAACATCGTGCTCCGCAGGATTTGTAAGACAGATGTTTTGTGCAGATTCAGATTGTTGTGTAGCGGTGTAACATGCTGCCGGAATTGCGAGTCTTTCAAATGCATTAACAAGACTGTTTCCAATTCTCTTATACATGTCGGATACAGAAGTTTCTGCATCGTGGCGGGGTAAAACAAGCGTATATGTCAAATCCCATCCATGCACCACCGTACCGCCACCTGTCATTCGTTTTACTAATTCAATGTTCTCTACACGACACGCTTCTACATCCACTTCAGAAGCGATATCTTGAAAGTATCCAAAGCTGAATGCGGGGTGAGTCCAATCATAGAATCGTAGTGTCGGGTTGGGGTGCTCTTTCTGGGAGATGAGAACTGCTTCATCAACAGCCATATTCATCGCTGCACAGTTTTCTCCCATATTGAGTATTCGTCCAGCAGTCATCATGATGATAATGCTACTCTACAGACAGCGGTTGTATGTGCATCACAATACCAGAAATATCCGTCCCAATATGTCATGCCGTGTGGTTCAGGGTGCGGTTCAGGTATCTCAATCTTATCAATATGGCTACCATCATCTGGGTTGAGTTGATAAATTGCGCGATGGTTTGTTTCAACGCACCAAAGATTGTCCCCAACCCATGCAATACCGTGCGGTCTATCATCTGGAGCAGGAATCGTGTGAATCACCGTAAAGTCTTTATCAACATCAACTTGATAGATCGTTGCAGAAGGTGGCACAGCGATCCAAAGTTTATTGTCACGCCATTCTAAACCGTGTGCCCCTGTTTGTCCAGCACCGGGCGTTTCATAAGATGCAAGTGTTTCACCCGTCTCTGGATCAGTTGACAGGATTTCACAACTATAGGTAGACGCCAACCAAAGGTTGCTCCCTGTATGTGTAATACCGCTGCCTCTGTCTGAACCAGTTTCAAGTGTCTTTTTCACTGTTCCTTGGTATGAGACAAGATGGACTTCGTTGCTCTGTTGGTCAATAATCCAGAGACCCTCTTCTGTAGCTTGCATACCGTTGGGTTGTGGACCTGGAGAATCAAAAAGTCTTTCTATTTTTGGCATATAGAACTCCGTTTAACTATGTACTATTTTGGGTTTATCATGGACAAGTATCTTTCGTTAGCAAGTGTGCATGCGTTTTTCTTGTGTAAACTTTACCATTAACTAAATCAGAACTTTTAAAATCTGCAAACAGATCACTATCTCCTTGACGGTAAGATATTAGCACTTTTATTCCAGCTATCAATGCTAATGCTATTATATGCGGGTCATCTGATTTTATCCTATCTATCAGTTCATTTGTTAGATTTTCCACACCCTCAGAGACCAATTTGAGTTGACCAGAACGCATGAGTTGGTCTCTCATGTGATTCATTCCACCTTTTTCCCATTCCGCTTCAAACTTTTCGGTAATTGCATAGGCTATTTTGCCGTTTTTATCTTCCAACCACTTCCACACAGGTTTCATGTCATTATCTGTAGGGTCTTTAAATCTACTAAAAGTATTCGCATCTAAAATCGCGCACATTCATTATTCCTTAAACCCCATAAGCCTTTTAGATTCTATAATAAAGAATTTTCTAAAATGCTTTGGAACACCCATCATATTTGCCATTTTATCAAAACCTATATTATGAACATTGACAATGTTTCCCTTTGATTCAAAGTAAATTAAGGACACATCTTCAGGTTTGATGGTGCCTTTTCTAATTTCAATTCGTGCACGATCAATCAAATAGTCGCTGTGTGTTTCTATGATAAAAGACTGTTTACCCTGATTTGCTAATTTCACCAACAGTGAAGAGAATTCTGCTTGTGCTCTTGGATGTAAATGTATTTCTGGCTGCTGAAGTAAAAAATAACTATTTAATATTTCCTTACGTTGGCTACTTTGGAAAATACTTGTGTATAATACCTGAACCAAGATCGGTAAAATTTGACTGACACCGTAGCCGACATCCATGACATTTGTCGTAGGTCCCCTCACCTTGAATTGCATCTGAAATGGACCGCCAGAGGAATTTCCAAAGTTTTTAATTTTAATGTCCTGGAAGAGTCCCGACTTATTTCCAAATTCAACTAACTGTTCTTTTAGTGCTTCCCATTCCTTTTTACGGGAAGTTTCCAATCGTCTCAACAACATGGGAATACTGCTTCCCTCTGGATCAGATATCTCTTTCATCGGGTCATAAGTACGTTCAGGTTTTGAACGTATCGGGGATGAACTAAAGATATGTAGAGAACTCCACAAATCCCATGGCTCTTGCTTGTTCCTCTTATCATTCGAATGTTCCGCTAAGTATTTCCCTAATGCCATTTTGCCTTCAGAACTACCATCTAACAAACTTGTGGATTTAATAGAGAAATCATCTAATATATCTAAGTGTCTTTGCAAAGTATATCTGTTGAAAATGTCAGCGTCACATACTAATTTGTAGATATTTTCTTTTTGATTGAAGGTAACAAGCTGCATACCCGTATGCTGTTCATCTCCAATCTGAAAAACGATTTCACCATCATGAAATTTAACAGACGTTGAACTGACAGTAGGTTCTGTTCTTCCTTCTCTTTCAGTGAATTCACCTATCCATTCAATCTTCTCTTTAGTGAGTCCCGAAGTAAATCCAAGTTTAAAAACTTTCTCTTTATTCTTGCTGTTTCGGACAATTTCTCTAAATGTTCCCATAGAATAAGGATGGGAAATTGAAGACTTTTCATTGAAATCTACGCCTTTACCACACAAGAAATTAGCGAATATGTGGAAGCACGCCAGAGCAGTTGTCTTACCAGTGCTGTTTTCACCGACCAAAAACGTCAAGGGGCGAATTTCAAGTGTTTGCTTGCCAGCGAAACAACGAACCTCTTCCATGGTGAATTGTGTAATACTCATGACTGCGCCTCAATCACGCGTTATATTGAAGAATGAAAACATAACCATTGTAGATTCTCCAATTTAGAGTTTTAGGAACGCCTCATATCAATTCGTCTCAACGCAATGTCAATGAGCAACAAGATCAGGGCAGCGATGAGAAAAGGTCGCCACAGATGAATGCGAAGCACGACAGGATTCTCTGGAGGACGAAACGCATCTGCAGCGGAAATGTTAAATTTCCCATCAGAAACGGATGAGAGCTGCGACAGAAGCGGTTCGTTAGCATTACTCACAAGGTATTCCTCTGGGTAGGAGACAACAGTACCAGTTACCTGCGTATTAACAATATCCCCTGCCTGTTTCTGCATGATATTCAAGAAATAGGGTCCTATCTCTTTAGTAGGAAATTCAAGCTCATATTTTCCCGGTGCTGTCTGTGATATGGAAAGATCTTTCTTCTTTAAATCCGGACCGATGAGCGATATATCACTATCCAATTCATTTAGAAATTCACCATTTTCGTTAAGTGCATCAATAGCAAGATGTGCCACACCTTTATCTTTAGTGATTTCTGCTTGGAAATTACTGAGTGTCGTTTTACGCATCGTATCGCGCACAAGTTGTGTCCAGAACTTACCATAACCGGGCCACTCTAACCAATCGGATGCCCAACGTGCTTTCGCATCAGATGTGAAAGCAACAACTTTACCCAACCCGTATTGCCAACTTGCCATCACAGGATCCCCTCTATCAGAGACAAGGAATATTTCGGCTGTGGGACGTGGTTGCGTTGCTACATAACCGAGTAGGAAAGGTGCAAGATCAAGGTCAATGCCGCTCAATACCTGTGTCGGTTTTATCCGTTGTGGAATAAACGGCTGGTCTATGATTGCTGATTTTGATGCGGTGACGGTTTCTTTAGCAAATATCTGCGGGACGTTATACGGGTCTTGTGTGAAATACTCCCGTCCACCACCCCATTTTGCAAGGTCACCCAGCATATTCATATCCGCACCGCTCCCTATGCCGACCGTAGAAATCGTTATCCGTTCTGAATGCATAGAGTTAGCTATACCATACCAGTCACCGGATTGAGAATGTCCATCACTCAAAACGATGACATGCTTGAGCTTAGCAGTGGTTTCAGTTAATGCGAAATATGCTTGCTGCAATGCGGGATAAAGATTAGTACCACCACTTGCAGTGATTGTTCCAACCTGATTTGAAATGAATGCTTTATCCGATGCGTCGTGCATTTCGGTAATCCAGAACGGAGAACCATCAAACGCAATTACCCCAATCTTATCACGCGGACCGAGAAGTTCCACTGTTGAACGGGCTGCTTCCTTCGCTAACTCTATCTTGATTCCACCCATACTTCCCGATTTGTCTATCACCAGCACCATTGCCAGAGACGGATTCTCTTTTTTCTTTTCTGTGTCGGTTCGCACCGGTAATACCTCTTCTATCGGTGTTTTATAGTAACCCCCAAGACCAAAACTGTTTTCACTTCCGAGCATCATAAACCCGCCACCAAGGTCCTGTATGTATGTCCGGATGAGTTCCATCTGTTTATCGTTCAATCGGTTTGCGGGAACATCACTAAACATAACAAGTTCATAGTTTTGTAAGTCTGCAAGTTCATTCGGTACACCTAAACCGTTTCGGACATCTACACGGATTTTTGCATCTTCCAATACGCGAGATAAGTATCTGGTTTGCGATTCGTTTTCATCTATGAGAAGAATCTTCGGCTTACCCGATACAGAGACAATGCCAAACGCTCTATTATTATCGTAACGTGTATCCTGCGTTGCCCTACAGATTACATCATAAGTTAATGTACCACTCTCTTCAGAGGTCTCAGTAAAGACGACACGATTTTCTCCTTCAACGAGTCTGACTTCCTTCTTTGCTGCTTCGAATTTGTTCTTGGATAGACGAACTTCTGCAAGGTCTTCATGGTTGCTGTGGATAATTACTTCAAGATTAAAGGGGGCTCCCTGTTTTACTTGTGCAGGAGCATCTATCCGTTGAACCATCACCTCTGGTTCATCACTGGGGTATATCGGAACCGTGTCAATCTGAATTCCGAAATCCTTGCCACGCAATCCTGTGTGGACAGCATCACCTTTTGTTTCAATGCCATCAGAAATTAGGACAATCCGTTTATTTGCATTTGATGGAAACACACTCCATGCAGTTTCAATTGCTTGTGCAATATTTGTCGTGTCGCCAGCTTCTTCATCTGCATCTAACCACTTCTGCTTTGTATCTACGAGTTTTAATTCACCCGAAACGATAGTTTCCTGATCATTTTCAGGACTTTTGAGGATTTCTGCTTTATCTGTAAACGCAATAATCCCGACCTCTTGATTCCCGTCCTGAGATGATAAAGCTTCATTGAGAAATTCTGTTGATTTAGTCAAACCTTCTTCTGAAATACTATCTGAAATGTCAGTCAGGAACATGACGGTTAACTTTTCATCAGTTTTTAGGTATTGTAAATCCGAAACACCGAGAATTAACAAAAGAATAATGATTGTTCTTATACACAGACTAATTATCCTTTGAGTCCGAGATAAATCTACGAGGCTTCGTCTGTATCCATAATAGAGAACAGGTAATAACAACAGCAACAAAAGTAAAAACGGACGTGTGATTTCCATATTTTTTTGGTTCCATTGGGATTTGAGGTTTATTGAGATTTGATTATACTATCAACGATTAATTTGATAAAGAGTATACCACAGAAAACCTGTGGATGGCAAGACAAAGAAAAAAGGGTGGCAATAACTTTACACATGGCATTTATATCTTGACAAATATTGTAAAATGACATATCTTTAAAAGAATAAAATATATCAGACGGTGTTATATGAAACAAACATTCTTATTTTTATCCTTATCCCTACTGATGGGAACACTTGTTGTTTTCATCATAACTACAATTGAAGCGGATACAACGGAGACACAAACCAGCACCTCAGAGAACCTAAAAACACCCTTTGCTGAAGGATGTAATAAGTGCCACGGAGATGAAGATGCCTATAAAGAATGGACGCAAGCTGGACATTCACATGCACTTGTTAACCTGCTTGAAGGTCCCTATGAGGTTAAGACATCTTGTTTGAGTTGTCATTCCTCTGGATATACTATGTTCGCAGAGAGAGGGATTCCGGGACACCCGTATAACGAAAAAACAGCGGTCAATGCGGTTGCTTGTTCCTCTTGCCATTCACATGCCAGTAAAGAGGAACATCTATTGGTAATACCGGCAAAGAAACTATGTGTCACCTGTCATAAGATGGACTGCGGATGTGCTGGTGCAGGTATTGTCCATCAATCCCAATCGGAGATGTTTTTGGGACGCGAAGGTGCGGGAGTTAAACGGATGCCGTCACCACACGTGCGTGCTATGAAAAAGCGGTGTGTCCACTGCCACATGGCAAAAGTCGAACAGAAAGAGGACGCAGAAGAAAATGTGGCACAAGAAACTATTGCAAAACACGGAGGACATACCTTCAAAGCTGACTTCTCAACCTGTGGCAACGCAGGATGTCACGACAGTGCCGACAACGATATGTCTAAAAGACTACCGGTATATCGTGCTGAAATAGAAGAAAAAATGAAGACAGTGAAAGCAATGCTGGATGGTGCAGCAGATAAGACTTCACAAGCATATAAAGACGCTAAACTAAACTACGACATGGTGAAAGGAGATAGCGGTTACGGTTTACACAACATTCCCTATGCCCGCGCGCTATTAGAGTATAGCCTCTCACTAAAATCAGAGATAAATGCTACCGAAGCTCAGTAGATGTTCTACATCTGTTCCCAGTCCGGTAGGTGCGATAATCCCCAGGTCGGTAGGTGCGATTTCCTAATCGCACCTACCGGGGTTTGAAGCGGCAAGACCTTAGTTCCCAGCGTTTAGTGCTTTTTTCAACGGGACATCTTTTTCTTGCGGGATGTAGAAACTCATCGCATCGTCAACAACGCCGAGTAATTGCCTCTGAATCGGATTACATTTTTCAACCAACTCGTCAGGCATTGTGATATAATCCATCGGTTTGATCCAGCGGTATGCATATCCCATAAAGATAGTTTTACGCGGTATGCCTGACCAATTGTGTCCGATGCCGTGATATGTGCGTTGTTCAAAGAGGAAAGCATCGCCAGCATTCACGTTCATTGCGATTGCGCCGCGTGCCCTACCTGTTTCAGGGTCTTTTGCGGGAAAACCGGTTAATCGGTTGCTTCCCGGCACTAAAACCGTCGCACCTGATGCAGGATCAGACTGATCACTAATAGCATAAGCGATCTTAAGAAGGATCCGTGGATGGGGTTCTTGCATCTCACGAAATGACGTGCCACCATCACGGTGTAGTCCAATATGGTTCTTCACCTTATCAGGCGGTTCCTCTTTTGAGGGGAGGACGATCAGATGTGATGTAATCATTTGGATGTTCCAGTTCAGCACACCACAGGCAAGAGGAAAAGTCTTATGCCAGTCAAGGAGTTGAAGGAACGCTTCATGATGCGTGAGGCAATTACGTAGGTTCAACTTACCGCCGCCTTCCAGATTACCCGCTTCCTCCTCTTTAGCATAAACTTCGTCAACTGCAGCGTCAATTTCTGCGACAACATCTGGGGGTAAAGCGTTCTTAATTAAGATGTATCCATTGTCTTCCACAAACTGTTTTTGTTCAGTCGAAAGGACTGCTGTTTCAGCAATATCGCTAATCGTTTCCATATTTTCATCCTTTGTTTGACATGTGCATGTTCAATCTATGTGACTACTATTTTAGACGTTGGCATGTATTTATAGAATTAAAGTATACAAGAATTTACTGAAATTCTCAAGAAAATTTTGAATTTTGAATTTATACAACGGGGCATTTATACAACGGAAAGTTCTATATCAGATTTGATACCTACGAATTCGCACCAAGCAACACAACCCTCAGCAAGCGGTCAAGAACCTATACCGCCTACACTTACGAACCAGAAACGTCAACACTTCGGTGCTACATGGCGTGCGATCCTAATCGGCACACTACTCACCATTCCAAACGTCTATTGGATTTTGGATTCAGCGGGACAAGGTTATCCTACCACAATTTCACTCTATTTCAATGTCATCTTTTGTATTTTTGTGCTTACCGGTGGAAATCTTGTCCTGTCATGGACAATGCCGAGAGTCGCATTTCAACAAGGTGAACTGTTGACTATCTATGTCATGCTTGCCATCGCTTCTTCTCTGGCAGGTCATGATGTTCTCCGCGTCTTAATACCGATGATCCCTTACGCTTTCTGGCACGCTACGCCGGAAAACGATTGGACACATCTGTTCCACCGTTATGTTCCTGATTGGATAGCAGTTAAAGATAAAACCTTTTTAACAGAATACTACCGGGGTGAATCCAGCTTATATCGCTGGGAACTCATTGAAGGATGGCTTACGACCACCTTAACTTGGGGTGGATTTTTGTGTGCACTCGTACTAGCGATGGTATTCATCAACACCCTTGTGCGTAAGCAGTGGACAGAACATGAGAAACTGAGTTATCCAATCATTCAACTCCCGCTTGAATTGACAAACGTCACCAAGACAAAGCTGCTGACAAGCAGGATGATGTGGCTCGGATTTGCGATTGCTGGAACAATTGATATACTCAACGGATTGCACTATCTTTTTCCAGCTGTACCGAGTCTGGGTGGTCGACTTTACGACATGCGTCCATTTTTTACACAGAAACCGTGGAGTGCGATTGGCTGGACTCCGATCGCTGTATTCCCGTTTGCAGTCGGCATGGCATTCTTTATTCCGCTGGACTTGTCATTTTCCTGCTGGTTCTTCTATCTGTTTTGGAAGGCAGAACGCATCTTTGGCGATGCGTTGGGTATCAGAGGTATGCCGAACTTTCCGTTTACGGATGAGCAATCTTTTGGTGCGTATATCGGTTTATTCGTTATTGCTATTGTTGCAACGCGAAAACACCTGGCACAGGTGGGACGCAAACTCTTTACGCAGCGCAAAGGAGAAGACCCTGATGAACCGATGTCCTATCGTGGTATGGTCATCTGCTTAATAACGAGTCTGTTATTCCTTGCCATCTTCTGCAACGCCGCTGGGATGTCTATCTGGGTAATTATCGTATTCTTCGGTATCTACTATGCTATATCCACTGCTGTCACCCGGATGCGTGCTGAGCTCGGTTCACCCGTACACGATTTACATTTCATCGGTCCCGACGAGATGATGCCTCGTATCTTTGGAACCCGTTTTCTCGGTCCACGAAACTTGACGATGTTAGCGTATCTCTTTTCTATCAACCGTGCTTATCGTGGACATCCGATGCCACATATCCTTGAAGGTTTCAAACTCGCTGAAAGGACACGAATTTCTAACCGCAGATTACTTATCGCAATGTGTGTCGCGATAGTTGTCGGCACATTCGGTTCATTTTGGGCATTCTATCATATATCATACATTGAAGGGGCACGTGATTGGTTTGCCGGTAGACCCTTTAACCGACTTCAGAGTTGGTTAACGTCTCCAAGAGTACCCGATATACCAGCGATTGTCGCGATGTGTGTCGGTTTTCTGATAACAGGTTTCTTGATGTTTATGCGGATAAAACTATTCTGGTGGCCCTTTCATCCTGCCGGATTTGCCATTTCCAGTAGTTGGTCAATGAATGTGTTTTGGTTTTCAATCTTTGTCAGTTCAGTCATCAAATGGATCATACTGAAGCAGGGAGGCGTGAGTCTGCACCGCAAACTCATACCGTTCTTCCTCGGTCTGATTCTGGGTGAGTTTATTGTAGGTGGCGTTTGGAGTCTAATTGGGATAACGTTGGATAGACCGATGTATCGGTTCCTGTTTTAGGTGTGACAACTGTTTCAGCATCATGAGTGTAATCACTTCCACTGACTGCCAACACCACTGAGATCAATATTATCCAAAGATGTTGCAGACTTGATTGAACTTTTTTGCACAACATACATCTTGATTTTGTTGTAGCACATTCATCCTTGATTGTGCTTCGTCTCTTATTGTTCACACGTTACTGACATTGTGGGATGATGTTGTTTATATTTGTGGCGGGTTTTGCGGGGTCTTTGTGTCCCTGCTGTAAGACGACTTTGTCTTCACCGTAGCGGTGGCTTGGTTCTTTTTTTATAATTCCACTCAGAGAGAGTTGCCTTTATTCTTTCCTGTGCACGGGTTGCCATTTCGACTTCTATTTCATAACCGATAAAATCTCTGCCTTCAAGTATGGCGGCGACCCCGGTAGAACCTGAGCCAGCGAAAGAATCGAGAACAAGGGCGCGAGGCGCGGAGAAAATACGGATAAGATGTTGGAGTAAATCTACTGGTTTGGCTGTCATGTGTCCGTATCGTTCTTTTGGTTTCTTTGATGGAATGACAGTACCCGGGAATTGAGAGGCGTTAATTATAGGATTGTTGACATCAATAAGGCCCGTTTCCCACTTATCCCAGTTATCAACAAAAGTGCCTTCTCTGGGAGCTTGTGCAAGGATTATCATTTCGCCTTGAGGCTTGAGTTGTGGTGTTTTTCGTCCATCTATTTTCCGTAGAAGTCTGTCTTTTTCTTCATCCGATATTTTCCGTTTGCGTATAAAATGGTCTTGCGAGAAAGCTTTTGCTTGTCCTTCATATCTCCAAATTAACACGTCGCGTATTTCAAATCCTGCGTCTTCTAATGTAATGGCGGTTCTGTGTCCGAGGCGATTTTGGCTAAAAACAAGGCAAAATCCACCGGGGCGAATAACGCGCATCCATTCATCTGCTACTGGGGCAAGGAACTTTTGTAATTCTCGTCCTTGCTCGACGGAAAACTTCATCCCTGATGGTAGTGAACTGATGACACCAGGTTTTACTCGCTTGTTTAGTTTTTCGGTGTCCCAATCCTCTCCCATGCCATCAATAAAATAGGGTGGGTCTGTAAGCACCAAAGAAACGGAGTTCTCTTTGAGTTGCTTCATTCCATCCCGGCAATCCATATTTTCTAAAATTGCCTGTATATTAGCATTTGCGGATGTTGAATTGAGTAATGACTGCTGGTAAGGTGAGAATATGTCAGTATCCTCATTGATATTTTCATTTTTGATATTTTCATTTTTCACAATTAGGTGTCTCTGTTAAGGGGATGGGAAATTCTCCTCAAACGTCCGTTCATAAATGTACCACAGGAAAGAAAATAAATCAATGATATTTTCGTATAAAGCCGTTAGTTGTATATAAAACGTTATTTGGATTTAGTAGGTTTCTATAAGAGTTTACAGAGTTAACGATGAGGCAACCTCAATTTCGTAGGGTAGGTTGAACAGCAGGTGAAACCCAATAAATCCGCGAAATTCGTGTAATCCGTGAAAATCCGCGATTCTGACAGAAACGATGACAATTACTTTACACACCTCAACCAACCAAAATTTGACAATTTGCGTAATTTATGTTATAATATCTATTTGAGAAACCCGTATTTGATTGGAGTAATATCTTGCCGACTCATGAGAGTCAATGCCTTAGTCCCGCAGATAAAAGTATCAGCATAGCACCATCTGTGATGTGTGCAGATCTCTGTAACCTGGAAACAGATATACGTGAGTTAGAAAATGCGGGAATAAACCTGCTTCATTTTGACTTGATGGACGCACACTTTGTACCGAATATGCCGATTGGGTTGGTACTCATTGAACAATTACGTCAAAAAACAGATTGCGCTTTTGACATTCACCTGATGGTCAACAATAACGACTTCTTCGTGGAAGCAGTTGCAAACATCGGTGTACAGCAGATAGCAGTCCATGCTGAATCGGCAGTCCATTTGGACAGGACTTTATCTGTTATTCAAGCACACGGTATAAAGTCGGGTGTTGCTTTGAATCCAGCGACTCCGCTTTCCGCGATAACGTATGTTGTTGATAGGCTTGACTTCGTGCTAATTATGACGGTCAATCCTGGATTTGCTGGACAGAAATTAGTACCGGCAACGTTACGAAAGATCGAAGAATGTCGCACTTTTTTGGATGAAAACGATGCAGACCTACCGATAGAAGTTGATGGGAATGTCAGTTTTGAAAATATCCCTAAAATGGTAGCAGCAGGGGCAGATATTTTGGTCGGTGGCAGCAGCAGTGTATTTCACACATCCGGCTCCCGAGCAGAGAATATCCAACAGATCCGTCAGGCAATTGCACAGGGTCTCAAAGAGAGAGATGGATGATGAGCAACCCGTTGATGGAGGCACTTGTCCTGCACGCGGTTGGAGATTTGCGATTAGAACAAATACCTATTCCACCTGTCTCCGATGGACAAGTCCGAGTCAGAATCGGTTTTTGTGGTGTATGTGGCTCAGATATTCCACGGATTTTCTCAAAAGGTACATACAGTTTTCCGACAGTTTGTGGACACGAATTCGCTGGAACTGTTGACATTTTCGGTTCAGAAGTTGATAATCTTAAGGAAGGTGACAAGGTAGTTGTTTTTCCACTTTTATGGTGTGGTAAATGTGCTGCGTGTGAGAGAGGAAGATACGTCCAATGCAGCGACTACGATTACCTCGGTTCACGAAGTAACGGTGCGTTTGCAGAATATGTTGTCGCACCGAAAGAGAACATCATCCGAGTGCCAGACGGTGTCTCACTGGAAGAAGCAGCACAGACCGAACCCGCTGCTGTGGCACTCCATGCAATTCGGAGGGTTCAAGAGTCGCTTGTCGGCAAAACGGTTGCTATTTTTGGTACCGGTCCGATAGGGTTAATGGTCGCACAGTGGGCAAAAATTATGGGAGCGACGCAGGTGCTTCTGTTTGATGTTGTGCCAGAAAAACTTGCACTGGCACGACGTATCGGATTTGAAAATGTCTTTGACAGCAGAGCAGCAGACGTTGTTAACGTCGTGAACGACCATACTGAAGGAAAAGGCGCGCATGTCTGTATTGAAGCGGCAGGTGTACCGGAAACGTATTGGAACGCCTTCGGAAGTGTTAGACGTGGTGGCAGTGTCGTTCTACTCGGGAATCCCACTGCAGATGTAACGTTACCTGCACCGCTGATTTCGCAGTTGATGCGAAGAGAGGTGAAAGTGTTCGGAACGTGGAATTCCGATTACAGCACATCCGGCAACGATGATGATTGGCGGACAGTTTTACAAGCAATGGCAACGCACAAGTTAGACCTAAATCCGTTGATAACACACAAGGTGTCGCTAAAAGATAGCACGAACATACTACACCTGATGAAAAACAGAAACGAGTTTTACGCAAAAGTGCTTATACATCCATCGTAAACCTTACAAAGAACAAGGAAAAATATGAAAGCGGCTATACTTGAAAGCCTTGAAAAATTTGATGTTCGGGAAGTTCCAGAACCTGACATAGATAACGAATCAGCCTTGATGCGAGTAGAATCTGTCAGTATATTCGGGTCAGTTGTCCGAATCTTCCACCACGGCAATCCTCGTGTTGAACCTCCCACCATTATCGGTCATGAAAATTCAGGTGTAATTGTCAAAGTTGGCAAGGATGTGACGCGTGTTAAGGAGGGAGATCGCGTCTCCATCGGTGCGGATGTGCCGTGCGGTCAGTGCCATTGGTGCAGGAACGGTCTCGGCAATAATTGTCATATTAATTATGCCATCGGTTATCAAATTCCGGGGGCATTTGCACAGTATATGAAACTTCCGCGTCTTGTTTTAGAGGAAGGTCCCGTCACAGCTTTTGGTGAGGGGCTTAGTTTTGATGACGCTGCACTTGCTGAACCCCTTGCCTGTGCTATTAACGGTCTTGAACTCGTAAATATGTCGCTTGGAAAATCCGTTGCCATTATCGGATTGGGACCGATTGGATGTATGATGATTGACCTCGCGCGAGTTATGGGAGCGACAAAGGTTATCGGTGTACAAAGAAGCAAACTACGGATGGAGATAGCGAAGTTCTACGAAGCAGATGTTTATATCGCTTCTGAAGAAGAGGACGTAGTTGAACGTTGTCTTGAAGAAACAGACGGCGAAGGTCCGGATATAGTCGTAACGACGTGTGGCTCCGTTGAAGCACACGAGCAAGGCGTTGATATGGTAGCACACCGTGGCTATGTGAACCTATTCGGAGGACTACCGAAGACGATGCGTCCCATGCAAGTTCTCTCCAATACAATTCACTATAAAGAGTGTTTTGTAACAGGTTCTCACGGATGTGTTCCGCGTCATCATGAATTAGCAGTTCGTCTTCTTGAAAAAGGTTTAGTTCGCGTAGAACCGCTTATCACACACCACTTTCCACTTGTTGAAATAGAAAAGGCATTTGAAGTAATGGAGTCCCGACAGGGCATGAAGATTATGATTCATCCTCATGCTGCGTCAACCTAAAAAAGTAAATGATGCAGTATAAATACCATATATAAACTAATTGACATCTATGAGCGACTTTACAAAGTTTATACGAGATATACCCAATTTCCCCGAACCCGGCGTATCATTTAAAGACATTACACCGCTGTTAGGGAATGGATTAGCCTTTAATGCTGCAATTGATATATTCGTAAACCGTTTTAAATCTGAGTTGATTGACGTAATTGTAGGAATTGACGCTCGTGGTTTTATACTTGGTGCCGCCCTGGCGCATCGTCTGGGAATCGGCTTTGTTCCAATACGTAAGAGTGGCAAGTTACCATTTGACTGTTATGAAGTGACCTACGATCTGGAATACGGTGTTGACACACTCGCTATCCATCAGGACGCTTTCCCGAGAGGCAGTCGCGTTCTGATTTGCGATGATGTGTTAGCTACGGGTGGAACACTCGCAGCATCCATTGAACTTGTCAAAAAACTTAGCGGGAACATTGTAGGTATTGCGCTATTGTTAGAACTTACGAAATTCGAGGGGCGTAAAAAAGTACCGAATCAACCGATCTTTTCTCTGGTTGAAATTTAACTGAAAATGGGGTTTAATTCCAAACCGCGCAATTGACAGAAGGCAACAGATTGCCATCGTAATATTTGTGAATATATGGAGTTCTAACGGGTTCGCGCCTGTAGCTCAGCGGATAGAGCAGGGGCTTCCTAAGCCTCGTGTCGGGGGTTCGATTCCTCCCAGGCGCATCCATTGTGTAATATGCCTAATTCTTCCATCTGAAATATAGTTTAGAAAATAGGAGCATTTGATGTACAGATTTAATATCTGGAAAATTGTTTTAATCATTGGCGTTTTGCTATTATCACTCTTATACCTTATGCCTACACCGGATAGTTTATACCTACCCTTATATGGAAATCTACCGTTGTGGATCCAAGAAGACCTCCCCCGTTTTGAAGTCACAGAGGATAATGCTTTTAAGGTAAACTTAGCAGACGTAGACTACCCTGAAGGTAAAAACTTACAAGAAGCAACCGATGAATTACAAGATGTCTTTAATGTCCAATTAAAGAAACTGGAATTTGAAGAAAATGTTGACTATGCGTTTGACAGTACTGAAGAAAAAGAATTCTTCGTACGACTTATATCTGATAAAGCAAAAGAAAACCCAGCTGAAATACTTGAGAATTTGCATCTATACGGGAGTATCCCACCGACGCTAAGGAAAATCCTACCCGCAAACCGACTGAAGTTAGGGTTAGATCTAAAAGGTGGTGTTCACCTTGTGCTTGAAATCGATTTAGAAAAATCAAAACGCGCGTTGCTAAGAGATAATGCTTACGCTATTCCCGAAACGCTTAAAGCTGAACAGATTATATGCCGACAAGCCGAACAGGTTAGTGGTGAAGATGCACTAAACGTCCTCGTCGAAATTCCTTCCCGTTTGAAATCTGAAAAAGAAGAAAGGGATAAATATATAAAAAAAGCAGTTGAACTTTTGAACGATGTAGACTTTTTTGAGGACGCAGAGGTTGTTACTGAAAATGAGTCACAATCAATGTACCGTCTCAGTCTAACAGAGAAGAGTATGCAAGAGTACAGTGATGAGGCAATTCAACAGGTGTTGATCGTTTTACGTAATAGAGTGGATGCTTTTGGTGTTGCCGAACCTTCTATCCGGCAGGAGGCAAATCGTCCGAGAATAATCATAGAGTTACCAGGTGCAAAAGACTCATCAGAACCGCTCCGTATTGTCCAAACTATGGGACGGTTAGAATTCAAAATCGCAAAAAAACATCCATCAGGTGGCAGCTTGTATACTGGTTCAGCCAATACGCCACCACCAGAAGAACTGGAAGATAACACAGAAATTCGGTATCATCACGAAACCGGGGACTGGTATGTCTTGGAAAGTCCGGTACTCTTATCAGGACACAACATTGAAGATTCAAGACCCAGCACTGGGTCCGCTTTTAACATTGTGGTTCTTATGACGTTTGATAGTGAAGGTAGCAACAAATTCGCAAAAATCACTGGGGAACATATCGGAGAACACTTGGCAATTCTTCTTGATGATAAGGTGCAATCTGCTCCAGTCATCAGAACTCAGATTAGAAGAAATGCTATGATTGAGGGAAATTTTACATCTGAGGAAGCAAACTATCTGTCAAATATCTTAAATGCCGGTGCTTTCCCTGTTGGTGTTCAAGTCGGTGAAGAACGCGCTGTCGCTCCCACCCTCGGTCAAGAGTCTATTGATAACGGTATAAAAGCAGCTATCATCGGCCTGGGATTTGTCCTATTCTTTATGATACTTTACTATAGGCTTTCGGGTATCATCGCGATTATCGCGCTTGTCTTTAATATGATCATCATAATAAGTGCTTTAGCAGGTTTTGGCGCGGCATTAACACTTCCCGGTATCGCTGGACTTGTGCTTACGATTGGCATGGCTGTTGACGCAAATGTGCTCATCTTTGAACGAATACGGGAGGAGTTACGATCAGGAAAGGCTGTTTGGGATGCGATTACCAATGGTTATCAACGTGCATTTATAACAATTTTGGATGCTAATCTCACAACTTTCTTTACCGCCCTCGTCTTATATCATTTTGGTACTGGTCCAATCAGAGGGTTTGCGGTCACACTCGGTATCGGCATTCTCGCAAGTATGTTCACGGCAATCGTTGTCACCCGTGAGATATACGGTTTAGTCATCGGTAATCGGGACGTGCAGAAATTAAGCATTTAATTGCAAAATTGGAAAGGAAAAAAGGATAGACAATTGGAATTTTTAAGAGATACTAAGTTTGATTTTATCAGTAAATACCGTACAGGGTTTATGTTCTCTGCCTGTTTAATCCTTATCGGTATCGTCTTCCTGATAGTTCACGGAGGACCAAATTTTGGAATCGATTTTCGCGGAGGTGTGAAAATAGAAGCAAAATTTGATAGGGCAGTAACAGCAGTAGAATTGGAGACGAAGTTAGCAGAATTGGGATACGAAGGTGTGAAAATACAACTTGAACCTAATGAAAATAAAGCCTTCATCTCAATGGGACATCGTCCTGAATTTCAGAAACAGACGTATGATATACCCATTATGGGAGACCCTGGTGATGCGACTGCAAAAAGCCTTCAAGTGAGCAGTTCAATAGAGAAACCACATCTACTGAAACCGGGAGCAACAGTTGAATTAATCGACGGGAATTTGCAACGACGGAACGAGATTGATCAAGTAGAAACCGTCGCTGATGGTACCGCGATTCAACTTGTTTTTCTAAATGAATTTGGCATTGATCTGACAGAGAATGCTATTATACAATTACAGGCAAGTATCGGTAGCATTCTGACAGAAGCACTCTTGGAAGGTGGGGATGATTGGCATGCAGTTCCAGATAACGTAAATGTTACTGAAGTAGGACCCAGTGTGGGACGCGACCTTAAATGGTCAGCACTTTGGTCTGTGATCTCATCCATCGCTATTTTGCTGATTTATATTTCTTGGCGATTTGAGTTCCGTTTTGCCATCGGTGCAATCGCAGCACTCGTTCACGATGTCCTTATCACGTTAGGGTTATTCGCTGTGTTATCAAGAGAAATTAATCTACCCACAGTCGCAGCGTTCCTCACGATTATCGGATATTCGCTAAATGATACAATCGTTGTATTTGACCGTATCAGAGAAAACGGCATCTCTTTACGCGGCACAGAATATGTAGAAGTACTAAACCGTAGCATCAATCAATCTCTGAGTCGTACTGTGATTACATCTCTCACAACGTTGTTTGTTGTTGCCGTCATTTTTGTCCTTTCCAGTGCGGGTGAGGAAATCAACACATTCGCTTTAGCACTCATCGTTGGTGTGTTAATTGGAACATATTCCTCAGTGTTTATTGCCAGTCCAATTCTCTATATATGGCAGCGACGGGAACAGGAAGCAGAAGCATAATTTATGAAGATATTGATCTTTAACGCATACACAACAGGACAAAAGCACAAACTTGAAAATCCGCTCAGTGCTGAAGATTGTCGTTCATCTGATGTTCTTAAGTCTCGTATAAAGGAACTGTGTGGTTTCAATGAAGAGGGTTGGTATAAAAAGGACAGAGACTACCGGCTACCCGCTGGAGAGATGTTCACCGGACCTATGTCCACCCAATTGCGTGAAGGTTTAAAGCTGATACGTGAACATGAAGACTACGGTAAAACAACCGTTGACCTCTATTATCCGTGGTATTACTGCCGAGTTGACGAGAAGAGAGAACCTGTCAACGAAAAGGATATCGTTGTCCCCTTTGATACCGCGCCACTTCACGAACTTGAGATATTGGAGCTTGGTGAGAGTGGTGTTCCTGAACGCACAATAGAACTGCTTGAGCGTTACGACCTCGTATTTTCGTTATTGAGACCTGACGACATTCAATCGTTGCAACGTGTTTTTGAGGTGGAACGTTCAGTGTCACTGATTTTCCTACTGCCAAAAAGTCAGAGAAAGGCAGTTAATGAGGATTTACCGAATGTCCATGTGGTTGAAACTGGAAGAGACTTGCAGAAAAAACTCCGCACCTCAAATTATGCACTCAAAGGTGTTGTGATGAGAAGATTATGTGAAGCTGCGTGTCAACAAGGTTTTCAGTTGTTTGAGGCAGTAAAGCGAAATCCGCAAATCATACTTGATATAATAGTTTAGCAACCCTACCTCATCATTGAAAGGAGATAAAATGAATCTTACAAAATCTCCTACGGATCCTAATTCAAATCCCATCATCGGTGAATCTGAAGCGATGCAGGTTGTTATGCGTAAAGTCCATCAGGTTGCACCAACGACTGCGACTGTCCTCATCACAGGGGAAACAGGTGTTGGAAAAGATGTTATCGCAAGAGCAATCCACGAGAACAGTCCCCGTAAAAACCGATCATTTCAAGCGGTTAACTGCGGTGTGCTATACCAAGACCTGCTGCAAAGTGAACTTTTTGGACATGAAAAGGGTGCCTTTACAGGTGCTACGAATCAACGACGGGGTATGTTTGAACTCGCAGATGGTGGCACGTTATTCCTTGATGAGATAGCAGAAATGTCCCCCGAAGTGCAGGTGAAGTTTCTCCGAGTGTTAGAAATACAAGAATTCACACGACTCGGCGGAGAGAGAAATGTCAAAGTTGATGTCCGTATTATCGCTGCGACAAACGTCGAACTCGGTCAATCGGTCAAGGAGAACAAGTTTAGACAAGACCTATATTACAGACTGAACCTGTTTCAGATTCACATTCCCCCACTCCGTGACAGACGTGAAGACATACCGCTTTTTGTAGATGCTTTCATAGCAGAATTTAACGAAAGACACAATAAAACCATTACTGGCATAAAGGCGGATGCACTTAACTATATTCAAAATGTAGATCTGCCCGGAAATATCCGACAACTCAAAAATGCGGTTGAAGCCGCGATGATCGTAGCAACATCAGATGAACTTCAGGTTGAAGATTTTCCTAAGGAGTTAGGACTGGGACATTCCCAGTTTCCTGTTCACGTTGTGGATGAACCGAGTACATCTATACAGGTCATAAATCCAAATTCTGAGAGTGTCGCTGCAAAAAATGAAGCCATATACAAGACAATCCTCGCCTTAATCGCCTATGTGTCGCGCTTGCTAAAATCAACGACTACAGCTCAAGATCAGACCTCCTTCCAAATGACCGATGCGGAAAACGGTTGGATGCATATCGCAGAAACTGACGATGCTGCTGATATTTTTAGACAAGCTTACGATGTACTCTTAGCAAGTCAAGAGGAACTGGAAAATCTGACACAAGACGAGATTACATCAATTGCTACATCGGTAGAACAGCGAGGAGGACCAGAGAAGCAGGACGAATTTCTGCCAATACTGGACGAGGAAAAAGTCATCGGATGGGTTGGAATGAAAATGGAGGAGATTGAAAAGGCAGCTATCTATAAGACGCTTAGAGAAACCGGCAATAATAAAACCGAAGCGGCGAAAATACTCGGTATTGGGGTGCGGACGATATACAGAAAATTAGATGAATACGAACAGGAAAACGACAACACTGACGATTGAATAGATTCTTACACGAAAAGATCCCGCACTTGGACAGCAAACCCTTCAATAACATCCCCTCCCTCAAGGATGTCATCTCCACGCAAAACGGTCATATCTTCAGGTGACCGATACACTGCTACAGTCTCTCTACGTGGATTTATTACCCAAACCATCGCGCAACCCGCGTCTAACCATTCATCTACTTTCTCATCAACCTCAGTGTATGTGTCGCTTGGAGAAATTACCTCAACTGCAAGATCAGGCGCACCTTCCCAGTAACCTTTTGGAATGCCTTTTTCATCAATTGCTGCTTGGCGAACAAAGGCAGCGTCAGGAAAAGGTCTACAGTCAATTGATCGCTTTCAAAACCAAATTCTCTCAAAACGTCAACCATCTTCTCTGCATTTTCTCTCTGTATTGCAACCCATATATCCATGTCCAAAGTTGTACATGGATATCCGTGATAACTTACAGCGTATCCTCCAATGAGAAGATACTCAATCTGATGGGAATTCAACAATTTCAAAAACTCTTTCAAGTCGTGCGGTAGTTGGATCGTAGCCATAGTTAATTTGCCGCATCAATTCCAGTGCTGCTAATCGTTCCTGTGGTGTTTTTGAGAGCCAATATTCTTTATCATCTGATGTGTCAAAAAGTGATGTGACAGAGAGTTTGCTCCGATCTATCCTAAAAATATCAATGTCAGTATCTTCTTTTTTCATGACGTTCTTATCTGTGTGATATAGGAATCAATTTACCTCTGGTGGTTCAACTTTTTCCAGCAATTGTGAGATAATATCCAGACTGGTAATTCCATCTGCTTCGGCATTAAAGTTTGTCAATATTCGGTGTCGTAGCACAGGTTTTGCCACAGCTTTTATGTCCTCGTAACTGACGTGGTAACGTCCGTTCATGATTGCGCGCGCCTTTGCACCCAACACAAGATACTGTGAAGCACGTGGACCTGCTCCCCAATTAACCCAATCTCTAATGAAATCTGGTGCGTCGGGTTGTGTAGGACGTGTATTGACGCTTAATTCCACAGCGTAGTCTACCATCGCTTCCGCAATTGGCACTTTTCGGACAATCTGTTGTAATCTCAACACCTCTTCACCTGTGATAATCGGTTCAATTTCAGGTTCGTAAGCGGAAGTAGTCGTCAGTACAATCTCTTTCTCCTCGGACTTCTCTGGATAGTCGATGTAGATGTTGAACATAAAGCGGTCAAGTTGCGCTTCAGGTAGCGGATATGTTCCTTCCTGTTCAATAGGGTTCTGCGTAGCCAATACAAAGAAGGGGAGTTCTAATGCGTAAGTATTGCCTCCCGCTGTTACCTTATACTCCTGCATCGCTTGTAGGAGTGCGGCTTGCGTTTTTGGGGGTGTGCGGTTAATCTCATCAGCAAGCACAACATTTGCAAAAACAGGTCCCTTAATAAAACGAAAAGCACGTTTCCCTGTATTTACCTCTTCCTCAATAATATCCGTTCCGATAATGTCTGAAGGCATAAGGTCAGGTGTAAATTGGATGCGATTAAATGGTAGTTCAAGTATTTTGGAAAAGGTACTGATGAGTAAAGTCTTTGCTAATCCGGGTACGCCTACAAGCAGGCAGTGTCCTTGTGAAAAGAGTGCTATGAGAAGTTGATCAATAACATCGCTTTGTCCCACGATGCGTTTTTTTAGTTCGTTTAGTATATTTTCCCGAGCAGTTTTTAGAAACGATGCCGCTTCTAAATCTGTCTCAATATGGGTGTTTTCCATGTATCTACCTTCCATTGGATATTGTGTTTTTATTTAATCCGATCTCCATATCTGGAGTCCTTCAAAATCAAAGTTGAAGTCAATTATCTGAGTCCCCGCTTCTTCAAGTTTTTTACGGACGTTGTGCTCGCGTGTCGGTTGACAGTAAAAGAGGAGACATCCGCCGCCACCAGCACCACATGCTTTCCCACCGATAGCACCTTGTTCATTTGCTATCTTGAACAGTTTATCTATCTGTTCATTTGAGACGGATGGGTGCAGTTTCTGCTGATTCTGCCAATTTTCAGTTAGAAGTTCACCGAAATCTGTTAGACGACCCCGCATGAGTGCCGTCTTAGTGGATTCTGCGATTGCTTTAAGGTTATCCAAAGCTGCCCTCACACTCGGTTCACCGCTTTTATACGCCTGTGTGACATTCTTGTGGATATCACCAGAGAGTCGTGACTGTCCTGTATAGCACAACACAAGGTTTTTTTCCAGTTCATACTGAATTTGTGGTGGTAATTTTATCGGTGATGTCGTGACATCTTCACCTTGAAATTCCATAAAATTGATACCACCGACGGCACTACCGTAGTGATCTTGTTTGCCACCAAGGATACCGAGCTCATACCGTTCAATGCGACTGGCAAGTTCCGCATATTGGTAAGGTAGGTATGTAACATCCTTAATTGCACCTAACACACCGATTAACGCAACTCCCATAGCGGCGGAAGTGCCAAGTCCACTACCAGGGGGTGCATTTGACTGTGTAATAAGGTCAAAACTCCCTATCTGGATTGACATTTGACGAACAGCTGCCTTAACGAGGTCAATATTGCCGTCATATTCAAGCTGCCGGACATCTTCTGCCTCCACAAACATATCAAAATCGGCGGAGTAGATACTAATCTTCTTATCCAGAACACGCCGCAATTCAACTGATTCGGGAAATTCGGTTTGACTTTCACAGACAAGCGTTGTGTATGCGTAACGGTTTATCGTTCCGTTGACAACCTGTCCTTTTGATTCTTCTGTGAAAAGTGCTACATCACTCCAACCCCCGGCGAAATCAATACGAACGGGTGCTCTGGTTCTGATTATCATCAGTTTCTCCTGATATTGACGCTATAACTGTTATGCTGCCGCATTTTGCCTTTTCCTCTACTCATCCCCTCTTCCACTCTTCCATACATCTATAATAACATAGTATCGGTGTATTTTCAATCAATTTTGGTTGTAGTATTAACCGCAAAAAACTTCTCTTGACAATTCGGTGTATACAACGTATAATTGGGTAAGTAACTGCACGGTAAGTAACTGCATGCTAAAATAGTATCAAATCTATTCATATCTAAATAATCTATATATTGTAAGAAATACACTTGACAAATATATGTAAGGTGTGTTATTATGTTTATATGAATGATAGATTTATTAAGATTGGTGAAGCATCAAAACTGCTTGGTGTGAATCCACAGACGTTAAGAAGATGGGAAGATGGTGGTTTTATTCAACCTGCCAAGCGAACGCCTAAAGGTACACGGCTTTATAGTGTGCAAGAGTTGTTAGGTGCAAAGGATATACAATATCCGACAATCGCTTATGCCAGAGTCTCAAGTCGTGACCAGAAGGAGGATCTGGAGCGGCAGCTTGCTGTCCTTGAGGCATATTGTAATAAGAATGGTTGGGACACAATTGTAATCAAAGACTTAGGCAGTGGTATAAACTATAATAAGAAAGGCTTGTTAGAACTGCTTGAAATCATTGTTTTTGGGCGTGCTGCACGTATTGTCTTGACGCATAAAGATAGACTTCTACGTTTCGGTGCGGAGATTATCTTCCGTATTTGTGAAATGAAAGGCATAGAAGTTGTTATTATCAATAAAGGCGAACAACCATCATTTGAAGAAGAACTGACACAAGACGTTATGGAAATCATGACTGTATTTTGTGCGAAACTTTATGGTAGCAGATCACATAAATCTAAAAAACTGGCAGAAGCGATACAGGAGATCGTTGGTGATGAATATGCTTCTGTCCAAATGGAGTTGAGTTCGGAGGCACGAGAGACGGAAGCAGGAATTAAACAATAAACTAACAGATGTGGCAGAAATGTCTAAATATAAGCATATTATACCACATTTGTGAGATTTGTATAAGTTTTAAACAACGGTAAGTCCCATAAAGGCAGGTAAAACACAATCCTATCTATGAATCGAATTGACAAGAAATTTAAAATTCTCCGTGAGCAAAACAGGCGCGCATTTATGCCATACCTGTGTGCGGGAGATCCAACACCCGAACATACCGGGAAACTTCTCCTCACACTTGAAAAAGCAGGTGCTGACCTTATAGAACTCGGTGTCCCTTTTTCTGATCCGATAGCAGATGGCCCTACGATCCAACGTGCCAGTGAACGTGCACTCAAACATCGTATCTCACTGCAACAGATACTTGAGATGGTAAAAACACTCCGGCAGCATACAGATATTCCCATCGCACTGATGAGTTACTATAATCCGATCTTCAGTATGGGGGAATTAGTATTTTGTGAAGCTGCACAAGACGCAGGTGTTGACGGTGTTATCGTTCCTGATTTACCGCCGGAGGAGGCACAACCGCTTTTGGACATTGCGCCGCAGTATAATCTCTCAACCATATTTCTTGTCGCGCCGACAAGTTCACCGGAACGGATGCAACGTATTGCATCGGTGAGTACAGGATTTATCTATTGCGTCTCGTTGACAGGTGTAACAGGTGCACGTGCAACTTTGTCTGATGAAGTCGCACCGATGCTAACTGAACTTCGTAAACATACCAATAAACCGATTAGTGTTGGGTTTGGTGTATCAACACCTGAACAAGCGAGTCAAGTTGCGGAAGTCGCGGATGGTGTTATTGTGGGAAGTGCAATCATCAATGTAATTGAAGAGAATATGGAAGACGAAGTGAAGATGCTTGCTGCGGTGAAACGATTCGCTTCATATCTGGCTGCAGGGACAAAAAATGGCACTTTTTAAATTCATTTATTGAATTCTTTGGATTAAAAATACCCAAGAAAGGTTCATATTATGCGAAATTTGATTAAAACCTATTTTCTATTCTTTATGTTTTCAATGTTTCTATGTCTCAATGCCTTTTTTTCATTAAACGCTACAGCGCAAAACGTTCCAGCATCCCTCAGTGACAACTATACTTTTGAAACGATAGACGTTCCCGGTGTAGATTTTTTAGCGGTGACGGCGAGTAGTGATTTTGAGGATTTCGCAGGCAACACAAAAAGTGCTGATGGTGAAAGAGACATCGCGTTTACACTCATAGATGGTGTTTTCACAACCCACGATTTTCCCGGAGCACAGGGCACCTATTTCTATGCCCTCGGTAATAATGGATTAGCTGCGGGACACTACAAAGATAGCGAAGGTCTGTATCATGGCGTTATCTTGGAAAACGGAGAAATGCGACAATACGATTATCCGGGTGCCGTCCAAACGGAGATATACGGGTATAGCGATTCAACGGGTGTACTGACAGGTAATTTTACGGATGCTGCCGGTGTGCGTCGTGGTTTTTCAGGAGATGAAATAATTGCGTATCCTGGCGCAACGGAAACTTATGCTGATTTTGTAAGCACGATAGGCAATGTCGTGGGTAGCTATGTAGACACCGAAGGTAATTATCGGGCATACCTGCGTGGCCCAGGGGGTAGTTTTGCGACACTTGACCTTCCTGTAGAATCAAATCTTGAATACTTTTTTCTGCATGGCATCAACAGTGCCCTGATTGCTGTCGGTCGAGGCAAAACGGCGGGTGATGTCCCACGCACTTATGCTGGCAATCCGGTCGCCTTACAAGAATTGCAGTTTCCGGGCAGCGTCAGCACGGAAGGATGGAATGTTAATGAGGATAACTCTATTGTGGGACACTATGATACAGCGGATGGACGTAGACACGGGTTTATCGCGAGACCGAAAGCAGGGACTCCACAAGCGCGACCCGGTGTTGTGCCGCCTGCACTCAACTATACTTTTGAGAGTATTAATGTTCCCGGTGTAGATTTTTTAGCGGTAACTGCCAGTAGCGACTTTTTTGATTACGCCGGCAACATGCGGCGTGCTAATGATGAAAAAGATGTCGCTTTTACACTCATCAATGGCGTTTTTACCACTTATGATTATCCTGACTCGCAGGGAACGTATTTCTATGCACTCGGTAATGATGGAACAGCTGCCGGACACTACATAGATAGCGATGGTTTATACCACGGTGTAATCTTAGAGAATGGCGAATTGCAGCAATACGATTTTCCGGGTGCCGTTCAAACCGAGATATACGGTCTAAGTGATGCAACGGGGGCACTGACAGGTAGTTATATAGATGCCTCTGGTGTTCGCCGTGGGTTCTCAGGGGATACAGTAGTTGAAGCTCCGAATGCATCAGCAACTTATGCCGATTTTGTGAGTTGGACAGGCCATATCGTCGGCAGCTACCAGGATACCGCAGGGGTATATCATGCATATATGCGGAGTTCGATAGGCAGATTTCTATCTATTGACCTGCCAGACGCAACAAACCTGGAATACTTTTTCCTCCACGGCCTCAACAATGCAAGGGCTGTCGTTGGTAGAGCCAAAGCGGCGGGTGATGTTCCACGCACCTATGTCGGCAGTCCTCTCAACCTACGAGAATTGCAGTTTCCGGGTGCTGTTAGCACAGAGGGGTGGAATATCAATCAGGACGGTTCTGTCGTCGGACACTATGATACAGCGGATGGACGTAGACACGGATTTGTCGCAAGACTCGTCGGAAAAACAGTAAGTGACAATTACGGGAACATCTTCAACGTCACACTCACCAAAGGTCTGAACATGATATCGCTCCCTTTAGAAACGCCGAATCCGATGACAGCAAAATCACTCGCGGGAATCGCTGGATCAACAATGGTCATAGCACTTGATGCTGAAAACCAACGGTTCGTCGGGTGGACACCAAGCGCACCCAACGAAGGATTCCCAATTGAAGGTGGACAAGGATATATCGTCAACGTCCCAGAAACTCGCAATTTTGTATTTGTCGGCGCACCCTGGACAGATCAACCGATGATAAGTGCTGCACCCGCTGCGATATCCAAGCAGAAAGAAGCATGGGCATTTATCGTAAGTGGACGCTTAGACGGTAAGCAAGAATATGACGGGTATCAGATAAAAGTCCGAAACCTGCGAACAAACACCATCATGGCAACACAAGTGCAAGATAATTACTTTGCTGCTGCCACAGCGGACCTCAGTTACCGAAATGTCGTACAGGTAGGTGATACGATGGAAGTAACCATTACCGATACGGACGGTTATATTGCCTCGGACGAGTACAGCTTTCAGGTGACACCCACCAATCTGGCAAACGCGTTTCTATCTGTCAAACTTGACAATATTGGCACACCGAAGCAGAGCGAACTATTGCAGAATTATCCAAACCCGTTCAATCCGGAGACGTGGATACCTTATCGCCTATCAGAAGATAGCAACGTATCCATCACGATATATGACGCAACAGGGAGTGTTGTCCAGACCCTCTCCCTCGGATTCCAATCGGTAGGATTCTATCAAGACCGTGGTCGTGCTGCCTATTGGAATGGTAAGAACGCCTCCGGTGAAAGTGTCGCAAGCGGACTCTATTTCTACCAGTTGACGACGAAATCATTCCAGCAAACGCGGCGATTGATCGTTGTTAAGTAGTATTCAACTGATTAAGGTAAATCTGGTATTGACTTTTCATGAAAACCGTGTTATTCTTTATGCAGTTCATGTATACCACATACTCGTTTTTGCACTGCAAATAAAGGGGTTTCACAACACTGTGAGTAAAATGAAATACGTTGTTTGTTTTGAAAGGGAGGGAAATAGTTGGGGAGCTTATGTCCCAGACCTTCCTGGTTGTGTCGCTGTAGGAAAGTCTAAGGAGAAGGTTCAGACACTGATTACGGAAGCTATAGAATTTCATATTGAAGGACTCCGTTTAGCGGGGGAAGACGTTCCGAAACCTACCACTAAATTACCTCGTCAAAAAACTTCAGATGAAACATGCGAAATCATTAGTCTAGAACCGGTAGGTGCGATTTCCTAATCATTGCGGAATCATGTAGAATGCCATACGTAGGCGTATTCTACATGATTCCGCTTGTCTCTGATAAAACAATATAGATTCTGTTAATGAATAAAATAACCCACATATTCTTATAGTTCTTATTAGTAAGGAATTCACAAAGGGAGAGGAAAATATTATGCGAATTTTGAATAAATCCAGTTCTTTATTTTTTCTCTTCACGTTTTTCATGTGTTTCAATGCATTTTTTCCATTGAACATTGATGCACAAGGGAACGTTCAACCTGTTCTCGCTTCTATTAGCGATAACTACACTTTTGAGACGATTGATGTTCCGGATGTAAACTTTTTGTCATTAACTGCAAGTAGCGACTTTGAAGATTATGCAGGCTACACACGCAGTGCTGATGGAGAAAGAGATGTCGCCTTCACCCTCATTGATGGCGTCTTTAAGACTTACGAATTCCCCGATGCACAAAACACATATTTCTTTGCACTCGGGAATAATGGGAACGCTGCCGGACACTACGAGGATAGTGAAGGACTGTTCCACGGTATCGTCTTAGAAAATGGCAAATTGCGACAATACGATTTTCCAGGTTCCGTACAAACCGAGATATACGGCATTAGTGACGCTACAGGTGCACTGACAGGCAACTTCACAGACGAATCGGGTGTTCGCCGCGGATTCTCGGCTGACGAAATAATTGAAGTTCCCGGCGCAACTGAAACATTCACTGATTTCGTCAACGCAAGCGGTGGTATGGTCGGCAGTTACATAGACGCTGACGGTATATATCATCCTTATATACGAACACCCAATGGTCGTTTTGTATCTCTTGACCTACCAAGTGCAGCGCAGTTGGAATACTTTTTTGTGCACGGTATCAACGATGTAAACGTTGTCGTTGCTCGCACCAAACTCGTAGGTGGACTCCCGGGTACCCTTGTCGGTACATTTCAGGGAGGGCTAAAAAGATTTGAGGTTCCAGGCAGCGTTAGTACAGAGGGATATAATATCAATCAAGATGGATCCATCGTCGGACACTACGACACAGGAGATGGACTAAGGCACGGCTTCATCGCAAGACCCATAACTGACCCCGATGAACCCGTTGTAGATGTTCCCGCCCCCACTCCCACACTTGAAGAACTCAATTATACTTTTGAGAGTATCAATGTTCCCGGTGTAGACTATTTAGCGGTGACGGCAAGTAGCGACTTTGAGGATTATGCTGGATACACGCGAAATGCCGATGGAAAAGAGGTCGCCTTTACGCTCATCGCCGGTGCCTTTACCACCTATGATTTTCCAGACTCCCAGAAAACACATTTCTATGCACTTGGGAATGATGGAAAAGCTGCAGGACACTATCAGGATAGCGACGGTCTGTTCCACGGTGTCATCCTTGAAAATGATGAACTGACACAATACGATTTCCCAAATGCTGTCCAAACCGAGATATATGGTATCAGTGATGCAACTGGTGCACTGACAGGCAACTTCACAGATGAATCTGGAATCCGTCGCGGATTCTCTGGAGATATAATCGTTGAGTCACCAGGGGCAACGGAAACTCATGCTTACTTTGTGGATATGAGCGGACGTATCGTGGGTAGCTACGTTGATGCTGGTGGTATATATCATCCATACATGCGTCAACTAAATGGTAGGTTTATTTCTCTTGATCTGCCACAAGCTGCAATGTTTGAATACTTTTTTGTACACGGTATTAACGATGCCGGGCTCTCGTTGGCAGATCAAAACGGATCGGGAATGTCGTCCGCACTTCTGTCGGATCACTACAGCACGGACTACGTCCATTGGTATTCCCAGGCAGCGTTAGCACAGAAGGGTGGAATATTAACCAAGACCATTCTGTTGTCGGATACTACGACACAGCGGATGGACGCAGACACGGATTCATCGCAAGACTTTCCACTAAAGAAGATAGCGAACGTTATGCCAACATTTTCAATCTCAAGTTGTCAAAAGGTCTGAACATGGTATCGCTACCTTTAGCAACACCAAAGCCGATAAACGCAAGAGCATTCGCAGGATTGACAGGATCAACAATGGTCATCGCACTTGATGCCGATAACCAACGTTTCATCGGTTGGACCCCGGACTCACCGGATAACGGGTTTGAAATTGAGGGTGGACAAGGTTATATCGTCAATGTAGCATCAGATCGCGATGTCGCTTTCGTCGGTGCAGAGTGGCGCAACGAAACAGCAGCAGCTGCAGCTCCCAGCGTAACACCACTTCCAACACAGCAGCAGACCTGGGCATTCATCGTAAGTGGACACTTAGACGGTAAACAGAAATACGACGGTTATCACATCACAGTCAGAAACCTGCGAACTCGCAACGTTATGACCACACAAGTGCAGGATAACTACTTCGCCGCTGCTACAGCCGACCTCAGTTACCGAAGTGTCG
>VXOP01000287.1 GCA_009839975.1 Candidatus Poribacteria bacterium
AACTAAGAATTAAGGTATTATATATATGAAAGAAATTGAAAAGGTAATTACAATGGTCTTTGCTACACACTCCTATTTGAATACAAACGGACATCATTGGCATTGGTGGCATTCCAATTCCAACAAAGGGGTGTGTGCGCGCTAACGAAATTTGGTCTATACTATTCTTTACATTACTGATAAGCCTTATGCACACATACCTCAGTGGCATAAGGGTTTTTTGTTTAAAGACACTAATGCTTAGTCAACATGGTATTGCAGGTCGCGATTCGGAGATCGCTCCTACAGAATCTTTTGTATTGTAGGAGGGAACTCCGATTCCCGACTTCTTAGTGCCATAAAAAAATACTTGACTAAGCACTAAGGAGAAATCATGGAAATATTATCTGAACTCAAATATGATCGCGACGGTTTAGTCGCTGCCGTTATACAGGATAAGACAAACAACGAAGTCTTAATGGTCGGTTATATGAACGATGAAGCAATAAAACAGACGTTGTCAACGGGTCGTGTCTGCTTTTGGAGTCGGTCCCGTCAGAAACTCTGGATAAAGGGGGAGACTTCAGGACATACACAGACAGTGGAGTCTATTGCCGTAGACTGTGATGGTGATGCCTTGCTCATAAAGGTTGAGCAAAAAGTGGCAGCATGTCATGTAGGCTATCGCTCCTGCTTCTATCGGGAGGTCTCCCCCGATGGTGAGTCAACGCGTGTGGTAGGTAAGAAAATTTTTGATGCAGATACAGTTTATTAGTCCTTGATATTTTTTAGGTAGAAGGATGGAAGCCGACTAACCTCTCTTCCAATCTTCCATGAATATCATGGATGCTAAGAATAGGAAAAGGAGTCATAAAATGTATTATCCAAGTTTGGAGGAATTCCAAGAAAAAGCGGCAGTTAAAAATCGAGGCAACACAATACCTGTATACCGTTCAATTTTAGCGGATATGGAGACACCGGTATCCGCATTTTACAAATTAATGCCCGACAATTTTGCGTTCTTATTGGAGAGTGTTGAAGGTGGCGAAACCGTTGCCCGATACTCATTCTTAGGTAGTCAACCTTCGGTGCTATTCCAAAGTAAAGGACATCAAGTAACACTTGAATATCTGGATAAGGGTGAAAAGGTTTCCATGGAATATGAAGACCCGTTAACAGCACTTGAAGAACTGATGCAAAACTACAGACCTATTAGTGTTGAAGGTTTACCGGAATTCCACGGCGGTGCAGTCGGGTATATGAGCTACGATATGGTGCGGTTCGTTGAAGAACTACCGGATGATAACGAAGATGAATTGCAAATCCCCGATTGTTTCTTCATGATCGCTGAAACACTTCTCATCTTTGATCACGTGAACCATCAGATTAAAGTCGTCGCAAATGCACATATTGATGATGATGTTGACACCGCTTATGCCGATGCTATCGCTAAAATTGATGAATTGATCGCAAAACTCACAACAGTTTCAGAGAGCATTGCAATCGGCAATAGGCAGCAAGATACTGAGAGTTTTCCAGAACCTATCCCCGACCCACAATCCAATTTCACAAAGTTTGACTATGAAAATGCAGTCCGACGTGCAAAAGAATACATCGCAGCGGGTGACATCATACAGGTCGTGCCATCACAACGATTTAGTCGTCCGGTCTCAGTAGACTCATTTGATATTTATCGTGCATTGCGAGTCGTAAATCCATCACCCTACATGTACTATCTCAAGTTTGATAGTTTTGACATTGTAGGGGCTTCTCCGGAAATGATGGTACGGGTAGAGGATGGGATTGTCCAGACGGTGCCAATTGCTGGCACGCGTCCACGTGGGAAGACGACTGAAGAGGACCAGGCATTAGAAGCGGAACTTATTAATGACCCTAAGGAACGTGCGGAACATGTGATGTTAGTGGACTTAGGACGGAACGATCTCGGACGCGTGTGTGAATATCATACCGTCAAGGTAACCGACCTGATGATAGTCGAGCGATTCTCACATGTCATGCACATCGTTTCACACGTCGTTGGGCGTCTACGTGAAAATCTAACTGCTTTTGATGTCATCCGTGCATGTCTACCAGCGGGAACACTCTCAGGTGCACCGAAGATACGCGCAATGGAGATCATAGATGAACTGGAACCTACTCGACGTGGCACCTACGGGGGAACAGTCGGGTATTTTAGTTTCTCAGGGAGTGCAGACACCGCGATTACAATAAGAACAGCGGTTATCAAAGACGGCACTGCTTATGTGCAAGCAGGCGGTGGTGTCGTTGCTGATTCCGTACCCGAAAATGAGTATTATGAAACCGTCAGTAAGGCGTGGGCGATACTCACTGCTATTGAAATGGCACAACAAGGTCTGGTGTTATAGGAGAAAAAAGATGGTTTTAATGATTGACAACTACGACTCTTTTACATACAATCTTGTGCAGTATTTCGGTGAGTTAGGTGCGGATTTAGAGGTACATCGCAGCCGAAAAATAGGCATAGCCGAATTAGACGCGCTGGAACCAGAACGAGTCGTGATTTCACCCGGTCCCTGCACACCACGAGAAGCGGGGATTTCCAACGATACGATCAAACACTTCGCGGGAAAAGTGCCGATTTTAGGCGTATGCCTTGGACATCAATGTATCGGGGACGTGTTTGGTGGTGAGGTCGTCCGTGCCGATAGATTAATGCATGGGAAAACATCCATGATACATCACAATGGTAACGAACTTTTCAGGGATTTGGACAACCCATTTGAAGCCACGCGCTACCATTCCCTTATCGTCAAAAAAGATACATTGCCAGAGTGTCTTGAAATCACTGCATGGACTGACCAGGACGAAATCATGGGAATTCGCCACAAGACCTTACCGATCTGGGGTGTGCAGTTTCACCCAGAATCCATTCTGACTGCATCTGGAAAAAGCCTATTGGCAAACTTTTTGACACTATAATCTCAGTTGTATAGTAGTAGGCACACGGAGTGTGCCGTATACCATAAACATATTGGTTGTTGATATTGTGAAACTGATACGAAAAACTGACAATTGCAGACGGCACACGGAGTGTGCCTACTACTATTAACGCTTCACTAAACTCCATCTATGATGCGATTGGGAAATCGCATCTACCGTGGGATGAAAGTGTATATTTTTTTTTGATTAACAATATGTTAGAAGAAACAAAAACAACAAAAAACCTACCTGTTCTGGTTTCCTGGTCATCAGGTAAAGATTCCGCTTGGGCATTGCACGTTTTACGTCAACAACCCGACAGATACGATGTGCGCGGCATCTTTACCACTGTCACAAAGACTTTCGACCGTGTATCAATCCACTCAACACCCACATGGGCACTAAAACAACAAGCAGATAGACTGGACATCCCGTTGTACGAAATACCTATTCCGTATCCTTGCTCAAATGAGATATATGAAGCAGCGATGCGGAAATTCCTTGAAGACGTAGAAACACTACCGAGTCATTTAACCGCTTCACATTTCGCATTCGGAGACTTGTTCCTTGAAGACATCCGCGCATACAGAGAGGAAAAACTCAGCGGTACTGGATTCACCCCGATTTTCCCTGTCTGGGATGAGGATACGGCACAACTCGCGCGAGAGATGATCGCAGCTGGCATGCGTGCGATAATAACTGCTCTCAACCCAACAAAAGTTCCTGCTGATTTTGCTGGAAGATGGTTTGACGTAGAACTCCTTGCAGATTTACCTGACGATGTTGACCCACTCGGTGAGAATGGCGAATTCCACACATGTGTTATTGATGGTCCTATGTTCAGTTCACCCGTTGATGCTAAACCAGGCAGAATCGTCCAGAGAGATATTGTCTCTGCATCCAAAGACGAAGATGACAAGATTCATGCAAGTAATACCAGTCCTCCGACTTATGTGTATGCCGACGTAGTACCTTTGTAGAGTCCGTAACCGTCTAATTTCTCACGTTCTTATCTAAACTATCTCCTTTTTGTGCAGAATTATGCACCCGATTCACTGTCTCGCAGTGTCACTATAGGGTGAAATCGGAGGTAAACCATGAAAAACAACGATACACGATTAATTCGTCTGACGCTTGAAGGTGATGATACTGCCTTTGCGGAGCTTGTAGAAAAATATCAGAAACAGGTTCACGCGCTGGTGTGGCGAAAAATCGGTGATTTCCATATCGCTGAAGAAATTACGCAAGACACATTCCTGAAAGCGTATAACAATCTCGCTACACTGAAACAGTCACAGAGTTTCGCAAGTTGGCTTTATGTTATTGCCACAAGTCGTTGTAACTCATGGTTGCATAAAAAGTATCGACAGACAGCGTTAATACGGGATATAGATACCCTACATCCCCAGAAAACCACCTATTCTGAGCATGTGCTTGAAGAAAACGAACGGATCGCTGAAAAAGCACAACGCGAAGTCGTTAAGAAACTACTGGCGAAGCTTGGCGAAAGCGAACGCACTGTCATGACATTACATTACTTCGGAGAGATGTCGTGTTCAGAGATAGGTAAGTTTATGGGTGTATCTACCAATACAATAAAAAGCAGACTCCGTCGCGCACAACAACGTCTGCAGAAGGAGGAAACGATGATAAGAGAAGCATTAGACAATTTCCAGATCACACCACATCTTACTGAGAATGTCATGCGTGAGATTTCGCGTATCAAACCTGTAACACCGTCAAGTAGTAAACCATTGGTGCCATTAGCAATATCTTCTGCCTCAGCCATTTTAGTTGTTTTACTGATAGGTTTTGGTGCACAGAATTTACTCAGGTTTCAAAAGCCGTATAGTTTAGAGTCAATATCAGAGCGAACGATTGAAATCGTTAAGGCACCAGTAGTTCTAAATCATCAATCAAAACCCCAATGGCAAAAACGGATTGGTGGCACTAAGAGTAGCAAAGACATAAACGACGGTCTAACAGAAGGAACAGAAAAAGTGGAAAACAACTTAACACAAGATGCTATGCAATGGAATTTGCCTGAAGATGCTAAAGCACGTCTCGGTAAAGGTAGGATAAATGATATACAGTATTCTCCAGATGGAACAATACTTGCAGTGGCGAGTGATATTGGTATTTGGTTCTACGATTCAGATACACATCAAGAGATCGCACTCCTTACAGATCATGAGGGTGAAGTTACCGATATCACCTTCAGTCCTGAAGGTCGCTATTTTGCAAGTAGGAGCAAACATAATAGCGAAGAAGGGAAAATACTGCTGTGGGATAGGACATCGGGGACGCAAACAACACTTGCAGTGGATACAAGTGTGTTCCTAAACATCGGTCTGAGATTTAGTCCAGATGGGAAGACACTTGCCTGTGGAATCGGAGATACTGTTACACTTTGGGATTCCGTCATCGGAGAGCAGAAGTCTACACTCACTAACGAGACAATAGAAAATAACATTTATTTGTCTTTTTCTACGGATGGAGAAACAATCGTTTGTGTTAATGGGGAAGGAACTGTCAGTCTGTGGGACCTGATCACTGCTAAACATAAGCAGACAATTTCAGGACAGAAAATGATTACGTTGAGTGCAGCGTTGAGTCCGGATGGAAAAACAATTGCTACGGGTTGTGAGAATGGTGCTGTCTACCTGCACGATTTAAACACAAGTGAACTTAAGTCTACACTCTCCGGACATACGTGGGATGTTGACAATTTAGTGTTCAGTCCGGATGGAGAAATCCTCGCCAGTGCTTCGTATGTTGATAACACATTTTGCTTATGGGATGTGGATACCGGTGAGCGCAAGCGAACACTCACAGGACACACGTGGGATATTCGCGGCATAGCGTTCAGTCCAGATGGAAAAACAATTGTCAGTGGTGGTGCTGATGATAGCATTCGTTTTTGGGATGTACATACAGGTAACCAGAAACATATCATCACTGGACATACGGATTTTGTTGCAAGCGTGGCGTTCAGTCCAGATGGAAAATTAATCGCAGTTGGCTATGAGGGACGCAATATTCGCTTCTCGGATGTAAACACAGGCCAACCAGTCAAAACATTTGATGGATTCGAGGATTGGATTCCAAGCATAGTATTTACAAGAGATGGAAAAACACTTGTGTGTGGAAGCGGAGAAAACGTTCACATACTGGATTCACAGACTGGTGAACACAAAATGGTACTCACTCGACAAACGAGCAGTAAACAAAGGAGCGGTATTCATAGTGTCGCACTCAGTCCGGATGAGAAAACAATCGCCAGTGGTAGTGAAGACAAAACTATCTGTCTATGGGATATGTTCACCGGTAAACAGGAAAAAATACTCATAGGACATACACACAGAGTCTATAGTGTAGCATTTAGTCCAGACAGAAAGACCCTCGCAAGTGGCAGTGATGACAATACTGTACGATTATGGCGTGTTGACACTGGCGAGACTCAGATAATACTTGCCGGACATACACATGAATTTGAAGGAGTCAAGAGCGTAGCTTTCAGTCCAGATGGGAAAACTCTCGCAAGTGGCGGTGGTGATAACATCATCCACCTATGGGATATAGATACAGGGGAAATTAACATGACGCTTATTGGCCATACACATTGGGTGTTCAGTCTGGCGTTCAGTCCAGATGGTAAAACCCTCGCAAGTGGGAGCGTAGACAGCGACATTCGTCTATGGGATCCGCATACTGGTAAGCATAAGAAAACATTAACGGGACATACAGGTTGGGTAAGAAGTATCGCTTTTAGTCCAGATGGCAAAACACTCGTTAGCGGTAGTGACGATGGTACTGTACTCATCTGGGAGATTGATCCTTAATGTTTCCAATGCATAACACCTGCGTTGGTAATATTACAGTTCTTTGTTTGTGTCTTATACTGAAATCCATAATTATTTGCATACAATTGTAGCGCAAACTTTTAGTGTGCGGACACTACTGCACAAATTAAATGAAGATTAAATGATTAATCAGGTAATTATGATTTCTCCAGGGCGGTAGGTGCGATAAGGAAATCGCACCTACCGAATAATGTTCTATTCACAAAAAGGCAGGTTTTTTTGAATTATGACATTCCTGCAACCCGTTCTCAGTGGAATCGCGTCACCTATTTGTATACCTAAATAGATTATGAGAGGACTGTGATGGAAAAAGATGATGTTGAACTAATTCAGAGTACACTTTCTGGTGATGAGGATGCCTTCAGCGATCTGTTCAGGAAATATGAAAAACGTATTCATGCTTTTGTATGGCGAAAAATAGGAGATTTCCATTTCGCTGAAGAAATCACACAAGATGCTTTTCTTCAGGCTCATAATAAACTTACTTCGCTGGAAAATCCGAACCAGTTTATAGGATGGCTCTATGTTATCGCAGACCGACTTTGCACAGCATGGTTACGAAAAAAGAAAATGACGATACAATCGCTGGAAACCACCAGTGAAGAGGCACTGGAAAAAACCGCTTATGCCAATTATATTGCAGAACAACGTGAAGCAACATCTGCTGAGTCTCGTCGTGACATAGTAGATAGTCTACTGGAAATGCTACCGGAGCGTGAACGCACGGTGATAATCCTCTACTACCTTGGAGAAATGAGCTGTGAAGCGATAGGAAAGTTTCTAAGTGTGTCTCCGAACACTGTCAAAAGTCGACTTCAACGGGGGCGGAATCGTTTACGGATTACCGTTGACATCGAAACATTACCTGATTATTTATACCAAGTTAGAAGCAGTATTATTGCATCTGAAAACAAAAACCAAAGTTTACCAAAAGGAAACAAGACAATGGAAAGAAACTTAACCCAAGAAGTTATGCAATGGAACTTACCTGAAGATGCTAAAGCACGTCTCGGTAAAGGTAGGATATACGAATTCCAGTATTCTCCCGATGGTGCTATACTTGCTGTGGCGAGTAGTATCGGTATTTGGTTATACGACACATCAACATATCAAGAGATAAGTCTTCTCACAGAACATACGAGTGTAGTCGACTGCCTTGCGTTTAGTCTGGATAGACGCACTTTTGCGAGTGGAAGCAAAGACGGCACCATTCTGCTATGGGGGTATAAGCCTTCCGATGGTAGTGTGAGTGTGCAAACAAAGCTCACCGTGGATAGAAGGGTACTCTCAGGCCTGAACCTGGCATTCAGTCCTGATGGGAAGACACTTGCAAGTGGAACTGGTGATACTATCCAGTTTTGGGATACCATCACAGGAGAACAGAAGTCAGAACTCACTTCTTTCAATACTTTCTTATCCTTTAGTCCGGACGGAACGACAATAATTGTTTGTGAGGATCGGAAGGGTACAATCAGTCTGTGGAATCCAATAACCGGTAAACCCGATAAAACGATACCAGGACATATAGATCGTATACATAGTGTTGCGTTGAGTCCGAATGGTAAAACAATCGCTATGGGTAGCGAAAATGGTCCTATTCATCTCTACGACTTAGACACAATCGAAAACAAAATAACACTCTCCGGACATGAGCGGCAAGTTCAGAGTCTTGTATTCAGTTCGGACGGTAAAATGCTTGTGAGTGGAAGTTTGGATCAAACAGTACGACTGTGGGATGTCAACACAGGTGAACACAAGCAAACAATGACGGGTCACACAGATTGGGTCCAAAGTGTTGCGCTGAGTCCGAATGGAAAAACAATCGCAAGTGGAGGCGGCGATGATACTATCCGATTCTGGGATATAGACACAGGTACTCCGATAAATATAGTCACTGGACATACGCCTTGGATCGGTGCTATCGCATTCAGTCCCCATAATAAAGAGACAATCACAATTGAAAATGGTGATGGTACTATCCTATTCTGGCATGCAGACACAGGACAACACATCAAAACCCTCAATGAGTTTAGGGATGCGGTGTCAAGTGGTGCAGTACGAAATATAGAGTTCTCTCCAGATGGAAATATACTCGCTTGGGGCGATGACGGCATGCGTCTATGGGATGAGGACACAAACGAGTACAAAATGATACTCAAGATAAGCGAGTGGGGTACCCACAGTGTGGCACTCAGCCCCGACGGAAATATAATCGCTATTGCGTTCGACAAGGGCAATCTTATCAAATTGTGTATGCCCGCAAGTGAACAAGAGCTGACACTCACTGGACATACGGAGGGCATTTTCGGCTTGGCATTTAGTCCTGACAGTAAAACCCTCGCGAGTACAAGTGATGATGACACTATCCGCCTCTGGGATGCACAAACAGGAAAGATCACAGAGGTATTTGCTTTAGATAGTACTTGGAGAAGAGACGTTGTAGATTGGTGGAAAGCTAGTGCTTGGTGGGGACTTGCATTCAGTCCGGATGGTAAGACCCTCGCTGTTGGTGGTGGTGAAATTATCCTCTTATGGGATATAGATACTGGTAATACCATGATGAGGCTCATCATGCCTTCGCATCGGGTGTTTGATTTAGCATTCAGTCCGGATGGTAAAACCCTCGCAAGCGGGGGTTTTGAGAGTAACATCAACTTATGGGACCCACACACCGGCAAGCACAAGAAAACATTGACAGGACACACAGATTGGGTTAGTGCCATCGTGTTCAGTCCGGATGGTAAATCTCTCGGCAGTAGAGGTGACGATGGCACTGTCCTCATCTGGAAGGTAAATCCTTATGTACACGAGTAAACCCTTGCTACCTTTTGCAGCTTTAGGTGCATCTGCTATTTTGGTTATCTTGCTGATGGGTGCAAACAAGCAATTCACCGCTAATTTTCAGATACCATATAGTGTTGATGCACGATCAGAACCTACGATTGAAATCGTCAATGCACCAGTCATTCAAAATCATCAATCAAAACCCCAATTGCAAAACCGAATTGGTGGCAATAAAAGAAGCAAAGACAGTAACGACGGTCTAACAGAAGGAACAGAAAAAGTGGAATACAACTTAACACAAGATGCAATGCAATGGAATCTGCCTGAAGATGCTAAAGCACGTATCGGTAAGGGTAGCATAAATGAGATACAGTATTCTCCTGATGGTAAATTTCTCGCTGTTGCGAGTGGTATCGGCATTTGGTTATACGACACAACAACACATCAAGAAGTCGCCTTGCTTACAGAACATGTGAAACAAGTTGACAGTTTGGCATTTAGTGCTGATGGACACATCTTGGCGAGTGGAAGTGCCGATGCCATTATTCTGTGGGACAGAAGTACCGGTGCACAAACAAGACTCACCGGACATACACATTGGATTTCAAGCCTGGCATTCAGTCCGGATGGAAAAACACTCGCGAGTGATAGCAGGGACGGTACTATCCGATTATGGGATGTCATCACAGGAGATCAGAAATATTCGCTCAAGAAAGATTCGGATGGTGCCACTGTGTTATCATTCACACCAGACGGACAGACGCTTGTAAGCGTGAGTTGGTGGGACAGCAAAATTAGTTTATTGAACCCGATCACAGGTGAACACAAGAAAACACTCGCTATGCATCCCGATTGCTTTCCTACAGGCACGGAGTTCAGTCCGGATGGGAAAATAGTTGCGATTGGCAGTGAAGGTGGCACGATCTATCTCCACGACTTAAACACAGGTGAACTCAAGATGGAACTCATCGGACATAGGGAGCATGTTGATAACTTAGCCTTTAGTCCAGAGGGAAAAACAATTGCGACTTCATCACATATAGACGAAACAATTCGTCTGTGGAATATTCACACGGGTGAACACAAGCTAACACTCAATGCACATACGCGGTATGTTCGAGGTTTAGCATTCAGTCCTGATGGAAAAACACTTGTGAGTGGAAGTGGCGATGGCACTATCCGATTCTGGGATGCACGCACAGGTGACGAAAAGTATAAAATCACTGGATATTCGGAATATGTCTATAGTGTAACATTCAATCACGATGGTGACATCATTGCCAGTGGATCTACCAATGGAATTATTAGTTTGTGGGATGTAGAGACAAAACAACATATCAGAACGCTCAATGGGTCAAAAAATGGGTTTAAGGATCCCGCTGACAGTCTGGTGTTCAGTCCTGATGGAAATATACTCGCTTGTGGACACGATGGCATCAAACTTTGGGATGTAGATACTGGTGAACACAAGAAAACACTTGTTGGACATACGGATACTGTTGAATCTGTAGCATTCAGTCCGGATGGGAAGATCCTTGCAAGTGGTAGTTCCGACACGACTATCCGCCTCTGGGATGCACACACTGGCAAACACAAGCAAACACTTATTGGACATACAAATGGGGTTAGCAGTGTCTCGTTCAGTCCAGATGGAGTTATCCTCGGGAGTGGCAGTGCCGATGGATCCGTACGTCTTTGGGACGTTGGTAGTGGAAAAATTAAAATGACATTTATCGGGCACAAAGGATGGGTCGAAAGTATCTCGTTTAGTCCAAACGGAAAAATCATCGCAAGCGCAGACGATGACGAGGTAATTCATCTATGGGAAATAGACACAGGTAAAACCGAGTTTACGATTGTTGGACATAGAGACTGGGTATACAGTTTAGCGTTCAGTCCGGATGGAAAAACAATTGCATTTGGTTGTCTTGACGCCACGATCCACTTATGGGATATAAAGACAGGTGAACACAAGCAAACGTTGACTGGTCATACATTTCGGGTCAAAAGTTTAGCGTTTAGTCCTGATGGGAAAACCCTCGTGAGCGGCGGTGATGATGGGTCTGTGCTTCTCTGGGAGATAGAATAGAAGGATAACTATGGTGAATTATTGAAATAACACTACTGTTCGTAATCGGTTTTCTACGATTCAGTTAAAAGCAATTTTTTCATTAGAGAGATCCATTTATAATATCGCTCACCTTCACACCGAGGCATGCCAAGTCGTCCTCATAATAATTCAGAACAGATTGCACATAGCCAAATCGGTACAATGCGCGATCTAAAGTTCTCATATCAACTTTGTTATCTTTTGCAACTTTCCGACAAAATTCTACATAACGTCCCCAAACACCTTCACCTTTTTCTTTGCCAACAGCCCTTAATGCATGAATATCATAAATTGGATACTTGTCCTTGTGAAAAAAATGTAGTATAGCAGATGCAATCGCCCAGTCAATCCTTTTTAGTTCACGTAAAGGATTAATACTTTCATACGGATCTGTAGCCTTGAATGATGCAGATGTTTTCTCTTTAACAAGTTTTTCACTGTTGTTTTTGATGATTCTGTTAGCATTACGGGGAGATTTCCATTTTGCAAGTATTTCCAATTCGGATTTCGTGAGATGTCCCTGTTTGTAGATACTTTCTTTGAGTTCTAACAACTTTTTTTCACGTGTAAAGTTCTCAATATAATAGGTCTGTGCTATATCTATATAACAATTCGCCCAGCAACATATTTTTTCTTTACGTTGATCGGTTTTGGGAGTGTCAAATAGCAAGTCCATTTGTATTGGTATCCTTTGTTAATGTTAGATCAACACTTCATGCACGTGGTAAGCTACGGACAACAATTTGGATTAAATCGTTATTCATTAGCGATAGGGATCCACGATCTGATTGTATAAGTCTTGATCCCATTCCGTATCTTGACGTGTAACCCAAACTTTAGGTTCACTCGGTGTGTCGCAGATCTCAAGAAATTCAAGGACTTTCTTGATGATATCTTTTTGCTGTGTTTCTGTTTCTAAGTCTTTATACCAAACTGTTAAGGGAATAATCTTGTTTTCTTCAAAATAATATCCCCACGACATATCCTGTGCAGTCAATTCAAGTGTGCTGTATGCGATCTCATCACGCGTGATTTTGATCTGATTAAGGTCGTCATTTTTCCGATTTTTATCTGTCTCATAAAAGCAATTGCGTTTGTGAGCTTTCAAAAGGGAGATGGCTTGTTTTATTTTGTTTTCCCTGCGGAGCCAGATGCATTTCACGTTTTTAAAATCTATAAACTTTTCAACGATATGCTTTTCTGTGGACATTACTTGTATACCACAAACTCCATTCGGTGAAGTGGAAACGGATATGTATTTTTGATACGTTGCTGGGTCGGTTATATCCAAGCCTTTTAGCGATTCGTGTCCTTCATGGTATTCTCTCGGATATCCTGCTATATCTGACGAAACCAACAAGTCACATAAAACGGTACTGCGTGTGCGGGGTGTTGCACAGATAACATAGTTCATATATTCATTCTAAAAAGATTCGTTTATTATTTTTTAGGTAGTAAGTGGGTTATGTTAGTATGCCCGCGCGAAAATCGTGATCTCATCCGCTTCTGTGCCGCAGACAATACACGTCCCACCACCATCAGGCTGCTCTATCGGGATACATCGGATAGTTGCTTGTGTCTCTTCTTTGACCTTATCTTCACATTCAGCATTGCCACACCACCATGCGCGTGCAAAACCGTTTTCAATAGTTCCCTTAAATTCATCATAGTCTTTAGGTTCAAAAGTGTTTGCATCACGAAATTCGGTTGCGCGTTTTAACATGTCCGACTGAATCGTCTCAAGCATCTTACTCGCTGTCTCTGCAACATCAGCAATTGGGATGAACGATTTGCCCTCTTTACCGGGTATATCGCGTCTCGCAAAGACCACTTGTTCGTTTTCAATGTCGCGTGGACCGATCTCAAGACGCAAAGGCACACCTTTGAGTTCCCACTCGTTAAATCGCCATCCGGGTGAATACTCGTATCGGTCATCAACATGGTAGCGAATGTCGCCTAAGGTTCCACAGATAAGATCAACGGTTTCTGTGACGACCTGTTTCGCATCCTCGTTGTTTTTGGGTATGATCGGCACAATGACAAGCTGCGTGGGAGCAAGCCGTGGGGGTAGGACTAAACCTTGATCGTCTCCGTGTGCCATGATAATCGCACCAATCATGCGGGTGCTAACACCCCAACTGGTTGTCCAGCAGTGTTGTTGTTTCTGGTTCGCGTCAAGATACTGTATATCAAAAGCTTTAGCGAAGTTCTGTCCGAGGTCGTGTGAAGTGCCAGCTTGAAGCGCGCGTTTATCACCCATCATCGCCTCAATCGTATAAGATGTTAAGGCACCGGGGAACTTTTCACTATCACTTTTGCGACCGGGAATGACCGGTATCGCTGCTTCGTTGACTGCAAAGTCGGTATAGATGCCAAGGATACGGAGCGTTTCCTCCTCAGCTTCTTCATGTGTCGCGTGTGCAGTATGTCCTTCTTGCCAGAAAAACTCCGTCGTCCGGAGGAAAAGTCGGGGACGTAACTCCCATCGCACCACGTTTCCCCACTGATTGATTAGCACGGGTAGGTCTCGGTAAGATTGTATCCACTGACTATACATATAACCGATGATGGTTTCAGATGTTGGACGGACGACAAGCGGTTCTTCCAGTTCTTTCCCACCGCCATGTGTTACGACTGCCAGTTCAGGTTTGAAACCTTCTACGTGCTCCGCTTCTTTCTCAATGAAACTCATCGGAATGAAAAGCGGGAATGCAGCGTTCTGGTGTCCTGTGGCTTTGAAGCGGATATCCATCTGTTCCTTGACGTTTTCCCAGAGCGCGTAGCCGTAAGGACGCACAACCATGCACCCGCGCACGGGTGCATAGTCTGCCATCTCTGCCTGTCGGATGACCTGCGTATACCATTTTGAGTAGTCTTCACTACGAGGTGTAATTTTATCAAACATAATTTTGTTCTCAGTTTACTGATAGTCAGATTTTATTGAGTATTATTCCGATTAGGATTTGTCAGTTAATGCGGTAATTCCCGGCAAAGACTTTCCTTCTAAGAACTCCAATGATGCGCCGCCACCAGTGGAAACGTGTGTAATGCGATCAGCGACACCAGCCTGCTGTATCGCTGCGACGCAATCTCCACCACCGATAATGCTAACAGAATCGGAGGCTGCGATCTGCTGAGCAACGGCTATTGTGCCGTTAGCAAATTTTTCAAACTCATAGACACCTAAAGGTCCATTCCATACGACCGTTTTCGCATTGGTGATTCGTTCACCAAATACTGCGACAGTTTTAGGACCGATATCCAGTCCTTGCCATTCATCAGGGATACTTACTTCATCTACAACTTTAGATTCGGTTTCAGGTTCAAATGTTTTTCCAACGACGTGGTCTGCTGGTAAAACAACGGTATCTGAAAATCCACGCTTTTTGATTAACGCTGCTGCCACGTCAAGTTTCTCTGTTTCAACAAGCGAATTGCCAACTGAAACACCCATTGCAGCGAGGAACGTGTAAGCCATACCGCCACCGATCAATAGACTATCAACCTTATCCAATAGGTTCTCAATCAGTGTGATTTTATCTGATATTTTTGCTCCACCCAGGATTGCAACATAAGGACGTTGGGGATTCTCAAGACTCATACTGAGATAATGCATCTCGCGTGCCATGAGTATACCCGCGACACACGGTGTCAGGAAATGTGTAACGCCTTCTGTTGAAGCATGTGCACGATGTGCCGTGCCGAAAGCATCGTTAACATACACATCTGCAAGCGATGAGAGTTTTTCAGCAAACACTGGGTCGTTATCCGTTTCTTCTGCATAAAATCGCACATTTTCAAGAAGCAGCATTTCACCGTTTTCTAATGATTCAACAGCATTTTCTACGATTTCACCGATGCAGTCGTTAACATGCGTAACACGTTTTCCAAGTTTTCGACTCAGTGCTACAGCAATTGGTTCAGTAGAAAACGTCTCGCGGTCAGTAGCGGAGCCTACTATGGGTCTACCTAAGTGTGTCATCAGGATGACTTTCGCATTACGGTGAATTAGGTCTAAAAGTGTCGGTAAAGCAGCAGTAATACGGGTTTCATCAGTGATTTTACCGTCTTGGATAGGGACGTTAAAATCCACACGGACGAGAACCCGTTTCCCTGTTACATCAATATCTGCTAATTCAAGCTTTGCCATATTCTTCTACTGTCCTACGAATATGTTACTTTTAACTTGGCACGTGTGAGTAGGAAACTATTCACATGCGATAAAAATAATATAGAACATGCTTTTTTCTGATCGTAAACCTATCTATATTCATTTAGCACCATTTTGAATTGTTTGAACCGAACGTATGAAATCTTCTAAGTGTTCAACATCTAATGCTTCCTGGAAAAGCTGTTTTACTTGTTGTAAATCGCCAATAGTCTCAAGCAAGGGTATTAAAACAGGTGTAGTATTCATTTCAAATCGTTTGTCAAGTAGAACCACTATGGCTTCAATTATTCCTTCTTTTACCCCTTGTTGTATTCCCTGCTCCATACCGCGTTCCATACCGCGTTCCATACCGCGTTCAATTATCATTTCATAAACTGATGAATTATTCACAATATCCTCCGATAGTGTTTCTATTAAGTTTTGACGTTCATGTCTCAAACCACTCATAACCCACAACTCAACAAGCAGATTATTTCGTGTTGGTGTGTCAACAGGTAATGCCTTCGTTACCTCTACACAGTGTGTTGTCCAATTGATGCCTGACATTCCCTTACGGGGTCTCATCAATGGAGTAAACGGCATCAGACCTGGCTGCTGTGTCTGAAGAATCTCCTCACCGTCAATCTCGTTTAACCGAATTACTTGGTACTCAACAATTAGTCTATGACCGGGTATGTCTTGGAAATACCCTCCAGGGTCTCTTGCTCCAGCAGTTGATCTTAAATAAAGCACGTATGAATAGATTGGCAATCCATATTTTTCATAGCATCTGCCGATATAACCAACATTCCGCTGCACCATATTCGGATTTACGCTATCGTCTGTCTGGATTTCGCAATGTATTAAAACGGGTTTTTCATCAATCAGAACCTTTACCAAAATGTCCATCTGTCGCACATCAACATTGGTTAAGTTGGTGTCAACATGGTCAATAAACTCAAAATCCTTGTTACCCATCAGAAATTGGATCATAGTTTCTGGATAGGTATAAAATGGGTCTTTTGCTACAATATCAAAACGTTGATGCGGTAAAATAATTGTGTCAGTTTGAGTTTGTGTGTTCTCTTGTTCTTTCAATATTCTTCTAAATGTTATTTACTGCGTTTACAGCGAGTTCTGCTGCTTCAGATAGTCCTTCAGCCAATTGTAAGTTCAAGTCCGATTCAGCGATAATCTGTTTTCCTAATTCTACATTTGTCCCCTCTAATCGAACCACGAGAGGAACATTGAGTTTGACCTGTTTTGCTGCATCAACGATACCGGTTGCTATTGTGTCACATTTCATGATGCCACCGAAGATATTAACAAGAACTGCTTTTACGTTTTCATCTGCAAGGATAAGTCTAAAGGCGTGTGCGACTGCCTCTACGGATGCCCCTCCGCCAACATCAAGAAAGTTCGCTGGTTCACCACCCTTCTGTTTGATAATATCCATCGTTGCCATAGCTAATCCTGCACCGTTGACCATACAACCGATGTTTCCATCAAGACGGATGTAACTAAGACCGGACTCACTCGCTTCTAATTCGCTTGGGTCTTCTTCGTGTGGATCACGCATATCAGCAATCTTTGCGTGTCGCCACAGCGAGTTGTCATCAAGATTGACTTTAGAGTCAAGAGCAACGATTTCTAAGTCATCATCCTCACCGACAATTGCCAACGGATTAATTTCAATTAACGAACAATCACATCCGATAAATGCGTTGTAAAGCGAAATGATCAACGCAGTGGTATTCGGTATAAGGTGTCGGTAAGTTAGATCAGTAATCAGTCTGTATGCAAATTCGCGTGCTTGGAAATCGGTTAACCCGAAAGCAGGATTAATCTGTGTTCGGATAATCTTTTCAGGTGTACGTGCAGCGACTTCCTCAATATCCATACCCCCTTCTTCGCTTCCGATTAGGGTGAGTTGAGATGTCTCTCTATCAAGCAATAATGCAAGATAATACTCCTCTTGTATCTCAGCAGCCTCAACGATGAGGATTTTTCTGACCTGTTTTCCTTCGGGTCCGGTTTGAGGTGTCACGAGTTGCATGCCAATCATATCTGCAGCGAGTTGTTTAACTTTTTCTATTGAATTCGCGAGCTTTACACCGCCGCCCTTTCCGCGACCTCCAGCATGTATCTGTGCTTTGATAACGTACTTATCACTATCAATGGCTTTCGCAATTGCTTCTGCTTCTTCAGGTGTTTCGGCAACCTTGCCGGGAAGTGTGCTAACACCAAAGGATTCTAATATTTCTTTAGCTTGGTATTCATGTATATTCATCTTTAATGTTGTGAGTGCAAGTCCTTTTATAGGTATAATAACTTCAGGTAGAATATCAACATAAGACAAGAAAATGTGTTACAGATTATACTATACTTGATTCGTAATTGCAAGTATTTGATGATGACTTACGTTAGAACAGATGAGGGTAGTTCCTGTATCACAGGGATTACATAACTTCGTATTTTAAAGCCTTCCAACGTCTCAGTTTCTACAAGGGTTTCTGCTGTTTTACGATGATTAAACACCACATAGTATCCTTCTACTCAACAAAATCCGAGAGTTCTTCTGTTCGCGCGACAACGTAGTTATCTTCAGGATTAACGGGTCCGCGTGTTTCAAACCATCGCATCTCAATATCCTCCTTTAGTCGTTGAAGGAATTATATCAGTTTACAGTGTGGAAATCTATAAGAAAAGGTGTGTAAAAGAGGTAGGACTAAAAGATAAACCTTCTGCTTTTTCAACAGACCTATCATCTTCAAGATGGGCAAGCAGTGTCTGGATAGTTTCATTAAAGATAGGATGCACAAGGTCAGGTGCAATTTCTGCTAACGGCACAAGCACGAAACGACGCAGGTGCATCTCTGGATGAGGGATAGTCAGATGCGGGGTTTCCACACATAGATCGTCATAGATCAAAATATCCATGTCGATTTCTCTCGGTCCCCAACGGATACGGTGTTCTCTGCCAACGTTAATCTCAATTTGCTTTAGCGTATACAGCAAAGTATGAGGAGAATGAGAGGTTCTGATTGAGACAACACCGTTTAGGAAATCATCTTGTGCTTCATTTCCGACAGGGGCAGTTTCGTATAGGGAGGAAATCTTTTGTAATGTGATCCCTTCTATTTTCGATAGAGCAGTGATTGCACTTTGGGTATACGAAAACTTATCACCAATGTTGCTGCCGAAGCCGATGTATGCTAAATGCACAGCGTTTGATTCGTTAGAATAGAATATTACTCGGAAAATTTTCGGATAGCGATAGAGGTATTGTGTCCACCAAAACCGAATGCATTTGAAAGTGCGACATCAATTTTTGCATCACGACTTTCATTTGGGACATAGTCCAAATCACAATCTTCATCTGGCACTTCGTAGTTTATTGTTGGTGGTAGAAAACCTTTCTCCATTCCGCCTATACAGCCGATGAGTTCCACAGCACCTGCAGCACCGAGTAGATGTCCAACCATAGATTTTGTAGAACTAACCGGAATTTTGTAGGCACGTTCACCAAACAGTGATTTAATCGCGTTGGTTTCAGCGATATCACCATGGGGTGTTGAGGTGCCGTGCGCGTTAATATAATCTATAGAGTCTACCGGAAGTTTTGCATCACTTAATGCGAATTCCATCGCTTTTGCTGCACCTTCGCCGTCACTTGGCGGAGCAACCATATCATGAGCATCAGAAGTCATGCCAAAGCCAACTATTTCAGCATAGATATAAGCATCACGTTTTTTCGCATGCGAAAGTGATTCAAGAATAAGAATTCCTGCCCCCTCTCCCATTACAAATCCATCTCTATCTTTGTTAAATGGACGAGATGCTTTTTCAGGTTCATCGTTGCGTTCTGACATTGCACGCATTGAACAAAACCCGCCAAAAGCCAAAGGTGTAATAGCTGATTCTGTTCCACCCGTAAACATCACATCTGCGTAGCCATGTTGGATCAAACGGAGTGATTCACCAATGGAATGATTAGCAGTTGCACACGCTGTGACAGCGGAGGAATTGGGACCCTTTAGGTTAAACTGGATGGAGACTTGTCCCGATGCCATATTGATGATCATATATGGCACGAGAAATGGACTAACGCGTTTGGGGCCTTTTTCAATAAGGATCGCTGCGTTGTCCTCAAGGACACCGATACCACCGACACCAGAACCGATTTGAACTCCTGCTCGGTACGGATCAATACTGGACAAATCCAATCCAGAATCCTCATGCGCCATCATTGCGGCAGCAAGGGCATATTGAATAAAAAGCGGTAAACGCGATGCTGCCTTTTTATCCAGATATTTTTCTGCTTGAAAGTCTTTTACCTCAGCGGCAATCTGCGTGCGAAAATCGGTTGCATCAAAGGAAGTTAAAGATCCGATGCCGTTTTTACTGATAGCAAGCGCATCCCAATATTCTTCTTTCGTATTGCCGATCGCATTGATAACGCCGATTCCTGTAATTACTACACGCTCCACGAGACCGATCCTTTTCTAAAGTAAGTGAAGAGGGCTTGCAGTTTAGGCTACATGCCCTCAACGGTTTTTAGGAATGTGAGAATTTATACATGCTCATCAAGGTAATCAAGAGCATCTTGAACCGTTTGGATCTTCTCAGCATCACTGTCAGGAATTTCAAGATCAAATTCTTCCTCAAGTGCCATGACCAATTCTACGGTATCAAGTGAATCCGCCCCTAAGTCTTCCATAAATGAAGCATCGGGTGTTACGTTATCTGCGTCAATACCGAGTTGATGTGAGATGATTTCTATAAGTCGTTCTTCATTTGTAGCCATATCTTTTTTATCTCCTATGATACGAGCGGATAATCAGAGTTCTAAGACGTTTGATGCTGTCCGCTCCTGCATTAAAAAATCAAGGTTAATCAGTAGAGCAAATATATAATTCAACCTACGTCCTAAGGCAAATAGGTTAGCATAAAAATCAATTTACTACCTATTTGTAGAAATATGATATCTGAAGTTACATCGCCATACCCCCATCAACTTGAATAGTTTGACCGGTGATATAACGTGCGGCATCCGATGCTAAAAAGCAGACTACATCCGCTACATCTTCTGGGATGCCGAAGTTCTGTAATGGAATAAGTTCAAGTATTTTATTTTGTAAATCTTCTGGAATTTTTGCTGTCATATCGGTTGTTATAAATCCGGGAGCGATAGCGTTTACAGTTATCCCTCTTGTCCCGACCTCTTTTGCAATTGTCTTTGTCAGTCCGATTATTCCAGCTTTTGCTGCGGCATAACTGGCTTGTCCTATATTTCCCATCAGGCCGACTACTGATGATATATTAATTATGCGACCACTTTTCTGTCGTATCATGGGTCGCAGAACGCCACGGGTGCAATACATCGTTCCTGTAAGGTTTGTTTGTAACACAGCATCCCAATCTTCATCTTTGAGTCGCATGAGTAACATATCCCGTGTAATCCCTGCATTGTTCACAAGAATATCTATTTGCGAAAATTGCGTGATCGTTTCCTCAATAAGTGCTTCAACATCTGCTTTCAGAGAAACGTCTGCTGCCATAGCGTTTACTGTGTATCCTTTGTCCTTCAAGGCAGACTCAATTTGGGATACCGATTCTGTTGACCGGGAACAAACTGTAACATTCGCGCCAACTTCACACAATCTATGTGCAATCGCAGCACCGATGCCTCTTGATGCCCCCGTTACAATTGCTGTTTTCCCACTCAGCATGTCATCTTTAAATATAGACTTGACTGCTGTCATATCCATAATTATTCACCTGCAAATTCCTCTGTCACGATAGACATTGACTCAACATCTTCAACGTTAAAGGCAGTGCTTTCAGGTAACGTCCGTTTTACTAAACCAGATAAAACCTTTCCTGGACCAACTTCAACAAAATGCTTAATTCCAATATGGTGTATAGTGCGTAGCGACTTTTCCCACTGAACTGGTTCTGTTATCTGTTTAAAGAGTAGATGTTTCATAAGTTCTGTATCTGTTGCCAACTCCCCTGTAACATTCATTATAATATCAGTTTTGGGTTGATGAAAAGGTACAGCGTTAATCATATTTTGAAACTTCTGTTGTGCCGATTCCATCAACGGTGAATGAAATGCACCACTAACTGCTAAAAGGCGACACCGTCTTGCACCGATTTTGTCTGCGGCAAGTGCAACTGCTTTATTAACAGCATCAATTTCACCTGAAATCACTAATTGACCGGGACAATTGTAATTGGCAATTTTAACTACGCCTTGAACCTTTTCACAAATACTTTGAAGTTGCTCTACCTCCATGCCAAGGATTGCGGCCATCGTGCCGTTTTGCTCTTTACCTGCTTCCGCCATAAACTGTGCACGAGCACTTACTAATCGCACTGCATCTGAGAAGTCCAGGACACCTGATGCGACGAGTGCGGAATATTCTCCTAAACTATGTCCTGCAACAACCTTCGGAGCAACTCCTAATTCTGTAAGCACATTTAATGTCGCAACACTACATGTCAGAATGGCAAGCTGTGTATTTTCTGTCTGTCTTAATTCTGCTTCCGGTCCCTCAAAACAGAGTTGACTTAATTGCCTGCGTAAGAATGTGTCTGCTGTATCAAAAACGGCTCTGGCTTTTTCGTAGTTCTGTGCCAACTCTAAACCCATACCGACTTGTTGCGAACCTTGTCCAGGAAAAATAAAGGCGATTTCTGTCATTGTGTCATAGTACTGCTGTGATTTACGTTTAGATTATATTTTATTCACAAACTCGCCATAAGCACGAAACTTGTCTGAGACTATAGCCTCAAGAGTGTGCTCCCCCATGTTAAACCTGCCCCGAAAGTTACAAGCAGTATAAGGTCATCCGGTTTTGCTCGTCCTTGTTGAATCGCCTCATCTAAGGCGATGATGACTGTAGCAGCTGATGTATTGCCGTATTTGTCAACGTTAACATATACCTTCTCGCGCGGCACGCCAAGTCTTTGTCCCACTGCTTCAATGATTCGTAAATTGGCTTGATGCGGTATCAGGAGATCAATTTCATCAACACTGACATCTGCTTTCTTGAGCGCACGTTCTGCTGCCTCTGGCATAAGTCGAACACCGAGTTTGAAAACTTCCCTACCATTCATCTGAATCTTATTCAAATTCTGGTCAAGTGCTTCCGCTGTGACCGGCATCCTTGAACCCCCTGCGGGGATACCGAGTAAGTCAATATCGGCATAATCACCATCCGACCCGATGTAAGACGAGATGATACCTTTTGGTTCATCGGTAGCTTGAACAATTGCAGCACCCGCGCCATCTCCGAAAAGCACACATGTATTCCTATCTTTCCAATCGACGATATTGTTAAAAATTTCACCACCGACAACAAGAATAGTAGCATACTGTCCAGATATAATCAAGCCATTTGCTAAATCCAGTCCATACAGAAACCCCGCACATGCTGCGGATATGTCCATAGCAGAAGCATTCTTTGCTCCGATACCTTTCTGCACATAACATGCGGTTGATGGGAAAAATGTATCGGGTGTAACAGTAGCAACGAGAATCATCTCAATGTCAAGTGGGTCAATTTGTGCTTTTTTTATTGCTAATCGCGAAGCACGCACACTTAGGTCAGATGTTGCGATATCAGCATCAGCGATTCTACGCTCAACGATACCTGTCCGTTGCCGAATCCATTCGTCGCTTGTGTCTACCATTTTCTCAAGATCAAAATTAGTTAATACATTTTCAGGTAGATAAGCACCCGTGCCAGTAATTGCTGCATTTCGAGCCATGCTAAGTATCCTTTTTGAGCCGATTATGACAGATCAATACTATAGAATTAGTTTCTAAGAAGATCAATCAACGAAAATATTAATGTGGGTAATTACCTACAACTGTTCTGTTTCTTTGCGAACTGAATGCCCCTTATAGTGTCCACAGTGCGTACAGACTCGATGCGACACCATCATTTCTCCACAATATGAGCAATCTGTAATGTCTCGGCTTCGAAGGGCATGATGACTTCTTCGCATCCTTTTTTTTGATTTTGATGTTTTACGTTTTGGATGTGCCATTTTTTGAGGTTATCTCCTTACGATTTTTCTGTTTGGGTTCAGCTTCCGATTTTGCTGATGCAAGCAGTTGAGAAAGTTCGGCAAAAGGTGAATTGACCCGTTGTCTATCAGATTCAAAACCGTCTGCGTCAACACAAGCACACTGTTCATCATTCAGATTTACGCCACAGTCTGCACAGAGACCAGAACATTCTTCTGAACATAGGGGCCATACCGGTATCTGTATTACCAACGCTTGTCTTGTATCTTCAGATATGTCAAATGTTTCACCGTCGTAGTATCGTTCATCGTCTTCAAATCCTTCCGTAAATAGGTCTTCAGGATTGTTAGCAGGTGTAAACTGTATTTCAAACAATCCGGCAATACCTATATTAAAAGGGTCAAGGCATCTACGACACTGCATCTCAATCTCAGCAGACACTTCAGCCTTGACGTAGATACTATCCTCACTGTGACGTAGTAATTGAACATACCCTTGCACTGGACTGACAAATTGTATTTCCGCAATATTAAATGCCAGCTGTGAGGCGTGAACTTCTATTTCTTGATTGTTAAAAACACCGTCTTCAATGTTTCTTGCGTCAAAAACTAACGTGTCTTTCATTTTTCTGCCGAAGTTAAAATGCTACTTCTTCTTCAATTCTAATCAGTTTCGCACCACCTTTAACAACTTCTAATTTGAGTATCTTTTCAAGTGCATCTTTCATGTTTTTTTCACGTGCATGATGCGTTAATAGCATCAGTGAGACAGTCTCGGTATCGTGTGGTTCTTTTTGAACGACTGAGGCGATACTAATATCATAGTTCCCCAATATACTACAGATACTTGCCAGTACTCCCGGTTTATCAATCACAACGAAACGTAGATAGTAACGCGTCTCAATGTCATCAATAGGACAGACTGCAATTTCCGAATGTGCGTTGTCAAGCCAGGCGTGGGATATGTGTGAACTGATACCCAATTGTATAGATTTCGCAGCGTCAATAATATCCGCAACGACCGCGCTGGCAGTAGGCATTTCACCTGCTCCCTGTCCATAAAAGAGCGTTGGACCGACAGCCGAACCGATGACACAAACAGCGTTATAGGCACCATTAACATTTGCCAATAAACTTCTATCTGGTAGAAGTGTCGGATGCACCCGTGCTTCTACGCGATTGTCATCAGTCAACTTTGCAATAGCCAGTAATTTGATCACATAACCGAGTTCACGCGAGTATTGAATCTCTTGTTGTGAAATGTCGGTGATACCTTCAACGTGGAATTGGTCAACCGGAATATTCACACCATAGGCGAGTGCTATGAGGAGTGAAAGTTTTTGTGCTGCATCAATACCTTCAACATCAAGGGTTGGATCGGCTTCAGCGTAGCCTTTCTCCTGAGCATCCGCAAGCACATTCGCAAAATCAACATCACTTTCATGCATTTCTGTTAGCATGTAGTTACAGGTACCGTTAACGATGCCATATATGGATTGAATTTGATTGGCAGTGAAACTCTCCTGGAGCGTTTTAATGATAGGAATTCCACCTGCAGTGCTTGCCTCAAAATTGAGACTGACCTGATGTTTCTGTGCTAATTGAAATAATTCCCCTCCATATTCAGCCAAAAGAGCTTTGTTTGCGGTCACGACGTGCTTTCCATTTCGGATAGCACGTTTAATAAGCGACTGTGCATCGGCAATACCGCCGATAAGTTCAACGACAATATCAATCTCTGGATTGTCAACAACATCCGCTGGATCAGTTGTTAAGAAGTCGTCAGGTAGTTTAATTCCATGACGTGACGCGGGGAGTGTTCTTTTGACTACCTTTTTTAGAGATAGTTGGACACCGCTATTTTTTGATATGAGAGCGTTCTGATTAACAAGTATTTTGGAAACACCTGTCCCGACTGTCCCCCATCCTAAAATACCTATATTGATTGACGATTTATCCACGACTGTAATTGCCTCTTCTGTGATGTTTTTAACAAAGAAAATCGGGCATCGGCGTGTAAATCCGCATGAACACCCGAAGAATCGGGGCGACTGGATTCGAACCAGCGACCTCTTGAACCCCATTCAAGCGCGCTTCCGGGCTGCGCCACGCCCCGCTATTAAGTTTGAGTTACCCTATAATAGTATCATAAAATGACAGAAAAGTCAAACGAAATTGTATTTTGGGTATTCTGAATAACTTCTTTTGAAATGTAATTCTTCAAAAAGAGTTTTTAGCACAACTCGTTAAATACCACCTCTAAAATCTCCGTATCTCTGTTATTCTACTATACGTTTCATATATTAGGTGATTTCTATAATGAAGGTGAACTCTATGACAATACAGATAGCAATAATCGCTTGTGGTGGTGTGGTAATTGCTTTTCTTAGTGCTTATCTCACAATATATAATACAGAAGTGTATCAAAAACCGATCAATGGACGCTGGGGGATATAATTGTCTAAAAAGGAGCATACCTCTACAATAATACCTGACAAGGATGTATCTGCAAAAAGAGAGAAACTGGTCGGTTACTTTGAACTTCTTCAACATAATTCCAATTTTAGGTGGTTATGGTCAGGACAAGTTGTTAGTCTATTAGGGGATTGGTTTAACATAATCGCTTCAGCGATCCTAATCCGTAAACTTACCGACTCTGGTCTCGCTTTAGGTGTACTGTTTACGATTCGCATGCTTGCACCTTTTCTGATCTCTCCGTTAGCCGGAATTTGTGCGGATCGATTCAACAGAAAGTACCTACTAATCATCACGGATATTATAAGAGGTATACTCATAATCGGTTATCTTTTTGTCCAAGATGAAAACGACATCTGGCTTCTGTATCTCCTTACGGCACTCCTATTTGGTGTCAGTGGATTTTTCAGTCCTGCACGAAGTGCCATTTTACCTGATATCACTTCCCAACGCGAACTGGGAACAGCAAATGCGTTGAGTGCAACAAGCTGGTCAGTTATGCTTGCTCTGGGGGCTGCTATAGGTGGATTCACGGCAGGCTTGTTCGGTGTTTACACGGCTTTCGTAATTGATGGGTTAACCTTCCTCATTTCAGCGGTATTGTTGTGGCAGATTAAACTTCCAAGACGTTCTGAATCTCAAGTAGAACTACCTACTCGTGCGAAGTTCGTTACATTTCACTATATGCTTCAACATCCCGATATTTTCTTCCTCACGCTCCATAAAGCAGCCATTGCCCTTCTCCTGTCTTCTGGATTTCAGGTTGTGCTGGTTGAAATTGCAAAGACACACTTCGTTGTTGGGAAGGATGGCGCAATAAGTTTAGGACTGATGTTTTGTATGGGTGGTGTAGGTAGTGGAATAGGCCCGATCGTTGCAAGATATTGGACAGGTGATAGAGATAGACCGTTGCGGCAAAGTATCAGTCTGGGTTACCTGATTGGTTCAATTGGATTAGCAATCACTGCACCACTGGTAAGTCTGACGACTGTGGTGTTTGGTGGGTTTGTTCGTAGTATCGGTGGTGGCATCGCGTGGGTGTTCTCAACGCAACTCCTTCTTCAGCGCGCGCCGAATGAGATCCGAGGCAGGATATTTGGAACAGAATTTGCCCTCTTTACGTTAATGGGTGGAATTGCCACTGCCATTGTTGGAGCAATGCTTGATCTATTTGGCGTAATGTATGTTTTGTGGGGGATGACAACATTACCGCTCATTCCAGCAGTATTATGGTGGTTGTGGCAGGCACGATTTACCAGAAAAGCACAAAAACAGTAGCTCTATTGAAAAGCACAAAAACAGTAGCTCTATTGATCAAAAGCAGAGATGGATGAAGGTTTTCTTTGAACGACAGGGATTAGGTAGGATCGAATGGTTACACCCTCAAGCATTTCCGTTTCAACACGCGATTCTGGATTCGTGCGGTGATTGAAAACAACATAGTACCCCTTATCAACTTTTTCAGATTTGAGATACGCTACCAGCTGCTTCTTTCCTGCTTGATGATACCTTTCTCCTTCCCAAATTTTGGTCTCTACAATATACTTACGGGAGTTATAGAGAATCATTAAGTCAATCCTGCCTCGACCCGTTTGAACTTCAAGGAACATACTTGCATTTATAGTTCTGATAAAGTGATCTAAATATGCATAGAGTAGGTTCTGTCCAACATACTCTTGAGGTGTTTCCGGAACTTGTAATATCCGAAAACCTACGCGAGAAATGAAATCTTTAAAGTTGTTGAGTAGACTCTCAAGTTCAATTCCACCCGAAGGTGTAACATAGTCAATGAAATCTACCTCGGTATCTTCAGCAAAATAGTCATTCTCTAAACCGTTTATTGCTGGTTTAAATGCTTGTAAAATGCGATGTTGATATATCGGATTGACAATCTGACACATTCTGTCAGGACCTCTCTTGATGACACCATACATGGTGAGTTCATTTATTATGTCATCATCAAGATTATATGGAACGCCTCTTTCATAAGAAGCAATTTTCATCAGGAATCTTCCAAAACGACGGTCTCTACGAATATTTGTCAGAAGGTGTTCAATATTGGTATTTCTTTCCTCAAGCAGTTGTGTATGTGCTTCTGCAAAGTGCGACATTTCAATTGTATCGGTTTTAGGAATGTTTAATTCATTTGTCATTATCTGTGCTGCGCGGTTAACAAGGAAAGGTTGTCCTGCTGTCTGTTTATGTAATGAGATGATAACTTCTTGGTCAAAAGGTTGCCCGACTTCATCTGTGTATTGCGAAAGCAGTTCCTGTACCTGTTCCAATGTGAAGTTTGGTAGGTTGAATTCATCTTGAATGTTAAACGGGGAGATTGAACGATCATAGTTGAGCTGCGTGATGCTCTTGACACCAACAATACCGACACTATGGATACATCTTGGTTCATCAGATAGGTAGACACGACGTAGTGTATGTAGGAAATCGCTCAAGACGGTTTGAGGTATACCATCAAATTCGTCAATTATAATAACGATCTTTGGTCTGATTCCTCGCTGGATTGAAAGAAAGTCTGTGAGGGCTCCAAAAAATTCACTCATTGAAATATGATCAACGATTGATTGATCTTCAAGGAATTGTACTGTTTCCTCACATGAACCTTCTGCCCGACTTTGAATAACTTTCTCAATCTCCTTACATGTATCTCTGTAGAAAGCGTTATAAAAGTCCGAAGATGGTAGATTATTATACGGCTCAAAATTCAGTTGAATTGGAAAAAAGGATTCATCCTGATTCGTGAGTTCTTCGGTAGTAAACCGAAAAAAGGTAGTCTTTCCTGTTTGGCGCGGCGCAAACAGAACGATGTATCTACCCTCTTTGATACGGTTAATGAAATCTCTGATTTCTTCTGTGCGCTTTACAATATAGTGTCTATCGGGGTATACACGACCTCTTGTTCCAAAACTTCTCATTTTTCCACCTGAATTGCTATCATATTTTATAGTAGAATATGGAATTATTTATACAGTCTATATCTTATACAATCTATAGTTCAGTGCGATAAGGATATCGCACCTACCAAGGCATGAAAATGTATAGTTATTTTCAAAAATCACAATAGTAATGTATACAGTTTCTACTCATCCTCATCTTCAGAATACGTATGTCCACTGAAGATTGCCCGAACCTGTTTTGCTGTTTTTGGTCCTGACAACAATTGTCCAATCCGATTACCTTCTTGTGCTATCAATGCTTCAACATTTGTCAAAACCGCATTTAGTTGATCTTCGGGAAATTTACATGCTCCGTTTTCATCCATGTGTATGATCTCACCCGGGGCAACATCCATTCCCGCAATAGAAACGGGTGCATTCACCGCATGCACTGCCATAGCACCGTGCCCAGGACTGATGCCGCTTAATAGATTTTGGAATTCCATCGGTCGGATTTCATCTATATCACGTGAAGGTCCGTTTGAAATCAAACCTAAACAACCTACAGATTTCATCGCAGCTGTCATGTTACCACCTGCTAATCCTACCTTATTGGCTATTTCTGGTGGAAACTTCTGTTGTAGTGCAAGAATCGTTGGTTTTTTTGAGGCGTCTAACGCATCAACAACATCCATGAATGAGAGTTCAGAAAAATTAGGATCTGGTAAGCCGTAAACACAGGTCACAGCATATCCTGCCATCGCCCCTAATTCAGGAAACATGCAGTTTATTGTCGTGTCCGTATACCAATTTTCTGTCCAAGGGTTGTATAATCCAAGACATAGTGGATTACCCGGATAGGTTGCTACAACATTTGTGATTGATGGTGTATCATATTTCCGCAATTCTGCCAACATTTCATATTCAGTTAACGCCATAGTATTCCTCTATTTATTGATTGATATTAGAAAGTTCAATTAGACCGGCATAGTTCTACCAGCATAAGCACGTCCGATACGTGCAGTTTCTTCACCTGAGCCACAAATCCTGACACCTGCATCAATACTTGACTCAATTGTTTCTGGAGATGCACTTTCCAAAAACTTAAGACCTGCTGATTGACATGCAGCAAATACACGGTCCCTTGCATCCTGAATTTCTTTTGGTCTTGGATTGGGTTGATGTTTATAGCCGAATGACATGCTCATATCCCCTGGTCCCCATTCGGCAAATGCTATTCCTGGTACCTGTGCGGAAATTTCAACATTTGCTAATGCACGCTTATTCTCAAACTTTAGACCGAGTAGCAATTCTCCATTGGGATTTAGCGGCCAAGGGTCAGCAGTATCAAGATATTGGTCGACCGAAACGCCCCATATTGGTGCAGCAGAACCTTGTCCAGCAGAACCGCGTCTACCAACATCCAAGTGGGACCCAACACCGATAGTCTGGAAAGGGTATCGGCACGTTTCAACAAATGCTCTGACAGCTTCAGGAGATTCCGCGTGGCAAAGCAGAAGACCGTGCACACCGCGTGCAAGGAGTTGTCGCATCTGCCAGCCATTAGCACGGATAACATCCGCACTCACACCATCTACGGGTAACTCCACGATCACTGCAGGAGTCTTGTGGCCACTATTAGCTGGCCCCCCATCAACAAGTCCTTTCATAAATTGATCTAAACCGGACAGATCAAAACAACCGTGCTCCATACCGATATTGATATAGTCTGCCCATGTTTTTGTCATGGCGCGTCCTGCTTCATAGTTAAGGTCAGCACCTGTGTGGCTTCCTGTGTAAAACACCGGTTGGTCTTCATCCAATAATTCAATGACTTTATTAACCCGTTTGGGCATTGTAAGACTCCTTCCCCTGCTAATATATAAGGACGATGTGGTCTAAGATTTGTAATCGTAGTTGCGAAACAGTATGTGATATGACATAATGTTCCTGCAATTTTGATATAATTGTTTATCTTATAGCAAGTTAGTCAATGTGTCAATAGAAATTGAATAAACTGATAAACAGAGAGTGTGTAAATATTTTGTTAGTAGAGACTGCACTCGGATGAAGATTAAGTAAATAATCAGGTAATATTGATTACACTAGGCCGGTAGGTGCGATTTCCTAATCGCACCGAATCCTACGCGGAAACCTTCAATGAAGCGGGTTCGGAAAAATCCGGTGCGATAAGGAAATCGCACCTACCGGCCTGGGAACATCGTTGAATTGATGAATTTTAACCAAAACTTTACACACCCTAAACTAAAAACCCACTTGACAGCAAGATAGCAAGCCCACTGCTTTAGCTGTGGGTCTAAAAACGCTAACTAAGGGAAAAAAAGGTTGATTTTTGGGTTAAAATGTGGTTATAATATTTAGACTACTTCAGCGTTGGTGTTGTGAACATCAACGCACCTCTCGCAAAGGGAAGTAGAAACTATTCAGGAAATAGTATCATGAAAAGAACACACAAGATTGCCTTAAATCCGAACAACAAGCAACGTAAGTGGTTTGCTCAGCAGGTTGGATACGCACGTTGGTCATATAATCAAGCATTAGCAGACTTTAAAAAGCATTATGATGCTACAGGTGAATATCTATCTGTTGGCAAGTTAGATAAAAGGTTTAACGTCTACAAGAAAGAACATGCTTGGACTGCTGATATGGATCAAGTTGTTTGTTCACAAAGTATCTATAAACATTTAGGTGCAGCGATAACGAACTGGATAGAGAAACGTGCAAGATTTCCAGTCTTTAAAAAGAAAGGAAGAAAAGATTCTTTTTCTTCTAAGAATGGATCAGCAGAAGTAAGAGGAAAGTGGCTTAGACTGCCCAAGATTGGTTGGGTCCGCATGTTTGAAAAACTTCGTTTTGAAGGTAAGATTAGTAGTTGGACTATATCAAGGACGGCACACCGATGGCTTGTATCAATCACTGTTGAAACAGAGAACACTATAGCAGTTGATAAGACTTCAACGCACCCTGTTATTGGCATTGATGTGGGTATAAATACATTAGCAACCTGTTCGGATGGCAGTAAATACGATAATCCAAGACCCTTGAAGCGTCATGAGAAGAAACTGGCAAAGTTTATGCGTGTGCTAAGCAGGCGTGTCAAAGGTTCTAAGAACTGGCATAAGCAGAAGGATAAAGTAGCACGCTTGCATTATCGGATAGCATGTATCCGTGAAGATGCACACCATAAAGCAACTACGGATATAGTCAACCGTTGTTCTGGTATAGGTATTGAAACACTGAAAGTAA
>VXOP01000142.1 GCA_009839975.1 Candidatus Poribacteria bacterium
TCATTCCACCATTCATATACGTCTCGTGGGCTCGTAGATTTGTATAACACACAGGACTGACTTTAAGGAAACAACTGAACAAACCCATAAAGAAAAGAGGGAGCAACTCCATAAGAATCTTCGGAATCTTAACCGGATAATGAGCGAATTGCGTTCTGAGATAAATCGCGTAAAAGCAGGACGCACATATCAACTAAAACAGCAAGTAGAAAACGCTGAAAAAAATGGTAATGACCTCTTATCTACACTTGCTGCGGACCTAAAACGAAGGGTCAAATCAAGTAAAAAACAACTGACAAATTTGATAAATATCTGGAAACTTAAGAAACCAAAATCTTAATAGTAGTAGACACACGCCGTGTATCGTACATAAGGACCCTCACATGCAACTCAAAGATAAAGTAGCCATAATCACAGGTAGCGGACGCGGAATAGGTAAAGCAATTGCCGTTGCTTATGCAGCAGAAGGCGCAAAAGTCGTTATTGCCTCCAGAAGTACAGAGCAACTTGAGGACGTTGCAAACGACATATCATCTAAAAATGGCGAAGTTTTCGCTGTTACAGCTGACATCCGCGAACGTTCTCAAGGGCAATCTCTGGTGCAAAAGACTATAGATAGATATGGTAGGATAGATATCCTCGTCAATAACGCAGGCATAAATCCCAGAGGTCTCTTCTTAGATACCAGCGACGAAGATTGGAATGATGTTTGGAACATTAACGTAATGGGTGTTGTTCACTGTTGTCGCGCCGTACTGCCAATCATGCAGAAACAGAAGAGTGGAAACATTATCAACATCGGTTCAGGGTTAGGCGAAGTAGGACATGCAAATCTGAGTATCTATTGCGCTTCAAAAGCCGCATTACATAGATTAACCCAAGCCATCGCAGAAGAGGTATGGCAGGACGGAATCATAGCAAACATCCTAATTCCTGGTCCCGTGAAAACGCAATTATCAAAACCTGCATGGGAAAGCACAGACACATTTAGAGGTCAGAGTGACCCCTGGAAGGACCCAGAACAGGTCGTTGATTCGGCTGTCTTCCTCGCAGCACAACCCACGGATAGCGGCATGACAGGTCAAATATTGAGTATCATGAGGAGAAATAGTCCATAGTGACTATTGCATGAGCAGCCTTTTCACCTTCTGGAAAAAACCCACGCTACTGCTTCGTTTCAACCACTTACCTCAATGGAAACGAGAGCCGTTTACCCTCTTCTGCAGCACGATAAGCTCCCAATACCATCTCTACAGAAACCCTACCATCTTCAACTGTTACATCTGACTCAGTATCATCCTTAACACAATCAATAAACGGACGAGGAACGCCAGAGATACGTTCACCATGACTATTCGGTATATCTATCCCAAGGTCTTTCCATGACGGGGCATCGCGTGTATACAATTTCAAGGCAATTGCATCTTCAGGACGCGGTATATTGCAGGAAGGACCATCACCATAGTTCTGTATAACCACACCTTCATCACCATAGATTTCAGTTGTATTCTCTCCAGCGAGTGTAACTGAATTGTTAATCAGAATAGCCATAGTTCCACTCGGAAACCGATATACAGCAATACCAGAATCGTCAGGCGCGACATCAGTCAGAACGTTATCAATCTCAGCAATCACACTGGTTGGTTTGCCGAGCATCCAATAGATAAAGTCCGTTGCATGGGAGGCATCATCCATAAACATCCCCATATTCTTCACTGGATCTATATGCCAACGACTCGGTCCTGTAACAAAAGCTTCGTTAAAGAGAACATTGATACAGTGTCTTCTACGTAACAAGCCGATTTTTCCCAAAACCCCACTATCAATAAGTTCTTTCATCGCAATGTTCGCTGGATCCCGTCGCATCTGATGAGCCATCATAAACTTAACACCAGACTTCTGCACAGCATTACCAATGATATCACAATCTTCTAATGTGAGAGCTAACGGTTTTTGACATAGAATATGTTTTCCAGATGAAGCAGATGCAGTAACCATTTCTGCATGTCGGTTCGTTTCGCATGTCACTATTACAGCATCAATTTCAGCATGATTGACAACATCCTCAAGATGAGGACTATACGTCATACCAAATTGTGAAGCAGCATTCTCACCACGTCCAATATCGTCATCCCAGCATGCAACGAGATTTACATCCTCAAACGTCATCATCTTGTTGCAATATGCGTTAGCGTGTCCATGTGCAAAACTGATTATGCCAATACCAATTTTTGAATTCATGTATGTGTTATCCAATCTCTAAGTGTTTGTTGTGAAATTGCATTTCTATCTGATTATACCATATCCTTTGCCTGTTTACAAAGTAAATAAGTCATGGAACTAACGATTGTTTAGCGACAAAAACTTTACATATCCTCATCTTAAGATTCTGTTAGATTTCAGTAATATTCTACTTGACAGTTCCTTACTTTTATGTGATAATCTAACATAAATTACACAGAGTAAGTAATTTCATTGTCCTGAGTCCTGAGAACATCAGATCACCTTGTCAATTACGAAAAAGGTAGCCGTTAATAACAGAAGTCTGTTATTATATATAATAGAGGAACATCTCATGCTTGAAGTGTAGCGTGCGTTAAATCACACTTTGGAAAATACTGATGGGAGGAGATCATGCAAGCAAATATATTCACTTTAGCGGTCAGTCTTGAACAGATCGCTGCTGTGATTAAACGGATGAGTCCGGAAGACCGGAAACAGTTGTTAGCAATGGTGCCGGAGTTGGTCACTGATGTAATCCAGCAGAAACAGTTACTTGACGATACCGTGCAAACTGTTGATCAACTCAAACAAGAACTTTTGGAGGAACTTGATGGACAACTGTTATCCTTGGATGAACCTTTCTTAGAGGGGTTCACACTTGGACAATACCTTGAATTATCTGATGCAGAGCGAGAGAAACTTTGGGACAAATGGGGTGAAGTCGCGCTTGAAGAGATAGAAGAAGTAGAGGTACATCCGAATGCGCTGCTTGCTTGATAAAGTTACAGCACGCCACATCATGGAAGGGATGCTGAAACTTGTGGAAGAACGCTCGGTGACAGTTGCTGAGTCTTTGGCACTTGACTTCTACCGGCGTACCAACTTCAATAACATTACGCTATTTATTCTTCCTCAGACCTATAACTTGTTAAACCGTCTAAATCACTTGTCACGTTATGCTGTGATAATTCGCCATTTCTTGGCAGCAACCCAAGTTCCCTATCCGGCGCGATACTTCAAACGATGGACAAGACGATTGAAAGAATACGGTTTCACAAAAGAAGATGCAGAAGTGCTTGCGTTAGCGACATTTGGAACAACTTCAAATGGAGACATCTTGGGAATGCACATATTGGCAACATCGGATCAACCAATGATCAACCAATGGAGAACATGCCACCGGGATATTCAGAAACGATTGTTGCATATGCAGCAGAATCTTAAAGCTCCCTATTGTCATGTAATCTTTACCCACTGTTGAACGCCCTGAACTGATTGGAATTTAAGGTGAGAGAAAATCAAAATACTATCTCTAATTGAATCCTTTTACGTAAGTCCTCAAGGCAAGGATGCATTTTGAAAATTCAATAAACCTACTTGTTTTAGTACAATACCTTCCCCATTGATTAAATCTATACACCTTTCGTCCTCTGGGACTTGATATTGTTACAAGAACCGGACTCCTCTTTTTACTTATGCGTTTCTACGAAGATTCTACACCCCCACTTAACAAAAAACTTGAAACTCACAACAACCCATGCTATAATAAGTTTGCCCAATTCATCAAGACTTAGAAAATATCTGTCTGTTAAGAATAATTATGAAATACTTTACATACTTCGGTAATCACCTAATCAATGCAAATATAC
>VXOP01000195.1 GCA_009839975.1 Candidatus Poribacteria bacterium
CTCTTGTCATGATAATTGGGGTTCGTTTTTTCACTTACCACCCCTGGGAAAAACGCGAAATAGTTCATTGCCATCGCTACTTTTCCAGCGAGATATGCATCGTTTGTTTCAGACCAATAGTAGTTTGGAGCATCTGGTGGTGCGAACTTTAAAAGGTCTTTGTAATACTCAAGTGCCTCTAATGCTTTATCAGTGTTAATATATCCATCAACCTTAAAAGTATCTGGGTCACCATAAGATGCGCCGTAACTCCACATAACCTGTTGAAATCCCATCGTTATGCCATCATATTCTTTGCTATACCAGGTTGCGATTCCATGTAAGTCTTGATCAGGTCGCGTAAAGAATTCAGCTATATCTCGTAGTTGGGCATACGTTTTTGGGGGAGCAAGTTCGTACCCGTATTTCTCTTGAAATGCCGTCATCTCTTCTGGATCTTCAAAAAGGTCTTTGCGATACACGTATCCTGCAGCGTCAACCTCAGCAGGTAAAGCCCAATATTCCTTGCTACCTTTCGGATACTCAGCAAATGCAGTCATTGCAGGTCCATAGATAGAGGGTATATCAATGTTTTCATTGATCCATTCAGTCATATCAATATAGTGTCCGCCTACTGAGTTTCTTCCGAGCCATTGGCTATCACCGATGACAATGTCATATAAATCGCTCTTTCCAATAAATGACTTGAAGACTTCATCTTGAAATTTATCCCAAGGAATCTGGACGACATCAACTGCGATACCTGTTTCGTCTGTAAAATCTTCAGAAAGCGTCGTTAAGTAGTTTGCTGGGTCCCATTGTGCCCAGACGATAGTTAATGATTTCTGTTGATCTCCACATCCCATAACAATTATCATTGCTAAGAGGATAAAACATATAGATAACCGTTTCATTACTGTAACTCCTTTGTTTCAGTGTGTTCTTGGTCATTACTGGACATTATTTACACGTATTCAGTCCAGTATCTAAAAAAGTTTCCCTGATTATAGCAGATTGAAGATATTGAAGCAAGGATATTTGGTTGCTCACGGTTTACTTTTCAATATGATGTCCCCACCAACACTGCGGAGGGTCATTAGGGGTCCTTCACTATTGATGACACCCTGCAGTTTCCAGGATTCAGCATCGTCTTTGTCTGTTCTGATGATGGGTAACGCGGAGATGATTTCTCCACCGCCGCTTCTTGCATCAAGTTTCGCAGCTACTGCTGATATAAGTGATACTGTAACATCTCCGCCAGATGCTTCTATAACTGAATCATCTTTGAGTTGACCTATAATATCTGCATTGATTGAACCACCGATAGTTTTAGCTGTAATTGGACCATCGTTTTCTACATCTATGCTGCCGCCAGATGCATCTAATTTTGCACCCCCCTTACATGCGATGATCTTTATGAATCCCCCTGAAGATTCTCCGTTAATCTCACCGACAACATTTGTACAACGCAGGTTCCCACCAGATGTTACCGTATCAACCTTTCCAGTGTTTTCAGATATATCTATATCCCCGCGTAATGTTTCTAATCTGATGTCTCCTTTACCTTTATTTAGTCTGACATTTCCCTTCTCTGTATATGCATACAGGAGTCCAGTGATATTTTGGAATTGAAGATTTCCGTTTGCAGTTCTACATTCAACCGCTCCATTCACATCAGTTACCGTGATGTCTCCGTTTTTCGTCTTAAGGTCGATATCATAACGGCTTCGTGGCACAACAACATCAAAGCCAATATCAATGCGATCTGCGATTTTTCTCCAATGCTGTTTTTCGGTTATGAAGTTTCCATCGATTTTCAGATTCTTACCTTCTTCAATAAAATTCACTTGAAAATCATCAAGTATATCGGCAGCAAGTCTATCTGACTTAATCTGAGCAGACCTATGGACAAAAACGTTGACCTTATCGGTGTCTGCTGTATGTATCTTTATTGCACCTAACTCAGTATCAATGATTAATTTTTTCGGTCCGTTATGACTGACATCAAAGGATTTAGAGATATCGTCTAAGGTTTTGAGTGTCAAAAAATCTGGCATTGCGTTGCGAATCAGATCACCAAATTTACTCTCTTTGATTTCATCAGTTATGTCATCAATGAACTTTTTGCCAAGCATGTTTGTCATCATACCCTTTAGGTCAGGAAAGGCTCCAAGCCCCTCGCTAAGAAAAGCGGCGAGGTGATGACAGGCGATACTAATTTCACCGTAAGATGCATCTTCTTGCAGCGCATCAAATAAGTCATTAGGCACTGCTTCAATCTCTATAAGTCGTTTCAAGACTTTATTGAATTGTGTTATACATCTTTCCTCCGCATTTTTATATGCCTCGGTTAAGATTGCATCTTCAGCGATTTCCGCTGTCTGTTCTAATATTTGTAACAGTCCCCGTATTTCATTTTGTTGTTCCTGTTCCATCCTTTGATTCCTCATGCTATTGTATAGGGTTCTCTATACACCTTTCGCGCCGCTGGTGCTTGGTAACTGGGATCATTTACGTTTCTATACACCTTCCGCGCCGCTGGTGCTTGGTTGATGGTTGCCTTTACATTTCTATTGTATCCGCGGGAATATCGTCAGAAGGATAGGATATCTCCGTATCCTCTTTTTTCTAACAATGTTTTTAACATATCTTTGGCTTTATGAAGTCTCCATTTTACTGTCGTTAAAGGCAGCGAAAGAAAATCAGCGATTCGTTTCTGTGGCATATCTACCCAGTAATAGAGTTTGATGACTTCTTGAAAATCCGTAGGCAGTGCATCAATTGTATCTCGGATTGCTTCATGTGTAGATTCTTTCACTAATATCATTGCTGGATCTGTAGTATTCTGTTCTGCTGGAATCTGTAATTCATCATCATCATCTTCATGCAATTGGATTCTACTTGCGCGTTTCATGTAGCGAAGTGCGCGGTTTCTTGTAATGGAATGTAACCATGCGCCGAATCTGTTCAGGTTATCGAGTTGTGGTAGTGCTTCAAATGCTAAGAGAAAAGCATCCTGAACTATATCTTCAGCATCCGCTGGGTTTCGCACGATCTGCTGTGCTACTGTTAGCATCGCGCGTTGATAACGGTTGAACAGTTCATCAAATGCTTTGTTGTTCCCAGCCAACACGGCAATTATCAATTCGGCATCCTCAGCATCCTGCAATTCTGCTACGCTCATGTAATTACACTCCTATTGTTAGTTAATAGAGTATCAATCGTTGAAAAGGATAGAAGTTTAATTAGCAGTTTGTCTGATAGAGGATTTGATGATTGTCTATGAAGATGGTCTGAAATACATGACAAGACATGCCCCGATGGCTGCGAGCAGAATACCGATTATGAATTCTGGACGGACAGCACTCCAACCATTCTCTGGTGGATGGGACAACGTTGCGACAACAGCATTTACGATGGGTGCTCCAGCGAAGACAATCGACATGACAACTGCAGGTTTGCCACCAGCACCGAACGCGAGCAATACACCGAATGCTCCTATTGCGCCGACAACTCCCGCAATGAATGACCATGTAACTCCCTTACTTGTAAATGACCATTCTGCTCCACTTAAAAGTAGTAATACCGCAGAACCGATTACCGCAACCAGAAGATATGCAAGTCCTACAAACAGAAAGGATTTGTATCGTCTAATGTCTTTACCCTGTTCAGGATCTGCATTTTCTTCTAACATAGAGTTTTGTCCGTTGTGTAAGAAAACGCCATAGAGTCCCCAAGACGCCACTGTGAGAACAACAAAGATAATCCATGTATTAGTCATTCTTTTTTCCTTTAATTTGAGATTATTATACCATTTGTATTAGTTTTTCCAACATTACCGATTTTTAGAAATGAAACGGAAAATGGCACAATCTGGCAGATTGTGCTACAA
>VXOP01000344.1 GCA_009839975.1 Candidatus Poribacteria bacterium
CCATTGTATTGTAGATGCACCCTCCGCTTTTGTGGAACTCGTTAGTAGAAAAACGGAATTCCCTATTGAAGGTGTCGTCGCGTTTGATGTTGAGAATGACCTCGTAGTTTTAGCAGTTACGGGTGAAGGAGTACCGCTTTCCCTCGGCAACAGTGATACTGTCCAGATTGGCGATAATGTGTGTGCTGTAGGACACCCTCGTGCAGAAAAAGGTGAAACTACACATGTCACTATTCAAGGTATCCGAAAAAGCGGCATACGTCGTTTCCAAATTAAAGAGGCATTCGATCCTGGGAATAGTGGCAGTGCGCTGCTAAATAGCATGGGTGAGGTTATAGGTGTGGCTGTCGGTGCTGCCATTGCGATATCGGTTTTTAGCGGTGGATTCAGACCATATCTTAGCCACGCAATTCCTGCAAACATTTTGAACGCCATGCTCGCGAGTACAGGTAAAACAGAACCGTTAGTAAAATGGCAAAGAGATCCACTTGTCCAAAGTTATGCTAAAGGACGGGAAGGACAAGCACAAATGATGCAGCAAAAACACGAGGAAGCATTAGCATGCTTTGATGCTGCTCTTGAACTTAATCCTGATTTAGTGGAAATATACACCAATCGTGCAGGTTTAAAAATTCTAATGGGTGAAGCAGAAGATGCAATTATTGACTGTGATTCCGCGATCAAACTCAACCCCAATTTTGTAGAAGCTTATATCAACCGAGCTTCCGCGAACCTATCGTTAAATCAACACGATGCGGCGATTGCTGACTGTGACGCTGTCCTCAAACTTAATCCTGATTTTGCTCAAGCTTATGTCATCAGAGCAACCGCAAAATTTGCTGCCGAATTTGATTCAGATCAACACAAAGCGGCACTTGCCGATTATGATGCCGCAATAAAACTCAATCCAAATGCAGCAGAAATCTATTTTGCTCGCGCACATGTGAGATCTGTATTGGAGGACTTTGCCGGGGCAATTGAAGACTATGACAAAATGATCAGTCTAAATCCTGAACCTAACCCATTGTTCAATGTTTATGGACATCGAGGAGATGCCAAACGGCTCAGTCGTGACTATGAAGGCGCAATTGAGGACTACGACAAAGTCATACAATCCAATCCACAAGACGATGACGCTTACAACATTCGTGGACAAGCAAAGTATTACGTCGGAGAATCTAAGTCGGACAAAAGTGACAAAACAGTTGCACGTAAATGCTATCAAGAAGCGATTGATGACTATTCTGAAGCCATCAGGTTAGATCCTGAGAATAGAAGTTATTACTTTAATCGTGGTCTTGCAAAACGCCAACTTGGTAACTATGAAGAAGCAATTTCGGACTACGATAAAGTAATCCAACTGAATCCCAAGAGCGATACTGGCTATTTCCAACGCGCCTATGCCAAACACCAACTTGGTATATCCAATGCCGATCAAGAAGATGTAGTTCGTGCTAATGCGTACTTTCAAGGAGCAATTGCCGATTATACTGAATCCATTAAACTTGACCCAGAGCACGCTATTTCTTACTACAATCGGGGTTTAGCGAATGACCGTCTTGGTAAATTTAAAGCGAATCAAGGGAACATCGCTGAAGCCAGATCCCTATATCAACAATCTATTGAGGATTATACAGAAACCATCAGAGTTGACCCTAAGTATGCATCTGCTCATAATGGCAGGGGATGGACGAAATATATCCTTGGACAATTAGAAACCGATCATGGAAATACAGAAAAAGCCAAAGATCTTTTTCACGCAGCAGTAACTGACGGTGACGAGGCTATTCGTCTTAATTCAGATAAATCGAATGCCAACGCTGAGTACCATACCCGTGCTGTTGCAAAGGCTGCTCTTGGTAACTATGATGGTGCAATTGAAGATTTTGATACGGCTATACGACTCAAACCGGATGATGCACTCTATTATTACGAACGGGGACAGGCGAAGCAAGCACTCAGCAAGCATGAAGAAGCAAAAGCAGACATCACAAAGGCAAAAGAACTTGACCCCGATGTGGAAAATAAGTCAATCTAACACTACGTTTGTACTGCACTTATCTCATCTTCCGAGATTTTGTGGACACTCTTTGGATTGAAAGTCTGTGTTGTATCTACACGTAACGCAACTTCAATTCTACCACCAGTTAGGACGAAGAATTGTATTAGATACCCACCACCTTGCATGGGTTCAACTTGATACTCGTCAGGTTCAAGGTCACCGATCCAATTTGGAAACGTGTCCTCAAATTGTGGATGTGTCATGATATGCTCAGGGAGTGCGATGATGAGTGTACCGGGTTCGTCCCCGATGGCATCACCGATGACCTTTCGTTTCTCTACCATAAAGCGAACCGTGTGTCCTGCAAAACTAAGATCGGAGACTGATCCTATCATATTCGGCACTATTCGCCACGTCAGATGGTGAATAAACGGATTACCATACCCTTGTCCAAGCATGTGTTCACGGGCAGTGTTGTCAACTGGATGTACAACCGCAACATAATCAAACCATCCGTCTTTGTGTGCTTGACTGTCACTCGGTAGTTTTGCGGAAACATTGATATAGTCGCAACCATCAACGGGTGATGGGTAACAACGTGCATCCCATCCGTTAACGTACCCGAGTTGTTTTAGACCGCCTGCTACAAGATGTGGCGGATCGCAGAAAATGGCAGCATGATCCATATTTGGATAGATTTCAACTCCCGCAGCTATGACTTTATTGGCTACCTCTGTTGCTTCTTGAAAACGTAGTTCTGCGTTATCAATTTTTAGGTAATTAGTAAAGTTAGTAGGTAATTTTATCTTGTTTTGCATCGGTTTCTCCCTTTCTGATCAAGATCACGATATACTATCAGTTTAACAAGTTTCTTGTGTGAATGCAATGATTAAGTGTATAACTTTGGTTTTCATTAATTTGACAATAACGATACTATCTGATAGAATAGATACTAAACATTTTACCATTCTAATTGAAAATGCCGCTTTATTAATGAGATAGTGACATGCCCCAACCCATAGACACCAATCACACCACGAAGAACCTATCATTAGAAGAATTAGTGGAATATCGCAGACATCTTGACCAGCACTTGCAAAATCGCAAGGCAGATGAGGCATTGCTACAACGCGCGTGGTACACCGCACACAAAATAGCAGCCATGCTCTATGAAGATTTCGGTGCGACGCAGGTTGCTGTGTTTGGGTCACTCGCCGAACAAGATGGATTCTCGATAACATCAGATATTGATATTGTTGTCTGGGGTCTTTCACGCGATTCCTTTCTTGACGCATTCTGGGAAACCAAAAACTTTACGACAGAGTTTAAAATTGATCTTGTTAATTTTCACAGTGCTAAAGGACGGTTTCGTGAAAGAATTCAATGTCAAGCTGTATATATTCAAAATACCGGAACAGATTTTGATGAATCAACCGTTAACACTCAGACATTTCTTACGATAAGGAAGAAGAATTACGGAGTGAATAGGCGAATACGTATTGAACGAATTGTTGATGAATGTATAAAAATAGAACATGTTAACGCAGCAATTGCGGAAATTTTGCAAGACATAGAAGAAGTTCCTATCAAATATAGGAAGGGTCAAGAAGCGTTGTTAACGCAAAATGTAGTTAATTTCTATATGGGATTAGAAAACATTTTTAAGCGTATTGCTGAAGAAATTGACATGATGGTGCCGCAAGGCAAAGATTGGCACAAAGACCTATTACATCAAATGGCAGCAAAACATTCAATATGACCACCTGTTATCTCTAACAAAACGGTTGAGACTCTAATTCAGCTATTAAAGTTTCGCCACCTCGCCAGGAA
>VXOP01000052.1 GCA_009839975.1 Candidatus Poribacteria bacterium
TCGTAAGTACTCTCTTTCGAATTGACGTGAAGGAAAGTGATTTGATCTATAGGACCAACCGTAAATTTTGGGAGTTTTATCAGTCCCTACCATATGAGGAACCTAAACATGTCAAAAAAAATCGAAAAGGTCTTCCGATCTCCTTATGCTGTGCCAAACGGTTTACAGGTCACAAATGATGGACTGTGGATAGTTGACCAAATCACCGACAGAATTGCGTTGGTTGAGATAACTTGCGATCCAGATTATCAAGTTCCTAAACTCATCCGTGACATTCCAAGTGATTCCTCTAATACAAGCGGAATGGCTTACGGTGAAGGTGCGCTTTGGTTAGCCGCAAACGGACCTGGCGATCGATGGCGAACAGTCAGAGATACAGATGCTAAACCCGGTGCTGGAGAAATCTTCAAGGTGGAACCTACTACAGGGAAAACACTGGGACGGTATCCTGTTCCAGAAGGTGGCGGAACACACGGTGTTGAATACGACAACTTTGATCAAGGACATCTATGGGTACAAACACTCAAAAACCAAGAAATTCACAAGGTTAGAACTTCTGACTGGTCTATCCAACATACCCTGTCTTTACCTTACGGAAGAGCACACGGCACTGTAAGGGTTGAAGACGGGTTGTGGGTAACACATACATCAGAACGGGTTATTGTTAAACTCAACCTTGAAACAGGTGATATTCTTGATACGATTGAAGTTCCTGAAGACTATCCAGAGCCGCACGGACTGTCGATCTATGGAGACGACTTCCTCTACTGTGATGCAGCATCAGGTTGGGTGGCAAAGATATCATCGTGAATAACCTACATCAAATACAAACCGATAAGAAACCTATGATACACATACCAATTCTGCGTGCGGGACGAACCTATAGAAGCTTAAAAACCGTAACCGTTCCCCATATCAGAACGGGAGAACCTTTTGCAGTGGTAAGCCAAGCCAATACAGGTTTAATAGCAAAAGACCTACGCGATCTCCCCATTCACAAACAAACGTTATCTCAATACAGTGTAGAAGAATTGATAGCGATGTGCAATGAAGCAGCACACCTATTCACAACTGCAGATCTACCGCTTGATACAGGGACACAATCACCTGTAGATTATATCAAACAGGTTTCAGGAACAACTGGACTACCGGAAACGCTCTGCCGTGATAATATGACAAAGATCCAAGGGATGTTAGAGAATATTGGCACCGTGTTAGATGGCCTGACGCGTGGGTTGGACCTGCGTATTCTTGATTCAGGTTGGGGGATACAGAATGATCGCATGCTGAGCTATGTCTGTGAGACAGATTCACTCGGGGCAGTGTTACCAAGTAATTCTCCTGGTGTCCATTCTCTTTGGATTCCTGCTGTCCCCTTAAAAGTGCCGCTTGTCTTGAAACCGGGTCGTGAAGAACCTTGGACGCCGTATCGGATATCCCAGGCATTTATGGAAGTTGGTGTACCACCAGAGGCGTTTAGTTTCTATCCAACCGATTATCCCGGGGCAAATGAGATTCTGTTTCGCTGTGGCAGATCCATGCTGTTTGGTGGTGGTGCAACTGTTGCTCCGTGGTTGAATGATCCCCGTGTAGAGATTCACGGACCGGGTCGGAGCAAAATACTCATTCATGGGGGAAAAGATGAAAACTGGCATGATTATCTTGACCTAATGGTTGAGTCGGTATCAAAGAACGGGGGTCGGTCCTGTATCAATGCATCTGGAGTCTGGACAACATCACACGGTAGAGCGATTGCAGAAGCACTATCAGATCGTCTATCAAAAATTGAGCCTAAACCACTTGACCATCCTGAAGCTGGAATCGCAGCATGGGCAAATCCGAAAGCCGCACAGGGTATATCTTCAAGCATTGACCAACATCTCAAGCAGAACGGGGCAATAGAATTAACAACCGGTGATCGCGTGACTGAATTAGATGGATGCACGTTCCTTAGACCAACGGTTATATGGTGTGAAGATCCTGAACACCCGTTGGCAAATACCGAATTTCCGTTCCCTTTTGTAAGCGTGGTAGAAGTACCTTATACTGAAATCGCTGATTCAATAGACGCAACCCTTGTCGCCACAGTAATTACTGATGACGAAATACTAACACAAGAACTGATAGCAACACCGTTAGTTGACAGACTGAATATTGGTGCAATCCCAACAAACAGAATCTCTTGGGATAGTCCACATGAAGGCAACTTGTTTGAACATCTATATCGGCAACGCGCTTTTCAACGTACTTAGCTATATACTGAGTAACACATTATGACTGACAAACCAAACATTATTCTGATCTATGCCGATGATCTCGGACGTGGCATGCTGAGTTGTTATGGGCAGCAATATTTTGAGACACCGAATATTGATAGACTCGCCAACGAAGGCAAACGATTCAATCATGCGTACGGTTGTGCTTTCTGTGCTCCATCTCGTGCAAGTATGCTGACAGGCATACACGATTGCCACGAGGGAAGATGGACATACACCAAAGCTGGAATCTATAAGAGCATTAGTTCGGGTGAGATGACACCAAGTGAAATCTCAGAATTAATTCATACCACCGGTCTTCAGGCAAGTCCTGATGATGTCTTTCTGGCACAAATCGCAGAACACGCAGGTTATGCAACGGGTCAAATTGGGAAACTTGAATGGGGTTTTGCAACGACTGCCGACCGAATTCGGCGTCACGGATGGCAGTACCATTACGGCTATTATGATCATCAACGGTGTCACGGGTTTTATCCGCCATTCCTCTTTGAAAACGGAGAATTGAAAGAGATACCGGGTAATACACATGCAGACTGCGGGAAGCATCCCAATTCAGAATCTGCTGAGAACATGAAAGTCCGGAGGGACCGTCAGGGAAAAGCAGTATATTCTCAAGATATTTTTGACGATAAAATCAGAGAGTATCTACATGCACACAAAGATGAACCGTTCTTTCTCTACCACCCATCACAGATACCTCACGGACCCATTTCTATCCCAGAAATACATCCATCGGTTAAACATTTGGATGAACTCACTGAATACGAGAAAGAATACGCTTCTATGGTTCTAAGGTTAGATACGACCGTTGGGATGATCTTAGATGAGCTTGAAACGCTGGGTATTGATGATCGAACAATGATTATCTTTACATCCGATAACGGACACGAAGTTTATTATCGGCAACACGGACGAACAACCGGAAAACAGAATAACTTAGCAGGAGAGAAATTAGATGACATTACATCTAAATTCTATTCTGAGACGTGTGGGGACATATTCAACGGAAATGATGGTATGGCAGGATTGAAGTTCTCAAGTTGGGAAGGCGGAACGAGGCTCCCTTTCATTGTACGTTATCCGGGTATTGCGTCTTCGAATAGTGAGTCTAACCACAGACTCGCAAATTACGATTTGTTGCCTACACTGGCAGACTTACTTGACGTTGAATTACCTGAAGACAAGGATGGTATTTCCTTACTACCAACACTACAAGAACAACCAGAAATTCAGCAGAGTCATGACTACATAGTTTATGCATCCCGCTTGGGTCCAGCTCTCGTAACTTCAGATGGATGGAAATTACGTTACATCAATAGAACAGATAGTTTTCAACTCTACAATCTTGAGGAAGATTATCGCGAAGAGAAGGATATCTCCACAGAACATCCCGATCTTGTGAACAGACTGAGTGATTGGTTACGCAACGCATGTGATGGCGACTATCAGAACGGCACGCCACAGGCACATTTAGCTGAAATACCACAGTCTACTAAGTGACATTT
>VXOP01000444.1 GCA_009839975.1 Candidatus Poribacteria bacterium
ATCTTACTTTATCATTTTGATAACTCTAACATTCTATAAGGAAATACTATTATGAAACATTTTCACTATTTTGTTTTAACAATCGTGTTGAGTTTAGTCTTTAGTCTGCCAACCTTTCTGTATGCTTTAGGCGAAGCAAATGTCAAAGGCGGACCTTTGAAAGAAAATGAACTCTTCACGACTTTTCCTGGTCAAGTCGTTGAAAACCATGCTGGATTTACAACATGGATACGAAAATGGTATGGGCCAGATGGTAACTATACAAACAATGGCAACGAACCAAATCATAGGAATGAACTAATTGATCTTGGAACTAACGGTAAACTAACGGAGGTGGAACTCTCTACAATTGATGGTTTGCTGAAGACGAAAAATGAAGTGACAGAGATTCAGTGGGATGGGGCACACGGTGGTACTCGTGCCTGGACTGTTTATGAACTTGATCCTACAAACTCAAACAATATGAACAGAGGGGGTCCTGCAGATAGTATTGATATTTACGGACTTATCGTTTTAGACGCCCCCAGAGCGATGACATCTGTTATGTCACCTGCTCACGATAACTATGGGCAGATATGGATAAACGGAGACAAATGGTACAATCATCCAACATGGACAGGTGGAGTACAACAAGTTCACTATAATGTTGAAGTATCCTTACAAAAAGGAGCAAATGTGCTGCTTTATAGAGTGACTGAAGGCGGCGGTGGTGCCTATATGAACCTACATTTTGACGATGCAACACATGAGACGGTTGATATCTATCCGGATAAAGCTACGGATAAAGCAAGTTTCTTTAGTGAAATCGAAGGTGTCCTTCCTGTGGAACCGAGAGGAAAAATTACCACAACATGGGCAGACATTAAGAAAAAATAAATAGTAGACTGTCAATTCCTACATGTAGGTCGGGTAATAACATATTCAAGTGTTTCTGCCTAATTCTGTTTGGATATTCTGAAACAGTTCCAATGCAGTCTGTAAATTCTGTGTGATTTCGCTTGCTAATACTTCAGGGGATGGCAGGTTTTCTAAATCCTCAACAGAATCTTCTCTTAGCCAAAAGATGTCAAGGTTAGCATGTTCCCGTTTGGTAAGTTCTTCATAGCTGAAGGCACGAAAACGTTCCGTTTCAACACGTTGATGACGGTTCTCTGGGTTGTAGACATTGATAAAATCTTGTAGATCAGCATCGCGAAGGGGATTTGTCTTAAGGGTAAACCTTTTGTTTGTCCGTAGGTCATAAATCCACATCTTTTGTGTCCACGGTTCTTCGCGTGCCGGACGTTTGTCAAAAAAGAGTACGTTTGCCTTTACACCTTGTGCATAAAAGAGACCGGTAGGCAATCGCAACAGTGTATGGACATCAAAGAGTTTTAACAGTTGCCTACGAATTGTTTCACCCGCGCCCCGTTCAAAGAGAACATTATCGGGGAGTACCACTGCAGCACGACCATCTTCTTTCAATATCGTTTTGATATGTTGTAGGAAGTTGAATTGTTTATTTGATGTTGTTGCCCAAAAATCATCGCGCTCATACGTTAGGGATGCGGTGCTCCGTTTTTCGCCATCGGTAGTGATAGTAACACTGCTTTTGGTACCAAAAGGTGGATTTGTCAGGACCATATCGTAACGATTTCCGGGATCCTTGCCAAGACTATCGTTGGTCGTAATAGGACTCTCTGCACCACCAATACCGTGTAGATATAGATTCATAACACAGAGACGGACAACGTTATCAACGATGTCTGTGCCAGCGAACGTATCAAATCTGAGGAACTTTTTCTGATCGCGAGTTAATGTAGTACGGTAATTTTCAGATATGTATTCATAAGCAGCAAGAAAAAAACCGCCTGTGCCACATGCGGGATCACAGATCGTTTTCATCGGTTTCGGTTGCATCACCTCTACGATTGCTTTGATAAGAGGTCTGGGGGTGAAGTACTGTCCTGCACCGCTCTTTGTGTCTTCAGCGTTTTTTTGCAAAAGCCCTTCGTAAATTGTGCCTTTGATATCGGCAGTCATCCCGCTCCAGTTTTCGGTATCAATGAGTTTGATAAGCCGTTGTAAATGCGCGGGTGTCTGAATGCGATTTTGCGATTTGCGGAAAATAACACCAAGCAAACCTTTCTCATTACTCAACTTTCGTAGGGTTGTGACATACTGTTCCTCTAACGCAGCACCACTCTCTTTACGTAGACTTTCCCAATCTAAGCCAGAGGGAATTTTAGATGATGTGTTAGTAGGTAGTTTGCTCTGTTCGTCAGCGAGTTTGAGAAATAGCAGATACGTGAGTTGTTCTACGTAATCTCCGTAACTGACCCCATCATCTCGGAGGACATTACAGAAATTCCATAATTTTTGGACAATTGTTGCTGATTCGTTGGACATCTTTGTGATTACTCTCTTTCGGCTGTGAGTGTTCAGATTCATCTAAATCTTCTAATGCGCTTTTAACTTCAGCGTTTAACGCTTCAGCTGTGGGACTGTCGTCAAAAGGGGAGATTCCGGCTTCATACATCAGCTCCGAGAGATCCCATCGCGAAATATTTAGCAGTCGTGCCGCCCTACCAGCACTGATGTCGCCTTGACGCAAAAGTTCAAGCACAAAAGCTTCTCTCGCCTTGCACTCAGCATCAATTTTATGCTGCAGTAAAACCTCGTCAAGCGGTAATGTAAATCGGACTTCAAGCTCTGTTTTTGCCATACAGGTACCTCCCACTGCACACCTATATCAAATTCTTCAATATTTGAAGAAAATTAACAGACAGGACTTACGCATTCCCCCTGATAAGGGGATTAGGGGTTAGAAAGTCGTAATTTGAATGGTATTTTAGTGATTTAACCCCCTAAATCCCCCTTATCAGCGGGACTTTAAGAGAAACTGCGTAAGTCCTGTCTAAAATGAATACATTACTTCAAAAGACGTACAAATCCTGCTTGTTCAAAGTGGTGATCTGCTGTCAAAGCTTCGGTCATCCCCCGTTCTTCCATGACAATGAAACTCACGGCATCAACGAGGCTCCATCGCTTATCTAACCGTTTTGCAAGCAATTGCCAGGCTTTTTCGTCCAAAAATTCGTCTACGTGGACAATTTCGATCCAATTTGCCGAGCGGATAGTCTCAATAAATTTTAGAATCGCTAATCGCTGCTGTCCACGGAAACTGCTAAGTAGGACAATTAGTTCACTTAATACATAATTTGTTGTAACAACGTTTTGACTTTGTTGTTGCCATTGTGTTATGATTGTAGAGGCTTTTGCATGATAGGGATCTTTTTCTAAGAAAAGACTCGCCCATCCGGAGGTATCGGCAAAAACCTTATTCATCATTGTCTCCTCTTAGCTCTGCAAGCAAAGCGGCTGCAATATAATCATCGTGCCGTTCAGCGATGTCAGTAACATCACATTCCAACGTCCCAAGCAATGCGATGAGCGGATCTGGATGGTCTTTGTATGCACCTTCAACCACGCGCATCTCCGCTTGCAACGCGTCACGAGCATCTTTGATACGGTCCTCTATGTCAGTAACTTCACATTTCAAAGTTCCTGCCAAGGCAATAAGCGGATCAGTCTCCTGTGTTTCTTCATCTCCATTTGATGCATCTCGTTTTTCGTCTTCAGATTCTCGCGGGCTTTCCAGTTTACCACGCATTGATGACAGGTGTTGCTGTAATTCGTCAATAACTTCAAGTTTTTTATTCACATCCTGCATCCATTGGTCTGACTTAGCGATAAATGTTAAGATATGTTCTCGGAATTCCTGAT
>VXOP01000438.1 GCA_009839975.1 Candidatus Poribacteria bacterium
CTCTCATATATCATATTCGTCCAACCTTCACTGTTAAAGATTGCGGGTATGGATGAAGGAGCTGTCATGGTCGCTACCTGTTTGTCGAGTGCAGGTGCGACATTCCTGATGGCATTTCTTACGAATTATCCGGTTGCACTTGCACCTGGCATGGGAATTAATGCTCTTTTCGTATTTCAGATATGCTCAGAAGATAGACTCAATCTACCGTGGCAAGAAGCATTAGGCATTGTCTTCATTTCAGGTATGCTATTCGTCATACTCTCATTTGTAGGACTGCGAGCAGCAGTGATGAATGCGCTTCCTTCATCTCTCAATCATGCTATTGCGGTCGGTATTGGTGTGTTTATTGCCTTTATTGGATTAGAGATGAGTGGAATCATTACTAAACACGAAGTCACTTATGTTACACTTGGTCCTATTCATTCAAAAGAGGTCTTAATTGCAATATTTGGATTACTGCTAACATTGGCTTTGATGGCGCATCGGGTGAAGGGTGCTATTCTGATAGGTATTTTATCTACAACACTCCTTTCACTCACATTTGGTATTGTGAAGTTTGAAGGAGTATTTTCTGCACCGCCATCAATTGAACCCACACTTTTCAAATTTAGCTTTAAGGAGATTTTTACCAGAGTAGAACTAATTCCGATTATTTTTGTGTTTTTCTCTGTTGATATGTTTGACAGTATTGGAACACTTACTGCGACAGGTCACGAAGCAGATCTACTTGAGGATGGTAAACTCTCAAAAGCACGCCAAGCACTATTGAGCGATGCAGTTGGCACAGTCGGGGGTGCATGTCTTGGAACATCTACTGTGACATGTTATATTGAAAGTGCGTCTGGCATTGCAGAGGGGGGGCGTACAGGGCTGACTTCTATTGTTGTTGGAGTATTAATGCTTCTTGCCTTATTCTTCTCACCACTAATAAAAATTGTAGGTGGGGATGTAATAATGAATCAGACAATCTTACATCCAATGATTGGCCCTGCTCTAATTGCTGTTGGTTGTATGTTATTGAAGGAGCTTGTGAATATTAACTGGGATGATTTTACCGAAGCCATCCCCGCTGCAATTACAGTTGTCATGATGCCGCTTTCATTTAGCATTACCGAAGGTATAGCATTTGGGTTTATTTCTATGTCATTTTTGAAGTTGGTAACTGGCAGACGTGATGAGGTACATCCACTCGTTCACTATTTCGCAGTATTCTTCGTCGCGATGTATATTGAAAGGGGTTTACGTATTACTGGATAAATTCCACTGATTAGGTGAATTTAAGGGATCAGATAGCACATAAATCTTGTTTTCAAGATTCTCTCGGTGGTACTTCTTCAGGTGGAGGTCTGTTACCTGCGAAATGTCTCTTTAATAATCACGATCAGTGAAGGTTATACCGTTTCTAATTGATAACGTCTCTTTTTTAGCATAACCTGTTAGTAAACAGAACAGGCAGATACCCAATAAAGGATACCTGCCTGTTCTATTTTGAAGTCTGAAGCGGAAGACGTGGATATAAACCTACTCTACAGAAATTGAAAAACTATGTTCTGTAGAGCTATTACCGCCGTTGTAATATACATGAATAGTAACAGTATGGTTTCCTCTATCCTCAGATGTAAACGTTTTACGTAGAGTCACTTCGCCGTTAGCATCCGCGTAAGCACTTGTTACATAATTACCATTTATTCTCATTCTGACCCAATAGAGATCGTCTTTTATAGCCGTAACAATAAGTCTATTATATATATTATGATACACGTCAAAATCTGACCGGTTACGAAAGACACCTTCAGATGCTCTATGTGGACACACCTGACACGTAAAATACTCCTTACCACACTTCGCCCAAGGATTCCAAAAACTATGGACAGGCACCTGGCAGGTCGCCTCGTGATCATAGTATATTGTAGTTGCATGTCGTCCAATCCCTTGAGCACCATGACCAAGAGGAGGCGGGCTGAGTGGAGCTGGGAATAACTCCTCACAACCACCACGACAAGGTTCCCAATGTTGCCATAGACTCCATGAATACTTGTCATGAGTGCATGAGGAGTCAAAACAACTCCACCACACTTTGTTGGTCGTGCCATCCACGCCATGCTTCTCCGGGCAAATCTTCTTATGTTTTTCGGCTTTTTTATAGTAACCGTAGCATTCACCTGATGGATTACCACATTGAACAAGAAATATACTTCCTGAATCAGGGACAGGCCAATGATACGTCGATGACGAAAGATCAACTTTAACCGTTGACGCACTATTAAACAAGTCTTTATTTGCCTTTTTCGTATCCTCAGGATCAAGACCATTGTAGGCTGCTTCCAAGTTAGCAAAGGCTTCGTTATACCCAACCCCTATGCCATTATCAATATCACCTTGTCTCTGGTAGATAGCCTTGTCAATATTCTCATTTATATATTCCTCAATAGACGTATTGACATGATCCATCTCTGCCATCAACTGCGCGCCATCCATAGTATCCGCTAAAGATTTACCAAGTGCTAATAAAGCACTATTTGGGCCACCCAGAGATTCAATGATATTCTCACGCTGATCTTCTGCATTTTCTTCAAGCTTGGTTTTTATTATCAACCTTAGTGAGAAGTATTGATCCAACTTGTCCATTTCTCTATTAATTTCAGCCTTAACCGAATTCAATGCTGCTAATGCACCGCTAAAGTCACCATAAGTTGTTGTTGCCGTCTGTGCATTCAAAAAAGAAAGCACAAAAAGCAACACAATCAACGCAAATGAAGCTTTAGAAAAAACACTATTTTTCAACATTGTTCGCCTCCTCATTCAATACTTTAGACGCCATTCTATTCATTTCTTCCGATCTTCTGATCCTACCCTGCTCAAGATTGATTTCGGTCTCAATTTCAGCAATCCTCTTTTGGGTATGTTCGCAATCAGGAAAATCGTGAAGCCATTCCAATTTCTTTTTAAGGCTTTCCTCTAATGCAGGAATATATTCTGTCCGATTATATTCATTAAGCCTTTCAGAAGATTTTACATTCGCTTCCAGCCGTTCTCTTGAATACTTTATTATGTATTCTCTGTAAAAATCTTCATCTATTGGCGTATTATCGCCTACAAACAAGTCGGGTTCTTCCGATGTCTGCCCGTTTTCGGTAGGAACATCAGCAGTCTGCACATCTTCCCACGTATCTGGTGCGTCAATCGGTACTTCATGCCAGTGATCACCATGTGGCACCATCTTGTAACCGTCTCTTGCGACTGGCGGGTTATTCTTTGAAATCTTCCGTTGATTTATCTGATTTGCAAGTGCTTCTAATTCTGCTAACTTGTCTTTCAGTTCTCGATTTTCTGAAATCTCGTGCTGAATAATAAACACGGCTGCAATTCCGATTAAAAGAATGAGGATTGCGAACCCCCAATACATTTTACGAGTCATGGTTTTTCTCCTTATAAAGAGAGGTTGTTATTTATGGATATCGTTTTTCAGTTGGTGCGCCGGGGATACCGTATTCTTAAAAAAAGATGGGTATCCCAGCGACCAAGCCGAAACTAACAAAAAAATATGTTAGTAGGATACCCATTATGTTAGTTTCGTTTTGGTCGTTATTATTATTTTAATACATATTAATCTTCTTGTCAACACTTTTTTTCATATTGCACAGATATGTAATGCGATTTGGGTATTTTATCGTTTTTATCACAATCGTCAGCTATAAAACCAACGAAATATCGGTCTCAACAGAGATGGTCAATGTCGTTGATGTCAGTTTTTATCC
>VXOP01000085.1 GCA_009839975.1 Candidatus Poribacteria bacterium
AATTAGTTATACGCAACCTTTCGCTTGAAGGACTCTGTCAAATATGTTATTATTTTCATTGTAATAGAGAATTCATTGATTCTACATTTTTTAATCCTGTATAACATCTCAAAAGATCTCTTGGAGGAAGAAAAATGCAAAGCCACGAAGTTGATTATGAAATATTTGGAAATGACATGCAAGTCGTTGAGGTGGAACTTGATAGGGGTGAAACAATAATAGCCGAAGCAGGTGCTATGAACTGGATGGAGGATGACATCACTTTTGAGGCAAAAATGGGAGACGGTTCCAGTCCAGAAGGCGGATTGATGGGAAAACTCATCGGTGCAGGAAAACGCGCACTGGGCGGTGAGTCCTTGTTTTTAACCCATTTTACAAACAACAATCCGAATAAGAGAAGAGTAGCATTCGCTGCTCCCTACCCCGGACATATCCTTCCAATTGATCTTGCAGAAATCGGGGGTGAACTCACCTGTCAGAAGGATGCGTTTCTGTGTGCTGCTCTGGGAACACAACTAAGTATTGCTTTCTCACGAAGACTCGGCGCAGGTTTTTTTGGTGGTGAAGGTTTCATACTACAAAGTCTAAGAGGGGACGGTATGGCTTTTGTTCATGCTGGTGGGAGTGTTATCAAGAAAGAACTCAATAATGAAATAATACGAGTTGACACGGGGTGTCTTGTCGCCTTCACAGCAGGGGTGGACTATGATATAGAAATGATCAAAGGTTTAAAGTCAATGTTTTTCGGTGGAGAGGGGTTATTTCTCGCGACACTACAGGGAACAGGCACCGTTTATCTCCAAAGCCTACCATTCTCAAAACTTGCTGACCGCATCATCGCCCAAGTGCCACGTAGCGGGGGTTAAGAGCGTGAGTACATACACAGTGCTTGAACCTGTTTTGACGGCACACGGCGTGTGCCTACTACTTTTAAGATAATATAAAATTACAAACTTCGGAGACTATGTGAAAATTCGTAGTATTAAAGCGTATCAAGTTGACCTACCACTCCACGAAGGCAGCTATAACTGGTCAGGTGGGAAATCCGTTTCCGTTTTTGACAGCACAATCGTTGCAGTTGAAACTGATGAGGGAATAACGGGTTACGGGGAGGTATGTCCGTTGGGTCCCTTCTATCTTCCCGCTTATGCCAAAGGTGTCCGCACAGGTATTATCGAACTTGCACCACACCTTATCGGTAAAGACCCAACACAGCTGCATCCTCTCAATCAATTCATGGATGTCGCGCTCAAAGGACATCCGTATGTGAAATCGGGAATAGACATAGCGTGTTGGGATATACTTGGCAAAATATCAAATACATCCGTTTGCACGTTACTCGGCGGAAGATACGGAGATGATTTTATGCTATATCGCGCCATCTCTCAACAATCTCCCGATGAGATGGCAGAAAAGGTCGCTGCTTACCGTGCTGAAGGCTACCGAAAATTCCAACTGAAAGTCGGTGGAGACCCAAATACCGATATAGAACGGATTCACGCAGTCTCCGAATTGATGGAAACTGGAGACGTCCTCATCGCAGATGCGAATACAGGTTGGTTGATGCATCAAGCAACCCGCGTCGTCCGAGGTGTAAGTGACGTAGATGTCTACATTGAACAACCTTGTCTATCATATCAGGAATGCCTCGCCATCAGGGAACGAACAGATCACCCATTTGTACTGGATGAGACAATTGATAGTATTCACGCTTTATTACAAGGGCATGCTGACCGGGCAATGGATGTTGTCAACATAAAGATCAGTAAATTTGGGGGACTCACCAAAGCAAAACTCGCAAGAGACCTGTGCGTTGAACTCGGTATAGCAATGACGATTGAGGATAGTTGGGGAGGCGATATAACGACCGCCGCAATCGCACATCTTGCACATAGCACACCGACAGAATTCCTATTCACCGCAACCGATTTCAATAGTTATGTCACCGTCAGCACTGCAGAAGGAGCACCGCAAAGAGTGAACGGAAGAATGGCTGCTTCCACGCAACCGGGTCTAGGTATCACGCCTGATATGAGTGTGTTAGGTGAAGTCGTCGTGCATGTAGAGTGAATTAATATGACAATAAGAATCCTCTCCACCGCTGATGTACGTGCAGCACTGCCAATGTCCAAAGCAATTGAGGCAATGCGTCATGCTTATGGACAACTTTCAGCAGGTAAAGCAATTGCACCGCCACGACAACATATTACATCTGACAAAGGTGTCACGCTCATAATGCCTGCTTACTTACCCGAAAACAGCGAGTTTGGGGTCAAAGTCGTCTCTGTCTATGACGAAAATCCGAACAGCAATCTGCCGCGTATCACTGCGACAGTATTAGTGCTTGATCCTGAGACGGGTCTTCCAAAAGCGTTTATGGATGGCACAAGCATTACTGCTATACGCACGGGTGCAGGGGGTGGCGTAGCAGCAGACCTACTTGCACGACAGAACGCAAAGACAGTTGGACTCTTTGGCGCGGGTGTGCAAGCAAGGGCACAACTCCAAGCCGTTATGACAGTCAGGGACATTGCTTGTGTTAATCTCATCAGTCGTACACAATCTGCAGCACAACAACTCGCGTCAGAGATTGCAACGTGGGATGATGCTCCCAAAGTCAATCTTACATCTACACCACATGAAGTGGTCAGGGATGCTGATATCGTTATCTGTGCAACAACATCTGCAACACCACTATTTGATGGCAACGATCTGAAAGCAGGTACACACATCACAGCGGTTGGCACATTTGTTCCAGAGAAACGCGAAGTTGATACGATAACTATCCATCGCGCAGATCACATTGTTGTAGATTCGCGTGAAGCCTGCTTAGAAGAAGCAGGGGATCTGATTATTCCAAACGTAGAAGCAGACGCAGAAATTGGTGAAATCGTTAATGGTGATAAACCCGGACGTCAAGCAGACGATGAGATCACGTTCTTCAAATCAGTAGGTGTAGCCGTGCAAGATGCAGTCGCAGCCGCAGCAGTTCTGAAAGAGGCAGAAACAAGAGACCTCGGCATGCTCGTTGACATGCTGCGATAACAAACAGATACAGGCTATTATCTCGTCCCTATTCAGTTAGAAGGTATTTGATTATCTCAGCAGCAACTTCCCCTTTTGGATCATGTTTGTAGAGTGTATGAAAAACAATCGCTAATCTGCCACGGTCTCCATCTCGAACAATGATCGGGTCTGCCAAAGTTCCGTGAGCATCAGTTGCTAATACCTTTTCAGCAAACCAGTCAGCATCAAGTTCATCTAAAGGAAAAGGTCTGTCTGATCCAAAATCACCCAAGCTTGGTGTTAATGTTCTACCTTCCTCGGTAACAACCATCCCTATATTATGTTCATAGACATTGATCTCAATATCGGGTAGGTCCATCAAGTTTTGCATAGCACCACGTTCATTAGCTTTACCTTCTGAACTGTTATATCCAAAATAATCCGCGTGATTCAAAACTGTATCACCATCCGTTGTTTCGATCCAGTTTTCAACGACAGAACCATCGGGTTGCGCATTTCCCGAGGCATAGATTGTAGAGGGTAAAATACCGTAAAGGATACAGACATTCACGACACCGTTTCCAGTTGTTTTGAGCATCCAATCTCTGACAGATTCTTTACTTTCCGTTATCTCTACTTGAATGTTCTCTGATTCTAAAAGTTGTTTTGTTATGTCTGCTTCAATTATTGCATGTTCCTGCCTGATCCATAGACTTTTACCTACATAAATTAACACATCTAT
>VXOP01000056.1 GCA_009839975.1 Candidatus Poribacteria bacterium
GTCGTGATTTTATCTTTAGGTTGCTGATCTGTCAATCCTTGTTGAATGCCAGATTCATCATTATTTGATGATGTTGTTTTAGTTCGATATTCGATTTTTAAACAGTCTTCAAATATCCCGGCAGCAGTCTTGACAGATTCTTTTCCAATGAGATTCCCTGTCTCAGACAATTTCATAGTGAGAGATACTGACTTGTTTGCTTCTGGGATGTTAATTTCAGTTCCTTTGATGTTCATAGATATCTGTATTCTGACACCTACTTGTGTAGCTATCCACTTCTCCTTGTTGTTGAAAGTTGATGGTAGAAAATAGAGTGGATTTTGAGCCGTTGGTTCAATCGTGTAATCAACATCTAAAGATATACCGGAAGGCAGTTGGTCAGTATATTTTTGTCGCAATTCAGCAGCAATTTCATCTAATCGTTTTTTCAATTTTGACTTTATCGCGCTCTCAATTTCATCAGCCACATAAAATCTAATCCATTCCCCATTGACTTGATACAGGAACGGATGCAAAAGATAGTTGTATTTTTCCCAATTTTCTATAGCAGGTTCATAACTGAAAGTATGAAATATCTCTCCCCCCATATTCTTTTGTTCAGTTGAAGTTCGTGTAAATTCGTTGCCATCTTGATCAACATAAACCCAAAAACTTCCCTCTGTAGTTGGAAAAAACTCTGTTAATGTGTCGCTTGCAGTGATAACTACACTGAAACTCAGTAGTATCAACAAAATGCAAGCTGTCTTTATGTAATTCAATATTTTCACTCCAATTCTAAAATCTGCTGACTTAAGTATATCGCAATACGATTCATGAAACAAGAAAATAACATTTTTGATAAGAGATACAGGAGATCATTTTAGGATTTAGTATTAAAATGGAAACGTTACGGGAGCACCGTTGTTGTTCCGTGAACGTGCCATTGCAATATCAATTTCTCTATCTTTCCTTCCATTGTATGCACCATATTCTGGTTCGGTATCATTTCGAACTGCGTTAGCAATGCTCATCAATTCTGATGCAACAGTGATCTCACCATCACTGAGTGGATAATACTGAAGTGGGTTTTCCCATACAACTTCAGGATTAGTGTCTGCGACAAGTGCAGCGAGTGTATCATATCCATCAACGTTGTTTGTTTTACGCGTGATCGTTACGGGTATCTGTTCGTCAGCATCCTCATTTAGAAGTACCGTATCGTCTCTAAAACACATTCCCCGTTCAGCATAGAACTTTGTGCCATTAAAGCCGCGGAGTGGTGAACCGTAAGAGAGACTTGAGAAATTGAAGATTCCAACGGATCCGTTTTCAAACTCTATAACAGCATGTTCCCAATCTTCACTTTTACGACGGGGTTGCCCTTTACGCCATTCATGTTCTTGAACACTGAAATGTTTGCTAAAACCGTATACTTGCACGGGTTCATTGTCGAACCCGAGATAACTCCGTATTAGTCCTATACCGTGGTATCCGTGTCCGCGAAAATCGTTGTATGCGACATTAACTTTTCCGAAAATGCCTTCAAGGATCATCTCGCGTTTTATCCGTTCAGATGGTCGGCGGTAATAGTTTTCATTAACCTCTAACTTTGTACCGTGTTGTTTTGCAGATTCTATCATCTCATCTGCTAACTTCAGGTCGGAGTTGATCGGTGTTTCTGTACAGTAACTAACACCATACTGTGAACAGAGTAGGCCGGGAATATGGTTCTTGCTTGGTGTTATCACGATTGAGCATATATCAGGTTTTTCTTTCTGTAACATCAGTTCAGTATCCGTATATGCTGGGACATTATACTTTTCTGCTTGTTGTGTCCCCCTGCCTTCGTGTATATCACAGACAGCAACAAGTTCAAGATCATCCTTAAGTTTGGTGATTAGAGGCAAATATGTATTAGATCCTCTATTTCCTGCTCCGATGTGTGCTATTTTCAATTTGTCCATTGAGATTCTCCTTCAGACAGCATCATATAGACATGAAAACTTATAGACGAACAAGCTACAAGCTGCTATTATAGAAAGTGTTCTCTATTTTAGCACGACTCCAGAAGAAATACAACTAATTCAAATAAGGTGTCAATACATGTCAGGCCCATTGGTTGGAATAAAGGTATTAGATTTAACGAGAGTATTGGCTGGCCCCTTTACGACCATGATTCTCGGTGATCTTGGTGCAGATGTGATAAAAATAGAACAACCTGAGATAGGAGATGAAGCACGGAATTTCGGTCCATTCAAAAACGGATTTAGTCTCTATTTTATGAGTATTAATCGCGGTAAGAAGAGTGTAACACTCAATCTAAAATCCGATCAAGGAAAATCTATATTTAGACAACTCGTTCAGCGGTCCGACATTTTGGTAGAGAATTTCCGTCCGGGAACTATGAAGAAATACGGTTTAGATTACGAAACGCTTTCTGTAGAACATCCTTCACTCATTTATGCAGCGTGTTCCGGTTTTGGACAGACTGGACCGTTTTCACAGAAGGGTGCTTATGATATGATTGTTCAAGGTATGGGTGGCATCATTAGTATTACCGGTGAACCCGATGGTCCACCTGTCCGTGTAGGTACGTCGATTAGCGACATAACCGCAGCCCTCTTCACAACGATAGGGATTCTATCTGCTTTGCATCATCGCAGCGTTACTGGAAAGGGTCAGTTCGTAGATGTAGCGATGTTAGACAGTCTTGTCGCTGTTTTAGAAAATGCTATCGTTCGCTATTTTACTACCGATGAAATCCCGCAACCTTTGGGAAGTCGCCATCCTGTGATTACGCCATTCGAAGCTTACGCATCAGCAGATGGTCATGTCATCATCGCTATCGGTAATGACGGTTTGTGGAAAAAGTTCTGTGAACATACAGATCGGAAAGATTTGATCTCTGATCTTAGATTCTGCACGAATGCTAAAAGAACTGAGTATCATAGCGATCTATACCCAATTCTCTCTGATATTATGCGTCAAAAGACAACCGATGCGTGGATTAAAGACCTTGAAGAGATCGGTGTCCCGTGTGGTCCCATAAACAGTATAGATAAGGTTGTAAACCATGCACAAATTCAAGCAAGAGAGATGATTACGGAAGTTATGCATAACATCACGGGCACGGTAGAAATTCCAGGGATTCCAATAAAACTCTCTGATACACCGGGAAGTGTTGATACACCCGCGCCAAATCTTGGTGAACATACGACTGAAGTGTTGACAGATGTATTGAATTTGACAGAAAATGAAGTAGCACAATTGAAAAGAGATAACGTCATTTGAAGTATTTTATCTAGGATAGAAATCCATGACAAATATTAACTGCCTACCGTTACATAATACCGAACCTCTGACATCTGATGTTGATCTTGCTGCTGAGATGGTTGCGGCACTTGACAAATATGTAACCCGTGCCACCAAAGAAGCAACAGAAAACCGTGATGCTCATTGGCAAAGGGATTACAGTTCACAGACCTTATATGTAGAATCAGTTGAACAGAATAGACAACGTTTCAGAAAACAGATCGGTTGTATTGATGAACGTCTTGAGATCGATTCCCTATCATTGATTGCTACTACAGAAACATCTGCAAAGATTGCCGAAGGTGACAATTTCACCGTATCTCGTGTGGGTTGGAGCGTTTTTGATGAAGTGGATGGTGAAGGACTCTTATTGGAACCGATGAATAATGTGCCAGTTACAGCACAAGTTATCGCCTTACCCGATGCGGATTGGACACCTGAAATGATGGTGGGTCTTTCAGACGAACTGCCATTATCTGCTCAGTTTGCACTTCATTTGGCAAGTGCAGGATGTCGTGTTGTCATTCCACATCTGATCAATCGTGATGATAAATATTCAGGTAATCCAGAGATCGGTAGATATACCAATCAACCCCACCGTGAATTCATCTATAGAATGGCGTATCAATTAGGCAGGCACATTATCGGTTATGAAATTCAGAAGGTCTTGTCTATAGTGGATTGGATGTCATCATCTGAAGAACCCATCGGTGTTATTGGGTATGGTGAAGGTGGACTGCTTGCACTCTATAGTGCAGCAATAGATACGCGAATACAATCTGCAGCCGTTAGTGGATACTTTCAATCACGAGAGGAGGTATGGCGCGAATCGATATATCGGAATGTTTGGGGGTTACTTCGCGAATTTGGCGATGCTGAAATTGCAAGTCTCATCGCACCACGTTCACTGACCGTTGAAGCAAGTCAAGGTCCTGAGGTATTGGGTCCACCATCAGCACGTTCTGGACGTGGCGGTGCTGCTCCCGGCCAACTTGTTTCTCCACCCTTAGATTCTGTAAAAACTGAGTTTGCTCGGGCACAAGTGTTTTATGATAAACTGGATTGTTCAGATAAAATTAGACTAATATGTCCTGAAGACAAACTACCCGGACATGTCAACACATTAACTGCATTTCTGGAAAGTCTTGGCATTGAAAAACCGAACATTGATAAGGCTGTTTGTTTAACTTCTATTATTCCTGATTCTTATGACTATAATACCCATCAAAAACGGCAGTTTATGCAGCTCGTGAATCTTACACAACGTTTCCTTCGGGCAGCGTCAACGAATCGACAGCAGTTCTTCTGGAACAAGACTGATACGACTTCAATTGAGAAGTGGGAAGAATCTTGTGTCAGATTGAAAACGTACTTCTGGGATGAAGTGATCGGTAGATGTCCTGAACCCGATGTGCCAGCTAATCCAAGAACCCGACTGATATATGATGAACCTAAATGGAAAGGTTATGAAGTAGTTTTGGATGTTTGGGAGGATGTCATCGCTTATGGCATATTGTTGCTGCCCAACGACATTAAGGGGGGTGAGAAACGTCCTGTTGTGGTCTGTCAGCACGGTTTAGAAGGTCGTCCTCAAGACACTGCTGATCCAAAGATTAGCTCCGTGTATCATGCTTATGCTGCACAGTTAGCAGATAGAGGTTTCATTGCTTATGCACCGCAGAATCCGTATATTGGACAGGATGCTTTCAGGGTTATTCAACGTAAAGCCAATCCGATCAAATGGTCGCTATTCTCGTTGATTATCAGACAACATCAACGTACACTTGACTGGTTATCAGAGTTACCTTATGTAGATAAAAATCGGATAGGTTTTTACGGTCTTTCTTACGGTGGTAAGACAGCGATGCGTGTTCCTGCAGTACTTGATAGATATGCGTGTTCAATCTGTTCTGCAGATTTTAACGAGTGGATTGTTAAGAATGCCACATATCATTCTCCATATAGCTATATGTTTACTGGTGAGTATGAGATGCCAGAGTTTGATTTAGGTAACACGTTCAACTATGCGGAGATGGCGGGTTTAATTGCACCGCGTCCGTTTATGGTTGAACGAGGACATGATGATGGCGTTGCACCAGATGAATGGGTGGCACACGAATTCGCCAAAGTTCGTAGACTATATGTCCGTCTGGGAATACCTGAAAAGACGGAGATTGAGTTCTTTGATGGCGGACATCAGATTAATTCAGCAGCAACGTTTGATTTTCTTCACCGTCATTTAGATTGGGAAGAAACATAACTAAATAGCAACTACTCTTTAATTACAAAGAACTTCTCCTCTTTAATATGTTCTTCAGGAAACCGTGCGCGTGCCCAGATCGCCTTTGCATTCTCAATCATCTGTGGATGTCCGCATGCATAGACAACTGCGTTTGTATGGTCATATCCAATCTCATCACCGTATTTTCGTATGACATCTTCTGCGCGTCCCGCTTCCCCCTGCCATTCCGTATCTTCCCACGGACGACTTACCGTTGGAACAAAGTCGAACCACTCCTCTTGTGCAGCGAGTTCATTGAGTTCATCCATATAATATCCGAGTTCCCAAGAACGACTTGCACCGACTATACAGAGTATCTTATGTGGACTCGATTTTCCCTGTTCCTGCTCGATTTTCTGTGTGCGTGCGATGCTAATGTAAGGTGCAGCACCTGTGACTGTGCCAGCCATGACATGACGAGTCATCCCGCTTTCCGTATCCATAACAAATTTTCCGACAAGACGGTCTCTGATGAAGACAGTGTCACCAAGTTTTAATTCCCAGAACAGAGGTGTCGTTGCTCCTTCCGGCACCAATTCAACAAATACCTCCATAAAAGGTTCGTGCGGTGAGGAGACGATGGAATAGGGACGTTGTACTATTTTTTCGTCTACTTCAAACCCTATCGTGGCATATTGTCCGGGTATAAAGGGGAGCTGCTGGTCAGTCTTGAATTTGAAAGCAGCTAAATCTTCAGAGAAATCTTCACGTTCAATAAGTTCACCAATACAGTATTTTGTTCGGGACCTTCTTCTTTGCATATTTGTTTCCTTCATAGATTGATAAAATTGGATTCTGTTTGCATGTCCTTGTATTATACTAAAAACATGAATCAATATCAAATATTTTTTACAGATTGATCTTCTCTGCACAACATTTATATTGATTGCATCTGTAGCACATTCTGTCAGATTGTGCTACAGATTGATAAAACCAAAGACAATCAAGAAACTTTATGATAGAGAATGATGGAATACACACCTATACCGTCTGACAACTGACTACAGAAAAATGATTGCTTATTACTGACGGGTATTTCTACAATAACTTTACAAACCTGAAACAACTTGTATCCAATTAATGATTATGATAAACTATCGTAGGTTAAGATTAAATGAATATTCAGGTAATCCAATGAAAAGATCGCATAGATCTTTTATCCTTCTCATCACATCCATTCTTGTTATTGTTACAGATGATAGCATTGCCCAAGATTATACCACCAGCTGGCATCTGCCTGAAGGTGCTATCATGCGTTTAGGTAGGGGAACTGTTAACGATATAGCCTATTCCGAGGACGGTTCACAAATCACCATAGTGACTTCAATAGGAATCTGGATATATGACGCATTATCAGGAGAGGACATAAAGTTCATATTCACTGAAAATCGAGACGACAAAACTATTTCACTCTCTCCTGATGGAGTTACTTATGTCAGAGCATCATCTGGTAAGATTCAACTATATGACATAAACACTGCAAGACCATTTCTTAGTCTGCTAGAAACAGAAGGTATCACAAGGTATATCTTTACTTTGAATGGAAGAAAGTTAATCGGGGTAGGTAAAGAAGGACTGATTCGGGCATGGACTTTTGATGAGGACAGGACTCTCATAAGAACTAAGGAGATAAGACTCGGTTCTGTGAATCTAAGAGATGTTCGATTTGATGCTGTCGCTATATCACCTGATGGTAAATTGTTTGCTGCCGTATATTTTTTCCAGAGAGCATATAAATTCGGTCTATGGGATTTAGACACAGGAAAACGCTTGAAAGGCGTAACCAGTAATGTTAGGTATGCTACAGTATTGGAATTTTCTCCTGATAGTAAAGTTCTGGCAAGCGGCGGACAGCCGCATTCAGGAGTCAAATTTGCAGATATGGAAAGTGATGAATTACGCGTTCCACACATTCGACTAACTAATAGTGGGTTCATCACATTAGCTTATTCACCAAAAGGGAATTTCTTCGCTACTGCAAATAGGGATGGTGTGCGGTTGTGGAAGAAAACCATTGAAAGAAATCCTCCATGGACACAAATAAAAGACAAAGAAAACCGCCCTGTATTACTCAATAGAGGCAAGAGCGACATCGTACAAATACTTTTCTCTCCAGACGAAACCACACTGCTCACATTGAGTAACATTGGTACGGTTAACACTTGGGATATAACTACTGGTGAAAAACGTATCAGTCTTACAAAACATACGAGTTCCATTAGAATGCTTAAGTTCTCAAAAGCAAATGGGGTACATGGAAATAGACTTACCAGTTATTCAGGTTGGATAAACTGGGGAATAAGACAATGGGACATTAGACTGGGTGAATTGCTTTTTACTAAGTCAATTGCAGGTCATGATGTTATCTCACCTGATGGTAGAATTTCCATCAATGATAGGAATGATGGTTCCTTGTATGTATGGAATGTAAAGGATATGGAGAATATCGCTACCTTGAAAGGACAACCGACTCAAGATCCGTATAAGGAAATAACCATCTCATCAAATGGAGAGATGGTCGCAAGCGGAGGTAAAGATGCCCAAATTAGAGTTTGGAACACAAAGGATCCTGAAAGAGATTCCCCACTATTCATACTTAAAGGGCACATTAACCCTATAGAAAGATTAGCATTTTCAGCAGATGGTAAAACCCTTGCTTCATCCAGTTTGAACATTAACAATTGGAAAACTGAAATTCGGTTGTGGGATATCAATGATGGATCTTTGAATTTTACGATTAAAAAGCACAGGTTCAGTGTTAAAGTATTAGTGTTTTCGCATGACGGTTCAATCCTTGGTTCTGCAGCAAATGACCATACAGTCCGTTTATGGGACACAGTTGATGCAACTCAAATAGCTACCCTTAGGAATCAGAAAGGAGTAGAGTCTTTACGTTTTGCACCTGATAACAAGACGTTAGCAATCGGGAAATGGGATGGAACAGTCTCGCTCTGGAACATAAGCCACGATTTCAAAGTACCTATATTGTATACGTTATCTTCTGTCTTAAATGGTATAATAGATTCTATTCAAGGTGAACAAGATGTAATCTCTAAGCTTGAAGGACATAGGTTAGCAGTATCAGCATTAGAATTCACTCAAGATGGAAGTATTCTTGCAAGTGGAAGTCGTGATGGTACTATCCTACTATGGGATTGGCGGAAAGTCATCGCTAAACCTAAAAATAAAGACTAACCTACTACATCATCAAGTAAGACATAGATACAAATCTAACAGAGAGGACGAAAAATTGAAAAAGACATTAATTTTTAGTGCAATAGTAATCTTGTTAATCGGGTACCAACTGATATCAATCTGTGTTGCTCAAGACTATTCAAAATGGGGTCTACCTGAAGGGGCAATAGCACGTCTTGGTAAAGGCAATATCAACGAGATTACATTTTCACCTGACGGTACAAAGTTTGCTGTGAGTACATCCATCGGTGTCTGGATATATAATGCAGAAAATGGAAAAGAACTTGCGCTGCTCAAAAGCGATGAAATAGATATCGTATCTTCAGTGTTTACTCCTGATGGGAAATCTTTGATGAGTGCTGCCGCCAACGGTGAAACCCACTTATGGAATGCGACAACTGGCGAAAAACTATCCAGACTAACAGATGGAAATGACTTCGTTGAGAAAGTAGCTCTTTCGGGAGATACTACAAAACTTGTCACGAATAGTATGGACGATAAATTTAGGGTCTATGATTTAGAGAATCCAAATACTGATCCATTAGTTATTGACGATACTTTTCAAAGTGTTAAATACTTAGGATTCTCAACTGATGGTGAAATAATAGCTGCAACAAAAATACCGCATCATTCCCAATATGGTAGAGTTGTAGAGAATGTCAGATTGCAGGTGTGGAATACTAAGACAAAGAACCAATTATTGAACATTCCTGGTGAAGACCCGTACATCACGGCAATGATCCTATTAGCCGACGGGAACACCATTGTAACTGCTGATGTTGATAATCAAATACAGTTTTGGAATATTGCAGCAGAATCTGTTTCTCACACATTTAAAGTCAGTGAGGTAGGAACTACATTGGTATACGCACCTAAAAGTAGAATACTTGCATCGTGTAATGAGAAGATCAGTTTATGGGACATATCATCTAACGGAGAGCAGGCTACACTAAAAAGAACATTGAAAGGACAAAAACACACTATTATTGCATCTGAGTTTTCTCCAGACGAAAACACACTTGTCACAGCAAGCAATGATGGTGCCATTGTCGCCTGGGATGTGAAAACAGGGAAACAACTTTTCAATACTACAGGGCATACTGGCACCACGAAACAGTTGGCTTTTTCTGAAACTGGTGATACGCTAATTAGTGTTAATTCACGTTCTGGGCATTGGATTGGTTGGGACACAAAAATCCATGACTGGGATCTCACCACGAATAGTATTCTATCTTCAGAAAAATTAGATTATAGAAAAATCAAACATTTCTCACCGGATTGTAGAACAGGTATTGTAGCAAAAGAAAATGGAGATATCGAATTCTTGGATATCGAATCAGAAGAAAGACAGTTTACAATAAAAGGATTTGAGAAGGGAGAACTTAATGTCTACTTCACATTTTCTGCTGATGGAAAGGTCATCGCCACTAATGATAGGGAGGGTAAAATACATGTATGGAAAATTGCAGACTTGAAACAGACAAGCAAACCGTGGAGAACACTGACTCAAACCGCAAAACAAGGTAGGATGGAAACACTTTCAGCAGATGGTCATACGGTAGCAATTGAAGAAAATAGCAGAATAGTTCATCTTTGGAATGTCATCAATACTGAGTATCAACAAACGTTATACGATTTACCAAGGAAGTCAAACACTACAAGGACGATAACAGGTCTTCGTTTCTCTCCTGATGGCAAAACCATTGTTACCGGTAATCAGGAAGAAATTCGCTTGTGGGACACAAAAACTGGGAATGAGTTTGCATTATGTATCCATGACCGTAGCACAGATAGTATAGTCTTTCTATTTTCTCCTGATAGTAGCATTTTAATCAGCGCATGTGGACGGGCAGTAATCGATTTTGATGACAGAGAGTTGAGAACTGCCCCTGGAAGTTATATTACGCGGATTTATAGTGAGAATTATGGTGGAACTTTTCAACTGTGGAACGCAAAAACAGGAGAGTTATTGTCAACGCATACAGGACATACAAATAGGATTAAGACACTTGCCTTTTCCAGTGATGGAAAAACCCTTGCAACGGGAGGTGCAGACGGCACCATTCTGTTGTGGGATTGGGAGAAAATTAAAACGATGGGGTAGTTAGATTCGAAATTCAGTTCGTCTATTCCATCTCAGCAAGTTTCTTCTGAAGCCATTGCCGCATGGGTGCATTCCCTGGATCACACACTTCAATAAAATGGCCCGGTAAGGGTTGACCGATCAGTGCTTCTACATCCCGTCGCCGTTCTGCGACAACATCTGGGTGTTCACTTGCGATGTTTTGCTTCTCATCCGGATCATTCCGAACGTCAAAGAGTTGATCGCCTCTTTCATCTTTGTATCCAACGGAAGTGCAGAAGTTCCAATGATGATCACGGACGCTGACGCGTCCAACTGCATTGCCGGTTGCAAAACTTGCCCACCCATTGATGATCCTTTCTCGGAGGAATGCTTTTTCTTGTGTTACCAACTGCCACATATCCTCACCATCAGTCCAACTACAAGGTATACCGAGTAAGTTCAGCAGTGTCGGCATTAGATCGTGATTTTGCACGAATGCAGAGATGTCCTTGTCATGCGGTCCATCTGGATGACGGATCATTAGGTTCAGCTGCGTATTGAACGGATGCAGTTTGTTTGCGCCTTTCCCGAAGCTGCCGTGATCTCTCAGTTGTGTGCCGTGATCTGACATAACCAATACTATCGTATCATCTCGGATGTTGAGTTCTTCAATCTTGTCTAATAGGACACCGACCCATTTATCAACGAATGTGACTTCCCCGAGATAGAGTGCTTCGATTCGGTCAAGTTCTTCTTCTGTAGGTCCACCCCCTTCATTGGCACTGCCACCCATAATAAAGTCTTTACCAGAATAATCGGGCATGTAGATATCTGCATAAGATTTTGGTGGATCCCATGGTTCATGCGGATCAAAACTATCTACCCATAGGAAAAATGGGCCGACCGTATGGTTATCCTGAAGCCAATCTGCTGCGGCACGAAACACGCGTGCACAACTATAGTCATCCTCAGTTTGACGGTGTCGTTGTGACAACAGATAGTTCACTAAACCGGCATGTCGTTTCCAATTGATAGGTTCTCGGACATGTTTACGTAATAGGTCTTCAATCAGTCTTGGATCTCCACTGTTCCAGTTGTCAGATTCTTGTCCACGAATAAAGTCAAAATGTGCAAACCCGCGCGAGAAGTTCATGGTTGGTTTGAACATGTGATAGGTGTCTGCAATCAGTGCAGTGAGGTAACCTCGTTCCAGCAGCACTTCAGCAATGGTGTCCTGTTCAGGTGGAATTTTATGCCATCCTGGTGCATGATGCCAATGTCCACGACGGTCGAAGTTATACCGCCAGGGAAAACTCCGCATCCCTGTAAAGTTACCTCTGCGAATCTGGAGCGTTGGTTGTCCTTCACCGAAAGCGTTTGTAAATCGCACACTATCGGATGCAAACGCATCCAAATTCGAGGTTTGAACGTGGCTAAATTTCTTTCCATCTCCAATTATGTCTGCTCGAAAAGTATCTAAACAGATACAAACTATATTCATTTTTTACTTCCCTCCATTTCATCAAGTATTCTCTCAGCTGCTTCTAACGGGTCATCGGCTTTAATAATAGGTCTTCCAACTACGATGTAATCTGTCCCCATGCTTATTGCTTCGGAAGGTGTAGTGAAACGCCGTTGATCTCCTACATCCGACCATGTGGGACGGATACCGGGTGTGACAATCAGAAACTTATCTCCACAAGCTTGTCTTATCGGTTCTATTTCCAAAGGTGATGCGACAACGCCATCTAATCCTGCTGCTTTCGCTTGTTCTGCCAGATAGACGACCTGTTCAGTGATCTTTCGCTCTGAACCGAAGTTAGATTGAAACCTATCCTCATCCATACTGGTCAGAATGGTTACGCCAAGAAGTATTGGTGTTTTTTTCTTTGCATTTTTAGCTGCAGCGTTAGCACTTTCTCTTGCTGCTTGCATCATTTCAATACCACCAGAAGCGTGCATGTTAATCATGCTTGCTCCGTGTTCTGTCATGGTACCGACATCGCGAGCGACCGTATTCGGTATGTCATGAAATTTTAAGTCAAGGAAACACTGAAACTTTCTTTCATGCATCCATAGGAATATCTCGGTACCTAAAGATGCAAGTGCCTGAAATCCAATTTTAACCCACGAGACTGTATCCTTAAGGTCTTCGGTGATCCAATCAATTTTTCCTCCATCGTCTGTGTCCAATGCTACAATTAATCTGTTTTTCAAGTTTTTATGCTCCATTCGTATCTGGTTTCGGTTCATCTAAGACTGTGTTAATTATACGTAACGTTTCATTATGTGCGTTGTCAATCTGTGTCTGACAGTTATTGATCATTGTCGCAATTTCATTTATTTGTTTTTCCAAAGTCTCTATCATCCGATTTACTTCAGCAGGTGATGTTCCGCCAAGGCTTTTGTTGTTCTGAAGTGCACATCTTGCATCTAAAATCTGCTGTAGTTGCAGAATTGAGATGTTAATGTCTTTCTGTTTTAAGAGTGTATGCGTTGAATCCCAATCTAAGAATGATTTCCCTTGCTGGATCAATTCACCTACAAGCCATCCTACGATTTCATGACTGTCCCGGAAACTGCTTTGATGTTCTTTCACAAGATAATTCGCTAACTCTGTTGCCGTAGCAAAGTTTGCATTTGTTAATTCTAACATTCGTTCTTTATTGAATTTTGTTGTTCTTAGAAGTTGTGGTAAAATACTGAGACAGTCATTTACAATATCAAATGCTTCCCAGAGAGGCGGTTTATCTTCCTGAAAATCTCGGTTGTATCCTAAAGGTAGTCCTTTAAGGTTTGTCAACAGATCAAAGAGTGCGCCGTAGACACGTCCTGTCCGTCCTCTTGTAAGTTCAGCAATATCTGCATTCTTTTTTTGTGGCATAATAGAACTTCCGGAACTATATGCGTCATCCAGTGCTGCTATCCCAAATTCATAAGTTGTCCAATATATAATTTCTTCGCTTAGACGGGAAAGATTTGCCATCAGGAGAGACAATGCAAAAAGCGTTTCAGCGATGAAATCGCGACTGCTAATAACATCAAGCGCATGCTCGTGTGTGCTGTCAAACCCGAGTAGTTCGGTAGTTAGATTTCGGTCAATTGGGAAGGTTGTTCCTGCCAGAGCGCATGCACCGAGTGGATTCATATTCGCCAGGGTATAAGCAGCTTGTAATCTTGTCTGATCTCTGAGAAACATACTCACATAAGCAGTTGCCCAGAAACCGAGGCTAATCGGTTGTGCGTGCTGTGTATGCGTGTATCCAGGCATCACAGTATCATGATGTTCTTTTGCTATATTAAGGAATGCTTCCGATAGTGTTGATAGACCTTGTTGGATATTGCGTATTTCATCTCTTATGTATAAGTGTGCGTCAACGAGAACCTGATCGTTTCGTGAACGTGCGGTATGGAGTTTCCCTCCGAATTCGCTTCCGGCGTTTTCAATCAGGTAAGACTCAACGTTCATGTGCACATCTTCTTTATTCGGATCAAGTGTAAAGTTGCCATTCTGATAATCTTCTTCTGCTTTACAGAGCCAGTGTAAGATAACGCGTAAGTCTGTTTCTGAGATTATTTTCTGTCGTTCAAGCATAATTGCGTGAACTTGGCTGCCCCAGATATCGTATCCGATGAGTCGAGTGTCAGCATCTATGGAGTGTGTGAATGCGATTGTTTTTGTGTTGAGGCTTGTGCTAAAACGTCCGCCCCATAAGGTTTTTTGGAAGGTATTCATGATTTCTGTTTCAAAAGCAGTCTACTTCACATATTTATTATAGGCTAACCATCAAAGCGCGGAGTTTCTCGCATTAATTCCCGTGGAGGTATGTTAAGTTCCACACCACCGGATTGTTTGAAAAACTCGTGGATTAATGTTCCAAGTCCCTTTTGCGGAATCTCTCCATCAAATCAAGTAAAGGGGCTGCATTTTGCGCGTCTTTATCCCGAAGATCAGCAAGATAATGAACTACCTCTTTAAGTTTTTCAGTAGAGAGTTGTTCGATTAACATAGCCGCTTGTTTTTGTAAGTCCATTCTTTGCATCATCAATCCTCCCTTTCTATGTAATGACCCGATTCGCGGACTATGCTACCTGTGGTGGTCGTCGTGGTGCATTCGGTTGTATAATTCTCCGTTGATCAGGAGTCAAACTTTCTAACAACGCATCTGAATGCGGATAGTCAAAACGTTCCCTGACATACTTCGGTGAATAGCGATACACGATTGACCTGCGATACCCAGGTTTCGTGCGTTCCGCTGAACCGTGTGTAATTGCATCTGTGAACATCACGACATCACCAGCTTTCAGATGTACTTCCTGTGTTGCAAATGCTGATCCTGCAGGTTTTCCAGTATACCCATCGTAGACGATTCCCTTACCGTCATGCTTCAAACGTGGGTGTATTTCAGCGGATTTATGGCTGCCGGGGATTAACACAGGAGCACCATCACCGGGACCAATATCGTTCAATGCCATTAAGACGTTGATTTGTCCGACCAGCCATTCACCGGTGTTGATTTGACGGAACGTTAGATAACTGAGCGGGACGTGTCCACCACAGTGGATATGGATGAATCCTCCTGGACCACGCACATTCAAGAAATTCTCGTGAATAGACAATCCGTTAACCTCATGAACATATTTTCGAATCATATTTATCCACGCAGGATGGTCAATGAGTTTGCGAAATACCTCTCCGCCCTCAATGATGTTTTGGAAATTTACGCCATTCTCAACGTTGTAGGTATGGGTTTCAATATTGCCTATCCATCGCGGAATACGTCTGTTTTCATCATTCGGTTCCCAAGGTTGTTCCACATATTCCCAATGGTTATCTATCCATTCGTTTATTTTAGCAAGGTCATCTTCAGAGATAGCGTTCTCTAAAATCAGATAACCTTGCAGGTCAAACAGATAATCCAGATGTTCTTGATCCATTTCTCCTCCTGAGTCTGACTCTGTTCTGTAATTGGATTACAGATATGAATTCAGTTTATCTTCAGTCGGTGTAGGGGTAGATATACCGTCCTCAGGTATATCAACTTTTGCTGTCCATGCGATAGCGTTCAGAATGAATTTCCTTAGGTTGTCGTGTCCCCAGTTTTTGTGGTAGTGTCCACCAGTGAATCCGAATCCGCGCCCTCCATCTTCTCGTTCTACACACCACCCCAGATGTTGTGGTTCACCTTTAGCGACAGATGCGCGGACATGTGGATTTCCACTGTGAGGTCCGTCAGGTCTTGTGAGTGTAGACTCTGGTGCGATTGCGCTCAATACCGGTGTAACGCCTTGCATATTTTCACGAAACCGCATGTGGTAATACCATTCGTCTTCCAGTGCAAAAGGTGTTAGACCTTGGGTTGTCGGATGATCTGGAAATGCGGTGAAGTCAGCCGTCCAATGCGGGTTGACCGATAGGTGTGTTTCAAAATAACCGCCGATCCAGTCCAAAAAACTGTCCCCTGCTTCACCTTTCGGCACTTCAACTGCGTAATGCAGCATTGCAATTCCGATTCCCTTAGCGGCCAATTGCGAAATCTGTTGTAGGTGCGGGATACTCGGATGTCCACCGCCACCATCTGAGTAGACGATAATTGCATCTGTATTATCAAAAGCGGATGGTTCTGAGGGCCACCCCTGATAAACGACTGCTTCCATGTTCTCAACTGCATCGTTTAGTTGGTCTGCTAAAAATGAACACCCAGCCGGATGTTCATGGGAGCCACTCCCATGACTTGCTCTTCCAGCGACAAAAACGATTCGTGTATCTGTTGACATATAAACTCCTTCATGTATAAGCTGTTCTGTTTTTTATATTGATCTTTCGGAACATGTGTATAATTCTACATAGATTTTGACTTTTTGTCAATCATTTTGACTTGAATTGAAAAGATGTCTTCTTGACAGAATCGTCAATACGATTCCTCGACTCACAAGAAATAGGGTTAGTGCTCCCCAGAGACCGTGATTAGCATACTGTGCAAGTAGATGTACTGCTATCAAAAACACGACCATCGTTAGGATCATTGAATCCCGTAAAGGTTTTGAAGCGGTTGCACCGAGAAATATCCCATCCCAAATATACGCTGCAACATTCACGATAGGGGCAATTATGATCCATATCAGATAAGGTGTAGCTTGTTTTATCAGTAATTCTTTATCTGTGAAAACAGTGAGTAATTCTTTACCATACACTATGAAGACTATCATAAACATCCCCCCAAATAAGAACGACCACAAAAATATTTGTCTTGTAGTTCGTTTCAAGTTTAGCATATCCTTAGCCCCCTTATACTTTCCTATCAAACTTTCTGCTGCAAATGCGAACCCATCAATTGCATAAGCGAGTAGATAGATATATTGTAAGAGAATTGTGTTAATCGCTAAAACCGTATCCCCTAAAGCAGCCGATCTTGCCATGAAGTATGCTTGACTAAATATGAGACAGAGTGTGCGTATGAAAATGTCACTGCCGATACTTAGCAAACGTCCCAGTTGGGAAGGTTCAAGGATTATAGATAAGTTCCAAGTGGTAATAAGGTACCTATAGCGAAAAGTAAACATGATACCAGCCAGAATTAGACCTACATATTGTGCAATAACAGTTGCATAGGCTACGCCTTCTATTTTCATACCAAGGACAATCACAAACACAATATTCAGGACGATGTTAACGATGTTAACAGACACTGTTAATACCATTGGATATTTTGCGTTCTGTAAACCCAAAAAAACACCGTGAAATGCATGTAAACAGAGTGCCGCTGGCGCAGCATAGATGCGTATGTGAAAATAGGTTCGTGTCAACTTTTCAACTTCCGGACTTGTGGTTATGAAAATAAAACTCACATCCGCAAGAAACCATTGCCAGACCACCAATAGAAAACTACTAATTATACCGATACCAATACTTCGCTGCAGCAATAGACCACATTCTTTAGGGTTGTCTTCTCCATAGGCTTGTGCGGTGAGTCCAGTTGATGCCATTCGAATGAAACCGAAACCCCAATAGATAAAACTGAACATAATACTGCCGATTCCAAGGGCACCGAGATAAAGTTTGTTATCTAAACGTCCCATCAATGCTGTATCCACTGCACCTAAGAGTGGAACAGAGAAGTTGCTTATAATGTTGGGGATTGAGAGTCTAAAGATCTGTTTATTAATACTGTCAGTTTTCAACATAGTATATCTGTTCTGTTACCGGTGTTATGAGGATTCTGTACTGATTTCTTTGCGCGTGGCTATATGTTCACATATATTTTACTATAACTGAAGAAAGGATGAAAAATCAAGCACTGTTGATCTTGTGACAACTGAATAGACTATTGTAGAAAAAGTATGAAAACAGAAATATCAAAGAATTTCATTCATTAAACAACAAAGTAATATCATAATTTTGTATAATTCAGGTGTGCATGTGATTCATTTTTGTTTGTAAATCTGTCGTTAATTTGGTATACTATATTCCTAATGAAAGATTGGTGTTATGGAATTACCGCCAAACTGATAGGGTTTTGTGTATCTCTACTACCAAGATCGGTTGCATTGATTTTCGGTGGTTGGTTAGGTGTATTTGTTTATTGGTTTGCCTATAAGCAAAGAAACTTAGCTTGTAAGCATATCCATCAGAGTATAGATGTTTCAGATGAGCATAAGATTAAAGTAATTGCGAAGAAGTGTTTTGAGAATTTAGGTAAAACTGTCGTAGAATTTATGCAGTTTCCAAGGTTGGAAGTGGAGAAGATACGAAAATATGTAAAAATTGAAGGGGTTCAGCATGTTGAGAACGCGATAGCAGAAGGTAATGGTGTCATACTTATTACGGGTCATTTTGGCAATTGGGAACTTCTCGCTGCGAGTATATCCGCACTTGTTGCACCCGTAACACCTATCGTTCGTGAATTGCGTTCACGCAGCCTGAATTCGTTGGTTGTCAGATATAGACAGAAAGCTGGATATGCCACGATTGATAGGGATACTGGTATAAGAGATGCGCTGCGTTGTCTAAGACGTAATGGACTTCTCGGTATTGTTGCTGATGTTGATACGACTGTAAACGGTGTGTTTGTTGACTTTTTTGGTCAACCTGCATATACGCCATACAGTCCAGTTGCATTTTCACAAAGAACGGGTGCACCGATCATACCGACCTTTATTGTGCGTCAACCTGACAACACACATCTGGTCAAAATTGAACCACCTTTAACTTTAGAACAGTGTGATGATAAAGAGCAAGAATTGGTCGTTAATACACAGAAATTTACTAGTATTATTGAAGAATATGTACGGGAGTATCCTGAACAGTGGATCTGGATGCATAGACGTTGGAAAACTCAACCGTAGTTTCGTAAACGGATTTTTGGAGAGGTCGTTATTTCTTAATTGCATCTTTTTCATAGGTCTGTCCTGTTTCATTCCTATATTGATTATTGGATGTGAACGTGAAGAGGACGTTAGTGAAACAACAGAAACGTTACCTGTCCAGCAATTGGATTCTTTTTCAACACAGCATAGAGAAGCTGGCATATTGAAATGGACGCTTGTTGGTGATTCGTCAAAACTGGTCAGTCAAAGTTCAAGGTCTGTCGGTAACGAGATGATAGTCCAGAATCCGATAGTTGAAATCTATGAAGATGGTAAAATCTCATTGAAGATAACAGCGAAAACTGGAAAGTACTATCCATCAGGTAAAAACAAAAATGACCTGTTTCTTTACGACGATGTTGTGGGTATAAATGAAAAAGGTCAGTTGTTCACAGATGAGCTCCAGTGGCGGAACAAAGATGGAACCCTCTATTCACCTGTTGAAGTTAAGATAGTTCGTGGAGATTCTAGATGGTATGGTACTGAGATGGTAGCAAATCCGGATCTTGAAACTGTTAAGATGTCAAATAATAGATTTACACTATATCCTAAAGATGAGGAAATAAATGAAGATAATGAAAGGCAATAATAACCCATCCTGTGATCTTTTACACACCGTGAGAAATTGTATCGCTTTCATAGCGATCCTAATGTGTCTGATCCTAATTCCAGCAATTGCTGATGAAGAAACTAACACTGAAAACACAGATGAAGCAGTCGTAGAGCAGGCAGAAGAAAAGTCGGTAGAACCCAATAACACTGAAGATGACAAGAAGACAACCGAGAAAGAAGAAACCAAGACAGATACTGAAGAGACATCCACAAATATCAAAAAGGAAGTGATTACGGGTACTTCAGATGAAATGGAACGGGATCAGAAAACTGGCACTACGATTCTGATCGGTAAAGCCAAGACATTACGACATAACGAAGAAGGTAAAGTTATTGGATTTCTTAACGCAGACAGAATTACGATTAAGACCGATGTTGATACAGGTGAGACAAAAGAGATAATAGCAGTCGGAAATGTTGAGATACGAGACGATAAAATATTCGCTACTTGTGACCACGCTGTCATGGATAATCTTACGAACATCATTACACTTAAAGATAATGTTGAAGTCTTGCAGAATAATGATAGACTTGAGACTAAACTCTTCACCTTCAATAGAACAACTGGTAAGCAGACTGGGGTCGGAGATGTCAAATTCAAAGTGACCATTACACAGACGGTGCCCGAGGAAGGAAATGAGGAGGGAGATGGAAGTGATGAAGATGACGGAAACAAGGAGGGAAGTGATGAGAAAGATAAAGAAGATAGTGATGAGGAAGATGGTCAGAAGGATGGAAATGAGAAGGATAATGGAAGTGAAGACGAAGATGAAAATAATGAGGATGATGCGGGGAAGGAAGGAAGTGAAGACGAAGATGGAAGCAAGGAGGGAAGCGATGAGGAAAATGAAAACGAAGAGGATGATGGCAGCAAGAATGGAAGTGATGAGGAAAATAAAGAGGAAGATGGAAACAAAGAGGGAAGTGATGAAGAAGATAAAGAGGGAAGTGATGAGGAAGAATAGATGGATTATTAAATTAACATGGGACATTTCACAGTATACAGTTTTTTACGGTAATTGAGGATATAGGGTAAAGTAACGTGTCAACAGAGTTTCAAGCACATAATCTTGTCAAAAGATATACCCGACGGGGTCCAATCGTTGTTAATGAAGTCAGTGTGTCTGTGGAGCAAGGTGAAATAGTTGGTCTATTAGGTCCTAACGGTGCGGGGAAATCAACGACATTCTACATGATGGTCGGACTAATTCGTCCAAATTCGGGACGAATTACTTACGGAGATAGTGATATAACTTTTCTGCCGATGTATAAACGCGCCAGACTCGGTATCGGTTATCTGTCACAAGAAACTTCAATTTTTCGTAAGTTAACTGTGAAGCAGAACATTGAAGCGATTCTGGAGGCGAGAGGTATGTCGAAGAATGAACGAGAAGCACGGATAGAAGAATTCACAGATGAACTCGGTATTTCTAACCTGTTACATCGTAAGGCGTATACCCTTTCGGGGGGTGAATGTCGGCGTGCTGAAATTGCCCGAGCATTGGCTGCACAACCGGAATTTATACTTTTAGATGAACCTCTGTCGGGTATTGATCCGATTGCTGTTGCAGACATAAAACAACTGATACTTCATTTGCGGAACAGAAATCTGGGTATTCTGATTACTGATCATAATGCAGTAGAAACCCTTAATATTGTTGATAGAGCTTACCTTATTGCAGATGGAAAGATTACGTTATCAGGCACACCTGAGGAACTCTTAGAAAGTGAAGTGGCAAGAGAACTCTATTTTGGACATAACTTCCAGTATACCAAACAGGATTTTGTCTCGTAATTTGTCATTACGCAGCATCACTCTAAATGAACTTTTGTGATATTCATAAGAAAGTGTAATCGTATTCTAAAAAATGGAGTGCACCGCAATGAAAATGACTCCGAAACTTACTCAGCATCAGACTCAGCAACAAAGAATTGTGATGACTCCTAAGCTGCAGCAAGCGATAAAGGTGTTGATGTTACCCCAATATGAGCTGTCTCAATTTGTTGAGCAAGAGATGCAGCAGAATCCATTTTTGGAAATTGAGGAAGAACATGAAACTGCTTTGAGTAAAGAAGATTACGACCCATCCCCAAAATTGAATACTCCTGAGATTAATATAGATAAGAGGGACACAGAAGTTGATATTGATTGGCATTCTGTTTTTGATGATCTACGAACACCGGTTGTAACGGGTAATAATGCGAATGATCCAGATGCCCCTGAACCTGATGTTGCTGAATCAATATCACTGCAGGAATTTCTTTATCAGCAACTTCAGTATTCACCTTTCACCGATATACAACGCGAAATAGGAGAGTTGATTATTGGAAATTTAAATGATGATGGTCAGCTTGTCATGAAACTGTTTTCACTGCCAATTGATTTCTGTCAGGATTTTGAGAATGGTGTTGTATCCACAGAATTAGATGTACTGCTGGTTAAGCAACTGCATTATAGTAATGATAATGCCAAACAATCGGATGGGGATGATGATGAACAGAGATTTAAAATTATGAATAGGGATGTATCATCGTCAGGTGTAGACAATAGAAATAATTCAGATAGTTGGACACTAAATGACACAGAGGAACTAAAGACGTATACGGTTGTAAAGGAAGACGATGAACTTACAGTGTATGAACTAACTTTAGGAGACATAGCTTGTGAAGTAGGTTGTTCGGTGTCTGAGGTGGAGGATGTACTGCAGACGATCCAAAATACATTTGAACCTGTGGGGGTTGCTTATCGTGATATCAAAGAAACTTTATGTCTTCAGATAGACCATCATAGATTACATTCATTTAGTTCTAATGGTCAGCATAAGAGTCGTAGCGAGGAGCCTTTAGATTTAGCAAAATGCATTGTGGAAGAACATTTGGATGATTTGTTGAATAATAAAATTACCAACATATCGCGATCACTTGATGTAGAAAGAAGCAAGATTCAGGAGGCATCCCGATTGATCAGCACATTATCACCGTATCCTGGCAGATATTTCACTGATCCCGCTGTCAAAGATTTAGCGAAGCATCACGGCTCAGTGCAAGGGATTATCCCGGATGTGCAGATCAAAGAGATAGATGGAGAGTATCGTGTATTTCCCTTGGATGACTATGTGCCGCGTTTACGAATAAATCCATACTATATTAATCTGATGCGAAACAGTAACCAGACTTTAGAACCGGAAACGAAAAAATGGATTGAACAGAAATATAGCGATGCTGCTGATCTTCTAAGCAGTATTACACAACGAGGCCGTACGATTGAACGTGTTACAGAGGCGATATTTGAGATTCAGTCTGATTTCTTGACAGATGGTGCCAATGCAATTAAACCCTTAACGTTGAAGACAGTGGCAGATATGGCAGGTGTTCATGAATCGACGGTGAGTCGTGTCACGAGTAGCAAATACGTAGAGACGCCGCAAGGTACTTATCCTTTGAAGTTCTTTTTTAGTAATCAACTGGCTACAACGCATGGCACATCTGTGTCAGCAAAACAGGTGAAAGCAATTATCCAAGAGTTGATTAGTAAAGAAGATTCAGCCAAACCGTTAAGTGATCAAGCGATAAGTAATTCACTAAAGGAGCAGGGCATAAAGGTAGCACGTCGGACGGTGCAAAAATATCGTGAAGAACTTGGTATTCTTGCTTCTCGGCAAAGAAAGAATGTATAGTTGTTTCTGTCATTATGATTCGGAGTCAGGTGCTATTAAGTACCTTGTTCCATGAATAGCGTTAATCTGGAATTATAATTTTCTTATTATATTAATATGCGGAGGAGACATCATGAATATAACCTACTCAGGGCATAACGTGAAAATAACTGAGGATATCCATAATTATATATTGAAACGAGCACAGAAAATTGAACCTCGTTTTGGTGAGATGCAAGAGTTCAATGTTATTCTAAGGTCAGAGAAGAATCGTTTTGAAGCCGAGGTGAAAGTATTAGCACCCCGTGTGTCGTTTTATGCCAAACATGAGACACACGAGATTATCTCTGCCTTAGATGGTGCTCTTGATAAAGTGATAAGTCAGATCCGCAAACACAAAGAGAGAGTCAAAGATCGGCGTCAGAATGTTCCACATCGTGAGGTAGTGGAAAAATTAAATCCCGCAGCCTCGGAAATGGATTTGGATGTTGACATTGCTGATCCGCCAGAGATAGTGCCTGCATCTGAAAAGTTTGCTGCGAAACCACTTACGGTGAATGAAGCTGTTGCAGAATTACATACCTCTGGCGAGACATTATTGATGTTCTTGAATTCAGATACGCGTCAAGTTAATTTACTCTATCAATCCGACGATGGTGCGTATGGCTGGGTAGAACCGTCTTTCACATAACAGATCTGTTTAATTTGGACAATTGATTTCTTTTAGGTAAGTATATGGCAAATCTTCCAAAGGTTTATGAACCTCAGTCTATTGAAGACAAATGGTATAAATTCTGGCAAAATCACGGTTTTTTTCATGCTGATTCCACTTCCGATAAACCACCTTATGCGATAGTCATTCCGCCACCAAACATCACAGGTAGTCTGCATGTTGGTCATGCCCTTGATAACACACTTCAAGACTGCCTAATCAGATGGAGACGCATGGAGGGTTATAACGTCCTGTGGATGCCGGGTACTGATCATGCAGGTATTGTTACTGAACTGATAATGGAACAGAAACTTGCAGATGAAGGGACAAGCCGCAACGAACTGGGACGTGAGAGATTCATTGAACGCATGTGGGAATGGAAGGATGAGTCTGCTGACTATATTGTTTCACAACTTCAGCAGCTTGGATGTTCTTGCGATTGGGAACGGGAACGTTTTACACTTGACGATGGTTTATCAGAAGCGGTACGTACAGCGTTCGTTAACCTCTTTGATCAAGGGTTGATTTATCAAGACACGTATATGGTTAATTGGTGTCCTCAGTGTAATACTGCGGTTAGTAATCTTGAAGTAGAACAGATTGAGATTGATGGCAACTTCTACCATATCCATTATCCTGTTGTTGATAGTGATATAGTACTTGAGATAGCCACCACACGTCCTGAAACGATGCTGGGTGATACAGCGGTTGCTGTTCATCCAGATGATGAACGTTACCAGCACTTGATTGGAAAAAAAGTTCTTCTTCCCCTTGCAGATAGGGAGATTCCTATTATTGCAGACTCTTATGTTGACACAGAATTTGGCACAGGTGCGTTAAAAGTGACGCCAGCACACGATCCAAATGACTATGAGATCGGTTTGCGACATGACCTTACGCAGCTGACAATCTTCACATCCGATGGTTACATGAACGCTGAAGCAGGAGAGGATTATGCTGGTTTATCTCGGTGGAAGTGCCGGGATAGGGTCGTTGAAGATTTGGAGAAGTCTGATAGGTTAGTAAAAATAGTTCCGCATCGCCATGCAGTTGGACATCATGATAGGTGTGATACAGTCGTTGAGCCGTCTGTTTCTTTACAATGGTTTATGAATGTGCGTCCGCTTGCGGACCGCGCCATTGAGGCGACAAAAAAGGGTGAAGTCCAATTCATACCGGAACGCGAGACGTCAAGGTTTCTTCATTGGATGGAAAACATTGAACCGTGGCCCCTCTCCCGTCAGAGATGGTGGGGACACCGACTCCCTATATGGTATTGTGAAGCTTGTGGTAAAGTGTCTGCTGCGATGGAAATGCCTGAGGAATGTGAATGTGGCGTAACGGCATTTCGTCAGGAAGAGGATGTATTAGACACTTGGTTCAGTTCTGGACTGTGGCCCTTCTCAACGTTGGGGTGGCCTAAAGAAACCGATGAGTTGGAAACCTTCTATCCCACGTCTGTTCTGGTTTCAGGATGGGACATTCTATTTTTTTGGGTAGCTAGAATGATTATGCTGGGGTTAGGTTGTATGGATGAAGTTCCATTCCGTAAGGTCTTTTTACACGGTCTTGTTTCCGATGATAAGGGTCAGAAAATGAGTAAGTCGAAAGGGAATAGTATTGATCCTTTGGATACAATCGCCACCTACGGTACGGACGCTTTCCGTTTTGCGCTTGCTAACATTAGTACGCCGATTCCTTATGTTCCATTACCAGAATCTCACATTGAGTCTGGTAGAAGATTTGCTAACAAGGTGTGGAATGCTGCTCGTTTTATTCTCATGAATTTGGAGAAATTCCCTGTTCAAGATGAGAGTGAGATGTCCAATAGTGGGCAAAAGTTATTAGAGGTGCAGTGGATACAGAGTCGTCTGAGTCATACTATTGAAGCAGTAACGGATGCTTTTGAGAGCTTTCGCTTTTATGAAGCAGCGCAAACGTCGTATGCGTTTCTTTGGCATGAATTCTGTGATTGGTATGTAGAATTAGCGAAACAACGTCTTACGAAAGATGAACCTGAAGCTTTATGGGTTGCAGCAGAAGTCTTGGAGCAGATGATGAGACTTCTACATCCCATTATGCCATTCATTACTGAAGAGATATGGCAACAACTTCCACGCAATGGTACTGATACAGATTTAACCGAGGCTGTATCCGTTACCGTTGCCCCATTTCCTAAACCGAAAGAAAAGAATTCAACTGCAGAAGCAACTATGTCAATTCTCATGCAGGTGATTGATAACATTAGAAGCATCCGCGGTGAGTTGAATGTACCTATTGGTGCTTCTATAGATGTCTTCATTCAGTCACCTGACAAAGAAGTTAGGAGTCAACTTGAAACCTATCTTGGTCATTTTCTACCTGCATTTACACGGGTTGAAAAAATTGAAATTGGCGAAACGATGGTTAAGCCGGCTGCATCCGCAGAGGCAGTCATTGGAAATCTGGTAATTTATGTCCCGTTGGCGGGTGTGATAGATTTTGATGCTGAGAAAGCACGTCTTACAAAAAGGCACGAACAGATTGTGAAAGACATTGTTGCTGCAAAGAAAACTTTAGCCAATCCCAATTTTAAAGAACGTGCTCCTAAAGAAGTTGTCGCACAAAAACAGGATCTTCTTGAACGTCTAAATACTGAAGAGGATAAACTATCGCGTAGTTTGACAATGCTTTCCTCATCATAGATGTAAGAAACTAATGAGATATACATTGGGACAATTATGGGAATAGAGAATAACGATAGATGTTTTGTTTGTGGTAAGCAGAATCCTTACGGCTTACAAGTTAATCCGGAAGTAAAACGTGCGGGTGCAGAAGTTCACATCGAATGCACACCACCCAAACACATGCAAGGGTGGAAAAACATACTTCACGGAGGGATTATCAGTACGCTATTGGATGAAGCAATTACGCATATAGGTATTGGAACTTATGATGGTCCTGCGGTTACAGCTCAGCTTGAAGTGCGTTTCCGAAAACCCGCACCGACCGGTGTGAAGTTATATGTGTCAGCTGAACGGATAAAGGTGTCGCGACGATTGATAGAAGCGAAGGCGACGGTAACCCTTAGTGACAGTACTATTATCGCGACTGGCACTGGCAAGGTGATGCCAGTAGACGAGAGTTTTGCGCCTACCCCTTCACAGGAATGAGTCCATAAGTAGAAAGGCATGCCCGTATTTCTATGAATACAGAATCACATTTTACTGCGCTTGAAACTGAAGCGCATCCCCGTTGGGACACAGATGTTCTCATAATTGGAAGCGGAGCTGCTGGACTTCGCGCTGCACTCGCAGCAAGTGAAAATGCTGATGTCACGCTAATTACGAAAACGACGCTTAAAGAGAGCAATACGCTTTACGCCCAAGGCGGTATCGCCGTTGCAATGAATATTGATGACACCGTTGAGCTTCATGTTAACGACACATGTAGTGCAGGTTGCGGGTTGTGCGATATTGATGCAGTTGAAACGATGGTGGCAGAAGGTATCCCTCGTGTAACTGAGTTGTTAGATTGGGGTGCAGATTTTGATTGGGAAGGAACGTTACCTCGTTTTACACAAGAGGCAGCCCACAGTCGTCGAAGAATTGTCCATAAGGGGGATGCTACCGGACGCGAAACTACGGATGTCCTCATACAACGTGTCCTAAATACTGAACGGATACGCACGGTATCTAATGCTTTTGCAATAGATATGCTGACAGATTCCACGACACAATCAGGTAATAACAGTATCACGTGTTACGGTATTACCGCTATCGTAGAGAACCAACTCGTAAACATCTATGCCAAGGCGACAATACTTGCGACTGGAGGGCTCGGACAGTTATATCCGTGTACTTCAAATCCTGAAGTAGCAACGGGTGATGGTTTCGCTGCTGCATGGCGTGCAGGTTGTGAGATGATTGACATGGAATTTGTGCAGTTTCATCCAACAACGTTATACTTGGATGGTGCTCCAAGTTTTCTTATTTCCGAAGCTGTTCGCGGTGAAGGGGGACGCCTGATAAATATTCGCGGTGAACGATTCATGGATAAATACCACGAGAAAGGGGAACTTGCACCGCGAGATGTTGTCAGCAGAGCCATTCAAAACGAAATGCTACTTACGGATTTCCCATGTGTATACCTGGATATAACGCATAAATCTGCTGAATTTATTCAGGAACGTTTCCCGACAATTTCTAACACGACTACACATTACGGTTTAGATATTAGTATTGATTTAATTCCTGTGAGACCTGGTGCTCATTTTATGATGGGAGGGGTTCGGACGAATACTGAAACAGAGACGAATCTGAGTGGACTGTTTGCGTGTGGTGAAGTTGCTTGTACAGGCGTTCACGGCGCGAACCGTTTGGCAAGTAATTCGTTATTAGAATGTCTCGTTTTCGGTGTGCGTGCTGGCGAGAATGCCGCAAAATATGCAAACTTACTCTCAAATACGTTACCACCCAAAATCCAGCTTCCCCGTTGTGATTACATACATTTAAATGATGTCAATTCAGAGATGTTTAAGAATACGGTGTTAGCTGCTAAGGATGCCATTCGCGATACATTGTGGGAAAATGTAGGAATTGAACGAGATGAAGAAGGCTTGGAATTTGCGTTGGCTGATTTAGCGGAAATCGCAACAGAAATTGGACTCAATCCATCAACTTCTATGAATGGGCAATCCACTGATATCCACTTAAACGAAACGGTCAATATGCTGAATGTTGCCTGGCTGATTACGCGCGCATCCCTTATTCGCACAGAAAGCCGGGGTGGACACTATCGCGCTGATTTTCCCGATCAGGACGATGTTAGTTGGAATCGGCGTGTCATAATGAAGATAGGTAATGAACCCGAATTTGTGGAACTGAATCAATAGTTCTTTAGACATATCGTCTCTAATGAAGTTTGAATTAATAATCAGGTAATTCTGATTTCCTAGGCCGGTGCGATTAGGAAATTGCACCTACCGACCTTCCACAGACTATTCACTCAATCGTCCAAGTACAGGATTCTTCTGCTGTTTGGTTGGAACATTCAAAGCGGATTTCACTGCTGGCACTTCGGGTTGACCATATATCTCAACGTAATTGTCGTAGCTGTTTATGACCTTTTTGATGTGCAACCGTGTTTCTCGGATCGTAATTTTCTCAACAAATTCATCAATGTCTTTGATGTTTTTTGATTCTAACCAGCGTCTCATTCGTCCTGGCCCCCCATTGTATGCGCCAGAAACGAGCATTGCGTTATCATCAAAGATTGAGTTTAGATAACCGATGTATTTTGTTCCCATGCGTATATTGACATCGGGGTCCTTTAGCATTGATGTGCGGAAACGTCGTATATTGAGTTGACGTGCAAGTTCTCTACCCGTAGAAGGCATAATTTGCATGAGACCGATTGCCCCTGCCCAACTGATTGCATCTGTACGGTATCTACTCTCTTCTAATATCATGGCGTATATGAGTGCTGAATTAACATTGTACTTTTCAGAATATTTTTCCACCAGATGTTGGTAGTGTAGAGGGTATAGGAATTTTCTCAGTTTAGCAAGGTCCCCACTTGCTTGATTCTGGAAAGATGGGCTCATCAAAGCACTATCAGCCACTTCCCTTGCTTTGTCATACTTTTCCATGTTTTCATAGCATGTCACCAAAGCAAAGTAGCACTCTTTTGCAGCGTGTCTATTCTGTTCAATGTAACGGGTTAATTGATAAACTGCGTCTTCATACAATCTTAGTTTCATCAATAACGGTAGGTTTTCGGGACATGCTGTCTTTTCAGGTAGGTTTGCATCCTGAATAGCTTTTGGTTCTAATTCTGAAGTTCTGATATTGAGAATTTCTTTTGCTCTTGCGCTATAATACCAGTAGCGTGCCTTTGCGACTTCTTCATATATTTCTTTAGCAAGTTCAGGTTTATTCTGTCGTTCGCGTATTTTTGCCATCCAGAAGTGTGCTCCCATTGCATATCGGTTTCCTGGGAAGTTTTCTTTTAGTCCTTTGAATGCCTTGTAGCTTTCTTCATACTGTTTTCTATCGAACCGTTGCCATCCAATACGCCATGCTGCCCAATCAGCGAAATCACTACCGGGTGCAACATCAATCAGCCGGGAATATGCTTTTAATGCTAATTCTGGTTTTTCTCGTCTTTCATGGATCTGTGCAATGTCGTATAATGCATTATCAACAAGTTCACTCCAAGAATATGTTTTGACAAAACTCTCAAGTCGGTTGACAGCAGTTGTAAGACTGCCTTTTAGTCTATAACATTGTGCAATCTGATAATGTGCACGAGTCAGATATTCAGTCTTGTTACCAAGAGCGATTACATAATTATAGTTTTTTGTGGCGGTATTATACCACTTGCGTGCTTTATAACTTTGTGCGATATAGTAGAGTGCCCTTCCTTTCATTTTCACATCAGAATTCTTGGAAAGAGATGTCAATTCATTGATTGCCGCTTTCCAGTTGCTTTGGTAATACTGTACCAGTCCACAATTTAACCTATCTTGTGTTGTCAGTTTCAGACTGGTGTGGTCAGATGCAAGCATTTTCAACTTACGGACTGCTTTTTCAGCAACCCTATCTGATTGTTGTTCGGCAATCAGTTTCTGATGAATTTGGAAGGCTTCGTTATACCTTTCTAAGCCTTCCTCACATCGTGCTAATGCGTATTTTACTTCTCGCTGATTTTGGGTTGTATCTATAATGTTGGTGAGGAGTGCTTTTGTTTTTTCATACTGACTCTGTTCCAAGTGAAGTTGTGCCAGGTTCCAGACTGCCTCATTGCGGTAAGGATTATTGGGGTAATCGTTAATAAGTCGTGTGTACCATTTAATTGCTTTCGTCTCGTTTTTCATGCCTTCATATAGTTTAGCGAGTCGGTAGGTGGCACTATCTGCAAGTGGGTAATTGTTTGTAATAACTCTCACATAGTTTCCTACAGCTTTGGGGCGATTTTCCAGTTTCTCATAGTTATGGGCGAGTGCGTGACGTATCTCAAGTTTTTCAGATGCAGTAAAATTATATTTCAGTAACATCTCTAATTTTGTAACTGCAAGTCTGTGGTCCTTCCTATCAACTGCCTTAAATGCCTCTTTCCATGCAAAGTCTTGTGCTGTGTCTGCATATATATCCGTTGTAGACATATAGCAACTGCAGCAAACTATGAAGAGAGCGAATAGGATCAAACATTTACTGGATGCTCTGGTTTTGACAGGATTCTGAGTAGTTTGCATAGATGACTCAACAAGCGTACTTAAAGCTATTTCCTCCTAATGTGATTTTTTCAATAGTAATATTCTTGTATTATTTTGATTAAATCCGAGATTGTTTTTTATTTTCCATCTAAACAGTATATTATAACGTAATTAATGTGCTAAAGGCAACAAAATTTGGATTTTCAGTTTTTTCCAATACTTTTTCCTTGCTTTACAATGAGAATTCGTCTAAACTTTGCCAGTAAGACAGTGAGATTAAGTATGAGGAGAAAATGAAGTGGATATACGCGTAGGAATTGTTGGTACAGGGGGAATTTCTCGGGCACATCACAGGGC
>VXOP01000300.1 GCA_009839975.1 Candidatus Poribacteria bacterium
TGGTTTTCATTTTACCACAGGCACAAGCCTGCGTAAAGGGAAATGAGAACCAGTATGCCCAAAGGGCACAGTTGACAGCAACTTCCTTTCATATTTACCTGCCGACGTCTCCTTTGTGGTCTGTCAAATCAGAACACTCTATACGAAAATAGCGTATAGATGATTGTTAGACACTTTTCAAATCAAAAGGAGAATATCAAGGTGAAAGCAAATAAAGGTTTATTCATAATCTGTCTACTTATATTCTGTGTAGGTACGTTATGGTCATCTGGCATTTCGGGTCAAGTTGGAGAACCGGTTGAGTATACAGCTGAAGGACTCGCAGAAGCTTACGAATACATGAATGATGCAGCGAGTGCTTATTTCAACATTGAAGCAGCCTTAGAGAAGCTAAGGGTTACATTGCCAAAACTTGAAAAAGAGGAGCGTGTAGCACATACACGATTTGGAAAACTTGCCCAAGCAGCTTTAGATGCACAAGCAAGAGTAGATGCAGAAAGGGATGAGTTTTGGAGTGCAAACTCTGATTGGAAAGCTGCGGAGCATCGTCGCATTCTTGCCCAAGATAAAATCAATGCTGCGGAAAGTCGTATAGAATATTGCTATAGAAAACTTGATGATGCCAGGAACTCTCAAATGTGGAATTATTGGCAAGAGCAACTTACTAAAGCAAAGAAAGAGTTGGCGGATGGAAGATCAGAGCTAACTCGTGCAAAACAGGATAAAGCAAGGGCAAATAACCGTTTCAGGAGAGCACAAAAGAACTTGCCAGTCTTGAAATATCAACGCGACCAAGCGGTTAAGATGGCGGATGGTGCTGAGCGTATATATAATCGAGCCGTTCAGGCTGTTACGGATATGAATGCGGAAATCGCAGCAGCGGAAATCGAAGAAGCGGCAGCGAAGGAAAAATACGATGCAGCAATTGCCGCTTATATAGCATATAAGGCAGGTTTGGCCGCACAACAAGGCCAGGAGGGGCAAAACCCATGATACGTCCGACTCAAAACAGAATTCTATTTATAACCGTTGTGATGCTTTTAGTGGGGATAACATTCTTTGTTGTGTTGTCCCAAAGAACAGAAAAGCACATGACAAAACATGTTGTAGAGAATCAATCCATAACACATACTGATAAGCATGTGATAGAAACGCAACCTATTGATTCACATCAAACATCAGTATTGACTGAAAAAATGGATCAGAAAATGTCAAAGTTATCACCTCCTGAAGCAGGGGTATCTGACGAAGAATTACAGCATTTTCTTGATAATCTTGATCTGTATGAAATACCAGACACGTCCGATCCATCTGTGCTTGAATTTGAAAAGCATTTAGAGTCGATAGTTGCGGGAACTGATACAAACTCTCAACATCCGAACTCTGAAGATTTTACGTCTAATCTTGATTATTATAAAGCCTCGCTTGCTTACTATGAAAATGAACTATCTAAAACAGATAGTCCCGAAGCGAAAAGGATTTATGGAAAACTTATCGCTGGTGCAAAGAAAAGAATTGCTGATGCAGAGGCTTGGATTGCCGGTGCGGAAGAACGACAGAAAGAAAAAAGAGAGTCTGAAGCAATGAAATCCAAGCTTATTGAACTCAATGCCGAGTTGGCAGTTTTAATGAATCTTTCTGCTTCGGACGAAGATTGGGATTTCTATCTTGAACATGTTCTGCCAAGTATTCCGACTCAAATCAGGGACGAAACGGAAATTACTATTTATGACAGGTTATTAAAAGTCTCTGAAGATTTGGATGCATCAAAAATATCGGGTTCGTCCTCGTTTTCAGAAAAACCTAAATCCCTTGTAGAACTGCGAGAGGATGCAACTGAAATAGATCCTTTAATAAAGCAGGTTCAAGGATGGCATGATAAGTTGATAAAAGAGTTCCCAGATATATTTGTAATGCGTGATCTAAAGTCTCGTGAGGCGTTTTCGCGTGAGTTGAAAGATGAAAGCACGCGTCAATACTTTCGGGATCGTCAAACGTCATTGCACAAAGCGTATGCTGGTTTGTTAGATGCACAGTTGAAAAGTGTTCCAAAGGAGCAACGCGAAGCAGCGATTGCAAGTGCACGTAAGTCCTTATTGCAGAAATGGGATCGTGATTTTGCTGACTCGGTTCTCAAGCAGTTGCAACGCACGGAGAAATAAATCAGCTTATCTCACCTCACACAAACTACTGGCGGGTATCGTTTCTGATATCTGCCTTTTTTGTTTTACACCGTTTCTCAACTTGTTTATACACTTTGTGAGTTCCAACCGACGTCAGCAAAACCAATAACGTCTAACGGGCGGGGAAACCCCGCCCCTACGATATAACAGGGAATCCAGTGCCAATAACTTGACACACCCATAATAATAGTTGACATAAAATGAAAGTTCGCGTATACTTTAATCTGATATATAGAGAGAATACAGTCTTCTATGTAAAAAAAGAAACATCAATGACGCAGTGATATTAACATGGCAAAGAAAAAGAAAAGGTCAGCGAATGTTGCAAGGAAACGAGAAAAACGCAATCGCAACCAGAAATCAAAACATAAACAGTTAGCTCTGGAAAAACAACGCAAATTACAATTCAATAAAATGGATGAGGAAGGTATATTTGAGTTGCTCATGAATAGTCGTAGTCTCGTCCTTGAACCAGAATTTGAGAATGTACACTTCGACTTTGATAAAACTATGACGCAACTTTCAAACTATATTCAACTACCAGACAGTAATGCTGAGCTTGATTTTGAAGATGAAGATGATGAAGACGACAGAATACCTGAAAACATTGATGAGAGAAATAGTCATTTCAAAGGCAAGTTTTTTCAATCTATGGATGACATAGAAGTCTTTATGGAGAGTTTCCTGGTTGAAGCAATGCCAAACCTGATGACACCAGAGATAATCGGCTCTCTGAAAGTTGCACTCAGCAGTTGTGAAAAACGTTTCAAAAGAACTGGGGATCGCAGTCAAGCTGAAGCGGCTTTCGTCGCTCGCACATTTTTTGATGTAGCTCCAAAAGAGCAATATAACGAACACCCAATATTTGAAGGTATCCTGATAAATACAATTCGTCTAATTTCTACACAGCAACACTTAACCAACACCGAAATGCATGATGAACCAGAAATTACTTCAGATACAACCATTCCAAATATAGAAGAACTTGATGAACCAACGTTACGCAATCAAGAACAGTCTTCCTATGACTTTCTGAATGAAACATCTGTACCTGACCATCAGATTTTTCTTGATGGGACTATATCAGATAAGTATCCAGTGAATGCACTCTATAGGAATTGTGTCGGAGTCGATATAGTTGAGTTGTTAGGTGACTGGGAAACGAATCAACCTGAAACCTATAATACAATTCATGGTAATGCATCGGGACGAGCGATTGAAAATTATGTTCATGTTACATCAGATAGATTACATCTATTTGCACATTCTACAGAAGAGTTAACGATTGCCATGGATGCCCTGGAGAATTACTGTCAATCTGCAGTCATGTTTCTTGCAAAAACTATTGATGAAGGAGGAGATACTGATGGCACGGAGTAAAAGCGGACAAGTCAGAAGACGAACACAAATTCGTCAACGTCAATTACGACGTAAGAAAAAGAAAAAAGCTGCACTGAAGGAACTTTTGCAGAACCGTTAGTTACGATCTTTGACGTTTTGCAGGCGGATACCCAGTTTCCGCCTTCTTTCGTT
>VXOP01000272.1 GCA_009839975.1 Candidatus Poribacteria bacterium
CCCCAGGCCGGTAGGTGCGATGTCCTTATCGTACAAGATACGATAAAAAGCAATTCATTACCTTTCTCATGTTAATTCTTATTCTGCGATTTCTCATGAGAACATTGGGTTAAAAAAAGGGATCTGAAAGTATCACGTAATTCAGCATCTTCTATAACCGAAACAGTATCTTCAATCTGATCTGCCATCTCAGGTGAAACAGATTTTATAACCTTTTTAGGGGTTCCTGTGTTCGACTCAACAACACTACGTGTGGATTTCTGCCCAAAATTATTTTTGCGAAAATTCGGATTGAAACGGAATTGAATGTCAATGATCTTAACGCTGGTAGAAGATTTATGTCCGCTGAAATCTTGATTTTTCTGTTGGGTTGTGAGTTTTTTCATTAAATGATCTTTCATCAAAGACAGTTCTTGGGCATAAACAGGATGGGATACTTCAACTCGTAATATGCCTCTTGATAAGGATATCGGTTGACTATGTTGTACCATTCCCTCACCGGCAATCGAGTCCCAGAGATTAAAAATACGTCTTTCATCAAATTTACCGAACCAGCCTCTATTACGTATAACAGCATCCAAAACACCTTGAACTTTAAGAGTGCCACTCGGCTTATATGAACTACGTCTGTGCCATTTTCTAAACCGCATCGTTCTGTCCTGATAATCTACCTATAGGTCTTTACAACAGCACCATCTTCAACCATTACCAAGTGAACATCTGATAATTCATCTCCCATCACATCTTTATCAGTCGCAGTTATTACAGTCTGTGCTGAAACACCTTGTAGGTAGGCTAATAGGTACGCCCGTCTTTTTAAATCTAATTCAGATAACACGTCGTCCAACAAGAAAAGCGGGGCGAAACCTGTAGACTCTCTGATAAACTCTAATTCCGATAGTTTTAGGGCAAGGACGATGGTTCTATGCTGTCCTTGTGATCCGTAAGTACGTGCAGTTTCACGGAATATCACGTCATCGCCGTTCAACGTCTCCAAAGCCAATGTAAAATCATCTCGATGGGGTCCGACCAATGTCACACCACGGCGCACTTCATCTCTTCGCATCTGTGCCAATGAATCCCGAAAACAATCTGAAAGATTAGCAATATCGGAACTGACATCTGCAACACCCGGAATATACTGCAGCAATAGGCGTTCCCGTCCACCCGTTAACGATAGGTGAGTCGTTTCTAAAACAGGACTTATACAAGATAAAGCTGCTTGCCTTGCCGTAATTAAAGCAACACCCGATTCAACAAGGAGTCCATCCCAAACTGATATTTCGCTAACAGATCCCTTTCCAATACTTATTCGCTTCAATAAAGCATTCCGATGTTGCAATATATCGCGATACCGTTGAAGTTCTTCCAGATACTCTCTACTCAACTGTAATAACAGTAGATCAAGCCATCGTCTACGGGAAGTAGGAGAACCTTTAACAATATCCAAAGATTCAGGTGAAAATACAACTACATGGAGCTGACCAATCCAGTCTGACCGCCGGCGTTGCAAAACACCATCAGTTTTAAGACGATACGCGCCTTGACGCGGTTTTACCGCCTCAAGTTTTACTAAAGCATTAGATTTCTTTCCATTTCGCAAATAACCTGTAACCGCAAATCCTTCAGAAGTGTGCCTGATTAAATCCGAAGTAGAAGTTGCCCGATGTGATTCGCCTGTACATAGGAAATAAAGGGCTTCCAGTAAACTCGTCTTTCCCATTGCATTTCTACCGACAACCAATGTTATTGGTGCATTAAATGATACCTCACATTCTCTGTAATTTCTAAAATTCCGGAGACATAAACGTTCCAGGTACATCTGTATCTCACAATTACTATCAATTATTCTATTCATAATGAGTGTTATTGCGAATTGATTCGGGTTTCTTATTATATTATTAATTACGTTGTTAAAATTAAAATTGTAACTTAGTAGTAGTAGTAGTAGTGATAATATGATAATAACTCCTCTAAGACTATACTGTGATTGGCTCGAACACTGATAATAACATGATAATAACTTTTCTACTTATTATCATATTATCAAGAGGCATAAAAATGATTAAAGTTATTATCAAGTTATTAACATTAAAAGCAAAGTTATTATCAACTTATTATCAACTTATTATCAACTTATTATCAACTTTGTTTTGATGATAAATGCATTGACAATTAAGTCAGTTCATCCATAAAATGCTGTATAAGTTTTTTGGTTTCTTCGTCTTTGAGCAATTTTTCAATCTGTTCACAAGCATAGGTAATGGTTCTATGGTTCTGTCTATTAAATGCATCAGCAATATCTGATAGAGAAAGTTGGGTTAACTCTCTACACAAGTACATAGCGATTTGTCTTGGATACACCAAAATCTTTGTCCGCTTTGCCGAGGTAAGATCCCCGCTTTTCAACTGAAAATGATCTGTCACGGTGTTTTGTATTGTTTCTGCGGTAATGATTTTTTGTTGCGATCTTCTCGTAAATGCGGGTGCATCATTTAGTGCCTTGCGTGCAAAGTCTATATCTAACTGCACACCATAAATGGAAGCTTGTGTATATAGACGAAGTAGCGTTCCCTCTAATTGCCGAATGTTTGCTGTCACTATTTCGGCAATATAATTTAGCACTTCATCGTCCACATTTTCCAATCCCTGTTCTTGACATTTACCCTTTAAAATGGCATACCGTAACTCAAAATTGGGTTTGTCTATTTCTGCCACCATTCCCCATCCAAATCGGGAACTTAACCTTTCTTCAAGGTTTTCAAGCATATCGGGTGAACGATCACAGGAAATCACAATCTGGTTTGAATTCTTGTGTAATTCGTTGAAAGTGTTAAAAAACTCCTCTTGTGTACCTTCTTTGCGCTGTAAAAATTGAATATCATCAATCAATAGTAGGTCCGTTTCTCGGTATTTTGTGCGGAATCCTTGTGCTGATTCTCGGTTGACAATCGATTCAATGTATTCGTTCATAAATGTTTCAGAGGTAACGTAAAGTACCTTTTCTCGGGGAGTCTTCTGGTGGACGCGATTGCCGATTGCATGAAGGAGATGTGTTTTTCCAAGTCCTACACCGCCAAAGATAAAAAGTGGATTATAATCACTGCCAAGATTTTCAGAGACTGAAAGTGCTGTTGCATGGCAGATCCGGTTACTCGGTCCGACACGGAAACTATCAAAGATATAATTCGGATTTAAACCTGTCGGTTCAGTGTTGTTTTTATTTTGTGGGGAGACAGAACCATTTCCATCAGGTTCAGGATTTTTCACGAGAGAAGTTTCAACAGATATTTTCACCATGCAATCGGGACTAATCCGATTCGCCAACACCCTATTGATGTCCCTGACAAAACGATTTTCAATCTCGGCTTGTGTGTAATTGGAAGGCACAGCAAGGTTTAAGCATGCATCGGTTAGCGAGCGGGGAGTGACTTGACGTAGGTAGACATCACTATCGGCTGATTCATCAAGCTCGGTAAGTATTTCTAACCAGAGTGTATCTGCGGTGTGTTGCATGAAAGTATTCCTAAACTGTGATAGGTAGTCAAAATATTTTGTTTAAAATGTTTCTGAATTTATACAAAATGTTTGTGACGCGAAAGTGAATTATATCATTTTTGATTTTTAATTAGCAAGTTAAAACTAAGGTAATTTTGATGGAGTCTTCAGTTGTCAATTTTTAGGATTTGAGTCCTTACTTTTCATTCCAATATGC
>VXOP01000252.1 GCA_009839975.1 Candidatus Poribacteria bacterium
ATGTTTATTGGAGGAAAATAAATTGAGCACCGTGAAATACACAACTACGCATGAATGGATTGAAGTTAACGATTCAGAAGGCACAATCGGAATAACAGAGCGCGCCCTTCTCATATATGGCGAAATCGTTTATGTTGATGTGTCGCCTGAACAAGAATGTGAACAGGGAGAAATAATCGGAAGAATTGAAACAGAAACGGGGGGGAATTTTTACCTCTATGCCCCCGTCGCAGGGGAAATCTATGAGGTAAATGATGCCCTTGAAGAAGATGTTGATGTCATCAATGTTGCCCCAGAAGGTGATGGGTGGATATGTAAAATCTACATAGACAATCTTAGCGAATTGGACTCGCTATTAGAATTAGATGACTATGAAACTTACGAGGAAGACGCGTTTAATGATAGTGAATACATGTCGGAAACCGATTTTTTTGAGAATATTGATGACTATTGATCAACGTTTGAAGTGAGGAATATCCGTCGGACAAGCTGTAACTTTGGTACTGGTATAACATTTTCAACGATATACCCTAAGTCCGTAAGTGGTTTGCGAAGGTCTCGTGTATCAATGAATCCTGCTTTAGGAACACAAGTTCGTAAATTTTCCAGAATCTCTGTTGCTACAGATGTGTCTTTAACGAGACTGATCCCATAAGGTAAATCAGTAGCAACAACGTCGAAAGTTTGCCTGATTTTTCGCGCATCTTCTAAAGCGACGTTAGCAGTGAGACCAAAATGGTGCAGATTCTTGGTTGTTGCACCGACCATGCGAGGATTAATATCGCAGCCTGTAGCCTCAATACCATTATGAACAGCCGCCAAGACTATCGTGCCTGTTCCACAACAGGGATCAAGAAGATGTTCCCCCGGTGATGCTACAAGGTTCACAAGCGTTAGTGCTAATCTTGCTGGAAGCGAACTTGAGGTGACATGTGGACGTTGATTGTGTTTAAGCCATACGTTGTCAGATTCAGAAAGTAGTCGACCAAACCAAATTTTGTCTGGTGTAATGACAGTTGGAAAAACTACACGGGGTGATGACAGGTTCGGTTTACCATCAATAACACGACCAATCTGGCTTGCTAATGCCATTGAATTGAGTTTCTGATTGCGAGGTCGTTTGATGACCGAAACACGAAATTCGTCAGCATATATTTCCGCGTGTCTGATCCTTGAACAGAGCTCATCAACATTGTCACCTTCAAAAAGCACTTCAGTACAACTTTTTAGGTAAGCACCACGTTGTGCATCAGTACACTTATCCGAAATAGTAATGCCATGCACATCGGGTGCTTGACCTGTAAGCGCAATAGATTCTGCAGTTACAAGTTCTCTGAGTTGCGTTGGAATCGCAATAAGATAGAGATACTTTTTTAATTTCATGCTTCTTATATAGTAAAGTTAAAAATATATGAGACATTTCACCCTATACAACGATGCCGAAGACCATCCAGCGTAGGGGCGAGGTCACCTCGCCCGTTGTGGAGTGTTTAATTAATGCTATAGTTCACTATAATAACACAATATAGTCAATAAACACAATCAGACAATACTCACAAACAGAGAAAGGAATATATCAATGTCTGAAACTGAGAAAGTGCGGATTGGACATAGTCCCGATTCTGATGATGCATTCATGTTTTATGCTCTCGCTAAAGGACTCATACCAACCGGAGAATTTGAAATAGTCCATGTAATAGAGGATATTGAAACATTGAACAAAAGGGCCCTTAAGGCGGAACTTGAGGTTACAGCGATTTCCGTTCATGCTTATGCTTATGTCGCTCAAGACTACGCATTGATGCCGTGTGGTGCAAGCATCGGGGATAATTACGGACCTTTAATAGTTGCAAATGAACCCATAAAATCACTGACAGGGAAACGTATAGCAATCCCGGGTGAGATGACGACAGCTTACCTAACGATGAAACTATTTCATCCAGATGTTGAAACTGAAACGTATCGCTTTGACAAGATTATTGAGGCTGTGCAACAAGGTAAGGTAGATGCAGGACTCATTATCCATGAGGGACAGTTGACATACTCCCGTGAAGGACTTCATAAGATTGTGGACTTAGGTGAATGGTGGTATGAAGAAACTGGATTACCTCTACCGCTCGGGGCAAATGTTATCCGTCGTAATCTCGGACATGAGAAAATTCGTAAGATTACATCATTGTTGAAACAGAGCATTGAATATTCTCTGAACCATCGTGAACTAGGTCTTGAGTATGCTATGACGTACGCACGTGATATGGAAACTGACCTTGCTGACAAATTTGTCGGCATGTATGTTAATGACTATACGTTGGACTATGGAGAAAACGGAAGAAAAGCCGTAGAAGAATTGCTAACCCGTGGATACAAATCAGGAGTGATTCCGCATAGTGTAGATGCAGATTTCGTAGAACTATAGAACCATTTATGGTGAAATTTGAAAATATTTACACCCATACACACCCGGTATGTGCGATATCCTTATCGCACCGTCATCCCCGGTAGGTGCGATTTCCTAATCGCACCGTTGTAGACTGTGTAAAAATACCATAGAATAAAGATGAACTCCCCAAAGGTCCCTAAAATGAACGAGAAACGCCGCAGAACTTTTCAGTTAGAAGACGAGAATGGGAATATACTTGCAACCGGGGTTCTATATGATGAGGGGAATGTTCAGGTACTATGGCGGATTGACATCGGTTATACTGCTGAACAGTATGCATCAATAAATCCCATTATAGATTTGATGCCGGGTATAGTTGTGCTTCGACTTCAAGATACATGTGAAAGTTAATTTTTGAAACATTCTACCGAAGACGACTGTCTGCCAACTTAATCACCTGTCCATTTTCCTGTGCAATGTACATATAGCCAAGTCCATCCAATGTAATTCCTTCTTGGTCATCGCCTGGTAACAGATAACGGTGTAGGATTGTCCCATCTCGTTCAAGTTCAACTAATAGGTTTGTTGTATCACTAATCAGTAGGAGAGAATCCGCTTGTGCATCGTAGGTGAGTCCAGAAATATCCAATAGGTTCATTTCAAAGAATCGTATTATAATCGCTTCAGTCTCTGTTGCTTCTGATGTACGTAGAGGTGCAACAACTTCACATACGATTGAAGGTTCACCGTTAGGTTTACGACTAAAGGATTGGTTTCCAATCCAAAAAGTTCCACCTTCTGGGTGTTCAGTATCAGGTACGAAGGTAATAGCTTCTATTCCCATTCCTCCTTCTATTAATAAGGGTTTTCCTTCGAATAAGCGGTTGACTTTAAACTCACGTCTTATGTGAAGTGTTTGTGGGTTGATCTCCAATATTACTTCCTCTTCCTCAACTGCGGCATAGAGCCATCCTGATGTTGGATCCACCGTGATTCCCTCAAGGTCCCGACCATTTAGTTCTCCTTTCTGAACAACCGTGCCTTCCTGTCGTATTTCATGGATGAATCCGCCGTCGTCAGCAACAAAAATAGTCTTGCGTGATGGGTGAAAGGTTACCCCCGATGGTTCAGGAATAGGCATCTTATTAATCATACCAATCCAATCATAGGGAAGATCAATTGGGATGATCGCTGCCTGTTTTCTCCTTTCAGAATCCTCAATCCTAATTAGAAGGTAAACCATTAACGCGCTGATACCTAAAAAACATAATAAAAGAGTAATTTTGTTATGGCGCATCACTAAACACCTCAAACTATATACATGAAG
>VXOP01000213.1 GCA_009839975.1 Candidatus Poribacteria bacterium
CCCCTACGGGTTCGGTGCCTGCAGGCTTAGCGGAAAATTGATAATTCATTATTTATAGATGAAACAGAAACCTATACAGATTCTGAGTGAAATAGAAGGAAACAAGGTTTTTCCCGTTTATCTACTCTGTGGGAAGGAGACCTTCCTAATTGAAGGCACACTCAAGCAGATGTTGGATAAACTTTTGACACCTGACACCCGTGATTTCAACCTGACCTATTTTGATGGAAATACCGCTTCCGTTAGGGATATTCTTAGCAGCGTAGAGGTCTATCCTGTGATGTCAGAATGGCGGGTCACGGTGGTGGATGATTTCCCCGCTTTCAAGTCACGAAAACGTACTACATCTCCTCTAACAACCCTCCGTAATGCGATGCAAAGTGAATCTGAGGATGCTCAAAAATGTGTTACGGATATTGCTAAACTACTCGGTGTTCCTATAGAACAGATTGCTAATGGACATCCAGATTTCAACAACGCAATTGAAGAGATGGGCGAAACATTGGGTGATGGATTAACCGAAGATGTGCGTGCATTTCTGACGCGTTTACCCCAACTTGCCGCAAGTCTCCCAGAATTGGATAACCAGTCTGAAAGCAGAAGCTCCGATAGCGATACCGAACTGTTATTGGAATGGCTTCAAGAGGATCTTCCAAAAACAAGTGTGCTTGTCTTTACAATAAAGGATGAGGTTAGCGAAAGGAATCGGTTTGCAAAAGCGATTCAGGATGTTGGTAGATATGTTGCCTTTAATCCTCAGGAGAGGAGAGGATCACTCAACCAGGATCCGCTTTATAAAAAGGTTGTTGACAAGTTTGCGACGTATAATAAGAAGATTACACCGCGTGCTTTTGAACAACTCCGGCAACGCACCGGTGGTGATATGCAAACCATCGCTGAAGCGATTAACAAGATCACGAATTTTGTCGGTGATAAACATCAGATTGATGAGGCGGATGTTCGCAATTTAGTGGCACAAAGCACTTATGACAGGATATTTGATCTCACCGATGCGATCGGAAAACGTTCACCACGGCAAGCGTTGAAAAGTCTACGTGAGATAGTATTGAGCGGTCAAGATCCATTTCTCATTACTGCAGCGATCGTAAGTCACCTCCGTTTGACGCTTCAGGCGAAGTTGATAGCAGAGAAAAAAGAACTCAAACCCATCGGTAGGCAAACGCGATACGATAACTTCATAAAGAATATATTTCAACCGCTTGCTGAGGAGTTCAGTGAAATCTTGCCGAAATCCGCATCCCATAACATTATGAAACGTAATCCTTATGTTGCTTTTAAGATATTCCAATCACTCCATGCGTTCACCACTGCGGAGCTGATGCGTGCGTTGGAGCAGACTTTGGCGGTAGAAGTCCAGATGAAGACAACGAGTGTTGATGGTGAACTTTTGCTTGAACAGTTGTTGTATGATATTTGTAGTGCCAAATCAAGGTGATATTTGCACGACGGGCAATGAATTGCTGCGCGGGCTGGGAAACCCCGCCCCTACGAACGGCAGACAGGCAATGAATTGCCATTGAATGGATAGTTGTTTATTAGTGTGTAAGCGTGTAGATGACTGCGTTGATACCTATTTTCAACGCTATATTTGAATACTCTTTTGGATAGTAATCCTCTGCGGCGTGTTCCCATGCGTCTCCGAGGTCAGAATTGAAACATATCATCATCATGAGTCGTCCTTTGTCATCAAAAACACCGAGATATCGTGCGGGGTGTCCATCAAAACGTTCATAGGTCTGTCCACTAAAGAGTGCGCGCAGTCCTGGAATTTGAATCAGTTTTTCGATTTTATAGAAACAGCGAAAAATTGGATGGGTGACGGGAATATCCACAGGTTCTCGGTTTGGGAATATCTTTTTTAGTTCTTTATAGAACCATTTCCACTCCAGACCTCCGTGAAAATCATCCACAAAGAGGAAGCCGCCGCGTAGTAGGTATTCGCGTAAGTTTTCGGCATCAGTTTTGCTCAGTCTCATACTTCCGACTTCTAATACATAAGCGAACGGATAATTGAATAGTTCCTCAGACCATACTGCGATCTTCTTACTATCTGGTGCTACATCTATATTGGTCTGCTTACGCAGTTGATAAATGAAGTTACGGTCAGAAGCGGGATAGTCTACCTCCCAATTGCTGAGTGCAGTAAGGTCACCTCTATATTCAAGACGAACGAATGTGAAATCGTGTTCAGGATACGCAGCTGTATCCCGAACAACGTTTGGAAAAGATATAGTAAGCAGTGCTGAGAAGAGTATCGTAATTCGCATATCTATCTAAAAGTTTTCACTTATTCATTCGCTGTCTTAGTTTTCTCAATTCTTCCTGTATATTGTGTCTTCCCGGCTGGAAAATGACTTCAGGTGGCACGATTTGTCTTTTTCCACCTGGGGGTGTATAAAACCACTGCAGTGCGATTTTAAATCGTGGTCCTTGAAAATAGTGTATTTCAACCGGATGAAAACCTACAGAGAGCGGTATTCGTGTTCGTCTCGTCTGTGGTTGATGCACGCCATCGTTGTCAATGACCAATTGTCCATCAATATATAACTTTGAGCCGTCATCAGAGAGAATTTCAAAGGTATAAGTTCCGGATATAGGTACGGCCAATTGTCCTTGAAAACGTATTGCGAAGTTTTCAACGATATTTTGCTTCTGTGGCGTGGGAAATCCTTCAGTAAAATCTCTGGTGCGGACATCCAACTTTGACGTTGCAAAAGTATATAAAGAGTAAAAACCGTCAAATTTAGGCATCCTATAAATCGGACGACCGAATACGAAGACCTGTCCGACCAATCCGTGTCCTGGTATTAGGTCGGTGTCAAAGATTCCGAGTCCTTGTATACCTTCGTCTAAGTTGATTTTCGCGAGGTCATCAACACCTTGAAGGTGCGATAATCTTCTCCCCATATCACTACCAACGCCGCTTCCTGAGCCGCCTCGTCCGGGGCCTTCTACGGTACCCCCTGCGCCTCTCTTAATTGGATCAACAACGGGTCCGGATGGTTCTGCGCCTTCTTCTCCGAAACTCTTATTTGGGAGTGTCAGAAACTCCGTTTGTGGTATATCGGTATATGTAACGATTTCTGGTGCAAAATCGTCATAGAAAAGTGCTTCTGGTGGGTTCATCTCAGGTGCATGTTTTGGTGCAGCCTGCGTCTTTGCGGGAGAACCACTATCATAACTACGTTTCTGCTGTGCCATCTTGTGCTGGCGTAATGCCCGGCGTTTTAGTTGATCCGGTGTGCCTAACCTAAAGATAACAAGCGATAAATCTTCATAGGGTTCGTGGAATTGTTTTAAGAGAAATGGTGAAATCAGTAGCATCAGAATGACATGTATCCCTAATGAGATAAGTAAAGATATTTTGCCTCTATTTCTTTTCATAGCAACTTTTCTCCTGTTTATCTGTGCGATGTTGGATGACACTATTTAGCGTGTGCTGCAATTATTAAAAAGGGTCGTTTGCATGAAGGCGTTACGATACATCCTTAAAAACGAGGTTTCTTATGAAGTGTTTACTATTTTATCAGATTAAGTATTTCGTTGTCAAATTGGGGTTAATATTAATGTGGGTGTGTAAAGTTTTTGGCATAATCATCCTTCTAACATGAAACTTAGTAATAAACATGTTTCTGATGTGTCCAGTTCTTGTAGA
>VXOP01000009.1 GCA_009839975.1 Candidatus Poribacteria bacterium
CATTTTAATCGGTGCACGGGGTTTTTATTTCACAATTTGCAAAAATTTCCCGCTAATATAAGTATCATCGATTAAATTGCAATCGGTATTTAATATAATACTACAATTTAAAAAACATGTCAAATGAAATTCTTCACTTTTTTCAGTTAAATTCATAAAAAAATACAAGTAAAAAATCAGAAACTAATTGACATCATGACATAAAACAAAAAAAATGTCAATAAAAAAATGAATAATAAGATTGAAAGGGTGTAAAATTGGAAGATTGGAAGGGTGTGTAACTTCTATTAGGATATTGCATCTAATAGTCTCATCGCTGCCTGTTCGCTGCTATGGATACAATCTGGAATTCCGATGCCGTGATATGCATTGCCTGTTAGTGCAAGTCCGGGTAGTTCTTTCGCAAGTTTATCAATTTCCCTGACCCGTTTCTGATGTTCGACCTGATATTGTGCCATTGCTTGTGTATGTTGACTAATGACAGAAAAAATCGGTTCTGCTGATATACCAAGTAATTCCGATAGGTCTTTATGTAAAATTGACGTCAATTCGTCACTATCTGGTTTATCTTTACCTTTAATATAATACGTATTCTCCCCCACAAACGCGCGAAGTAGTACATAATCTGATGGGGCACGGTTTTCGAACTTCACACTGCTAAACGAACATCCTATCAGATTACGTTGCTCAGTTATCGGCACAACGAATCCCATGCCGTTGAGTGGATGCGATATATCTTCACGACGAAATGCAAGATTAACAGTGGCAGATGAAGAATAGGAGATAGTATTGAGTTTGTCGGATAGTTGAGGCAATACATCAGATAATAGAATGCTTGCTTTCGGTGCAGGAAGCGCAATACAAAGTATCTCCGCTTCTAACATTTCACCGTTATCAAGGTGCACCTGCCAACACCAGTCATGTTTAATATTACTCTGTTTTTGCTTTACATGTTTAACATGAGACTGTAGATGGATATTCTTAGATAGGTTCTCTGCGAGTGTATCAACTAAAGTCTGCATCCCGTCTCTAAAGGATAGGAACAGACTATAACGCGGTCCGCTTGTATCACGACTTGTTTGTGAAGATTTGCGTTTTTGTGCAATGAGTGCTTTGATGATGCTGCCGTGTTCCCGTTCCATTTCTATAAAACGAGGGAACGTTGCTTTTAGACTTAGGTTTTCTGCATCTGATGTATAGATTCCGCCTATCATCGGTTGTGCCATGCGTTCAAACGCCTCTTTACCAAGTCTACGTCTAACGAAATCTGCGACTGATTCATCTGTCATATCGCTACGAGACGAGATGAATAGGTCAAGTGCAATACGAAGTTTCCCCGCCAAGCTGAAGATCGGACTTTTTATAAATGGTAAGAAGGAACCCGGTGCCATCATGTAAAACCCCTCTGGCACTGGTAAAAGTCTACCTTTACGGACTACGAAGCTCTGTCTTACTTTGGGATTAGTACCTATAAATTTCTCGGTAAGACCGAGTTCTTCAGAGAGTGCTTTTGCCCATGGTTTAGTTGAAATAAAGGCATCGGGACCGTGTTCAATGATAAAACCCTCTCTCTGCTCAGTCTGAATCACGCCGCCGACTCTATTACGCGCTTCAAGCAGTGTTAATGTAAGCGGGATATTTCTATTGTCGGCTTCGCGTAGCAACCGGTATCCTGCAGCTAAACCTGTGATTCCACCACCGATAACGATAGCGCGGTTCTGTTTGAATGTCATCGATTTAGTCCTTAAGTGTAAAAGCTGATTTTTCCCAGGCCGGTGAATCAACGCCAAATGCGCGTTTGGCATTTGGCGGGTGCGATAAGGATATCGCACCTACCGGCCTGGGGTATTATCGCTTTCGTGTCTTCCAAAAATCGCACCTACTGGCCTGGTAACGCCGTATTATTGACTAAACTTTTCGCAAACAAAATCTGCTAACATGCCGATAAATTTTGGATGATCACCAACGGTTCCTGTGCGGATAAAATCAATACCGCATTCTTCTGCGATCTCTTTCGCTTCTATGTCAAGGTCATACAAGACTTCAACGTGATCGCACAGAAATCCAATTGGAGATGATACGACGGTTTTAACTCCTTCTGCTGCCTTTTTTCTAAGCCAAGCGTTGATGTCAGGTTGCGTCCACGGTATTGGACTGTTTTCCACTTCACTCTGATATGCTAAGCTAAATTCTTTCTTATTGATCTGATCTGCGACTGCTTCAGCCGTTTTGCCAAACTGTTGCGAGTAAGATGACGTATCGGCTGCGACTTGGGGTATTGCATGTGCGGTGAATACCAGTTGTGCATGTTCTAATTTTTCACCACTTGCTACTTGGATAATATCAGCGACTGCACTAATATATCCCTCATGGGTATACCACGGCTCAAGATAGTCAATTGTCATTTTTTCACCCTCAAGTGCTTCTATGCCTTTCCTGACTGTCTGTTGATACCAATCCCAACTCACTTTCGCTTGATGGGGTGCCATGATAATGCCGATCATGTTGCGATGTCCTTTTTCTGACATTTCGGCAATCACATCCTTTAAATAAGGTGTCCAGTGTCGAAATCCTGCATAGACGGGTAGTGGTAAGTTTCTTTGCTCCAATGCGTTTTGCAGTGCTTTAGCTTGTATAAAGGTGAGTTCGTTAAATGGTGAGAACCCACCTAACTTTAGATAATGGGCTGCTATATCCTTTACACGTTCTTTTTGAGACTCTGCTTCTCCGGCAATACCTTCAACAAAGCAGTAGGCCTCCCCTGGACAATTTTCGGTGTTGTATTTTTTACAGCATCCTGGCGTGGGACCACCGAATGCAACGAGTAAGACGCTATCGTATTTCATATTATCTCCCTAAACTATTGTAACACCAAATTAACGGGATTTATGATGTTTTATAGAAGATTGGTGCGATAAGGATATCGCACCTACCGCTATGAATCATGTTAATCTGGTATAAGTCATACTGGCAAATTGTGCTGGCATATAAGACGGGTCAACAGCAATCGCTTGCGCGAAAGCTTCCCGTGCATTTTTTTCATCACCATTCGTGCGATGTGCGAGTCCGATCGCAAAATAGGCTTGTGCAAGCTGCGCTCCCTGCAGACCACTAACCAATGCTTTATAGATTGATTCCATTCCCTGTTCTGTGTCATCACCATTCCGGTATGCAGATAGGATGTGATTGGATCCACGTAATAGATGTGCGGGTGCATAATCAGGGTCTAAATCGAGTGCTACATTCAGTGCGTTTTTTGCTTCAAAGAAGAAATCACCTTTCTCAAGTACACTTGAAACAGTACGGGACGCTTGTGTCAGTAAATCCGCGTAAGTTGTCCATGCTTCTGGTAAATTTTCAAACTTCTCAGTAGCAGTTTTCAGAATTGCGATGGCTAAACCGAAATCATTGCCTTCTGCTACCTCTTCAGCTGCCTCATGGTATGTCTGAAATTCGGTGAGTTCATTTGTGTGTTCACGAAGTCTGTTCACATCGGTTGTTGGAATAGCAGACGGTTTTAAATGTTGCCATCCGGGTTCAGGATCATCAATTAACCCGCGATACACACGAAGAATAGCATAACGAGGCGTTCCCCACACTTCAGCGATGTTGGATATCCAATTCGGCATGTTTGCTTCCATCTCAGTTAACAATTCTTTCAGAGACATGCCCTGTTCAACGTGCTTGCGCACTTCTGTAAGGAAATATGACTCTATCTTGATCAATAGATCAATTTCGGCATCATAGGCTAAAGGACCGTGTCCTGGCAGCACATGTTCAGGATTGTAAGTTCGTAGTTCTTTAATCGTATTGATCCAATCATGGTTTGCCATAAGTCCTTCATTCATCACGGGTTGTCCAAAAATAGGGAAACTCCCTGTCATCACTGTATCCCCTGATACGATACACCCCTCAGCGGGGATACGGATAGCAGTTGCGTCATCTGTTTCTGCTTTCCCCAAATGTACAAGATGTAATGGTTGATTACCTAAATCAAGTTCTGTTTCTTGATCGAATGTCTGCTGTGGTAAGAATGGTGGGTCACCGAGTGTGAAACCGCGGGAACGTAGGAAATTTTCCTGACGTGGTGATCTGTTCACCATAAAGTCTTTTGTCATCCCCCGTGCAACAATTGTTGCTCCTGCTTGATGAAACACCGTATTTCCATTTGTATGATCCCAGTGGTAGTGGGTATTAATCGCGTATAGGATCGGTTTTTCTGTGATGTTGCGAATCTGCTGCAGCAATCGTCTTCCCATCATCTGATTCACCTGTGTATCAATGACCGCAACACCTTTATCGCCGATGATAATGGAGGAGTTGACGATATTCCGAAACAGATATACGCGATCTGTTACCTTAATTAGTTCACCGTATTGGCGAGGTCCGAAAGGGTTTTCTTGAATGTTTGCCATTAATTTTCCTGAAGGGCTTTTGCGATTCTTACGAAATGTTTAACGTTTTCAAAAGGTGTGTCTCTGTGAAGTCCATGACTAAGGTTTAGTATATGTCCTGTCTTTCCGCCTTTCTCTATACAGGTATTGACAGCGTTGGTTATGTCATCAAAAGTTCCGTCACGCAGTATATCGTTATCAACGTTTCCTTGCACTGCCAGCGTATCTCCAAATTTCGTTTTGACCGTGCCGAGGTCGACACATTTTCCGACACTTAATACGTCCGCTCCACTCTGTTGCATTAGATTGACGTAAGGGAACTCCTTTGCAAACAGAATTGACGGTGTATCTGTATTCAGTTCAGCAAAAATACGTTGGTGATACGGTAGTGCAAACGTTTCATACATCTGTTGCGATAAGACATCTGCAATAGACTCAAACAGCTGCACAATCTGCACACCTTGACTAATCTGATAATTGAGGTAGTTTATTGTCATGTGCGTGAGTTTATCTAACAGGAGGTGTAATAGTGTGGGGGAATTTTCCATCATATCAAACACGATAGAGGCTTTTTCTGATATGCCTTCACTGCGTTTCATTGGACTTTGACCTGCTATAAGGAAGAAGGCGAGTGTTAGCGGCGCGCCCCCAAACCCGATGAGCGGTAATTCTGCTGCCAATTCCTTGCGAAGACGTTGGATAACGCATCCTGTATACCTTAATTGAACGTCTGGGTTATCCACCGGTTTAAGCGCATTTACCTGTGCCTGTGTTCGTATCGGTTCGTCTAAAACGGGACCGGGTGAAAAGCGGAAGTGTGCACCCATCGGAGACAGCGGTGTAAGGATATCCTTATAAACAATAATTGCATCTACGCCGATACGTTTAGGCAGAAGGGATATTTTGACTGCCCACTCAGCATCCGTATCCGACATTGGGGTGGGACATGTTCGGAACAGACGTTCCAGTGGAATGTTGATATCTTGTCTTATCTTCTGATATTGTGGATCCGATCTACCTGCTTGTCGCATCATCCAAACGGGGACGCGTTCTACAGGAGAACATCTCGCTGCGCGGAGCAGCAGATCATTTTTCAATTGTTGTTCCATATTTGATAAAGGAATAACCGCTTTACTGTGTTTTTATCAATGTCTATTGAGATATTTTTCTCTTCCGACGACGTTCCAAAAACTGCCTTAATTTCACGAAACTCTTCACATTCTTCATTATTCTACCACTCTCGCGTTCCTCAAGATAGAGCAGGAAACCCATCAGATAGAGACTAACCAAGAATAGCAGAAAACCTACTATACACTGTGCAATTGCCCAATAATCATCGTGTCTTATACCCAGGTAAGAGGTAACAGTAACATCGTCGACGGTCTCAGCAGATGGGTTCTGCTCGGGCCACTCAAACCATATTAGGTCACCTAAACCATATACGGCAAGAGTGAAGAATACAATTGATAAGACAAAGACAATAAAAAATGGTATACCCATATTGGTTACCGATTTATGACGAGACCTTGATCAACCCTTTGGTACAACTATCTTCGCGATTGCGTACCTTGGTGATACCTTCAACGAGTGAATCGAGTGAAAATTCGTGGCTGATAATCTTGTCCATATTCACATCACCGCTGGCGATGAGTTGAACTGCTTCTTCCCATGTGTCTGGGGCAAGCCATGAAAACCTGATAGTTTTATCCATTAAGATAGTATCAAGAATTGGTACCTCCATCACATCAGCATCACCGGGAAGTCCGAAGATAACGACGGTTGCGTGTCTACCTGTAACCGCAAGTGCGGTATGAATTGCATCAAGTGAGCTTGTTGCTGTAATAGCACGGTCCGCTAATTCACCGTCATTGAGTTCCTGAATAGCAGCCCCAAGGTCTTCAACATAGTGTGGTGAGTCTGTATCACTCACATTGACGATTAAATCTGCACCAAGTTCCTTTCCGCGTTCCAGGCGATAGTCGCGGGTGCCGACAAGTAGTACATTTTTCAAGCCGCGGCTTTTTAGAACTTGCACCATCATCAGACCGATAGGTCCCGGACCGAAGACGACTGCTGTCTGTCCTTGTTCTGCGTTGAGATTATTGACAGCATATAATCCGCATGCGAGTGGTTCTGTTAGCGCGCCTTGATCGTACGTGACATTGTCCGGTAGTTTTACTGTCCAACGGTAATCAGAGACGGCGTATTCTGCGAACCCGCCATCAACCCCTACACCTAAGATTCGTTTTTCAGGACATAGGTTGGATAGACCTTTTTTACTCCAGAAAGAATCTGGATTTGATTGTACTGGATTCACAACGACTCGATCACCGACTTTAAATCCGCCTGTTTTTCCTGCTGTGTCTCCGACTTCCACGACTTCACCGGTGAACTCGTGCCCAAGAATAAGGGGTCCTTTACCATCGTCCGTTTCAAGTGAACTGTAACCGAAATAATATGCGACATCTGAACCACAGATACCGACAGAACGGACTTGAACTAATAGATCATTGTCACCGTGTTCTGGAACAGGTCGATCTTCAAGGTTCATAGATTCTGGTTCATAGAAAATTTGGGATTTCATAATGTGCCTCCTAACTTTTTCCTAACTTTTATGGATATATTAGTTTAACATATATGTGTTAATTTTACAATGAAATTTAAGGATGCGGTTCACCTGCTTTCGGTTTCTCCTTAGGTGCATTAGATTCCTCACCGAAACGGATGTGTAACGATGCACCTGGGGCATGTCGCTTTCCATATAGCACATGTTTAATGCCCCAAAAAGCAAATGTCGTGGCTATCATGACTGCTAATCCCCATACCGCTACCTGCAACAATTCGTCAGAAAATGAGAAGATACTTCCTGTCTGTTTAGGTACGGTATGCACACTAATGGATACCAATACGGTGCAAATTATCGCGTTTAACTTTATCACACCTTCTGTAACCAATCTGTGCGGACTGAAATTGACTAATGCACGTTCAAAATTGAAAACAACCATCCACCACAGTAATATAAGATAGAGCAGTTGCCCTTTTCCGATCCAATTTTCAGATATAAAAGGAATCGGATCGCGAAGGTTAACGGCTAAGATAATAATAAGCGCGATGCTAAGTAAGATATAAACGAGTTCAAACCACCCTATCCATCCTCTGGAATGACGTAACCATCCCACGACGGGTATCCCAAACATCCTTTTAGGAAGAGATTGAATGGTATCAACCCATGTTTGAACTGCTTTACGATAATTAAGGTATGTCAATGCGATGATCACACAGAAAATTGCGAACATGTCCATCCAAGGCGGTAGAACAGGATCAGTTTCTAACAGGGGTGTGCGATTCAGAACAGGACCAAAAGTCACTGCTATTCCAATGCCAAAGAGTAGACCTTGCAGCTGCTCCATAACACTGTGCCAATTCGTTTGGAGTCCTGTTCTAATGCAGAGCAGTTTCAGCAATTGTCCGAATGCAAACGCTATCCCTCCTGCAAAACCTGTCATCAAAGCTACATAAGCAACACCTGCAAGATTATACTGCCAGCAGTATACGAAAACAGCTGCAATCATCCCGACACATCCTGCCCAATTATCTCCTCGTGGCGGTGTCATCCGAAGTTTAAATACGTTCACTAAGAGTAAGAACGCGGCAAACCAACCAACACCCATATAGAGTACAAGTGCCGTTCCCATATCCACGCTTCCTCTGAATATGATGACGATAATAGATGCCACAATTGCCACAATTGCAGCTAACCAGTCAGAGTCATACCAGTAGAGTGGACTTTCGTGCCGCTGCATCCGTTTCGTTGCAATCATACGGTCTACGACAACTGCCTGAAGTGACCACCCAATAAAGACAGCACAGATCGGAACTATAAACATTGATAATGTGTTGTGCTCAGCATTTGCGATAAAGGCTGGGAGTGCTATTCCTGCTCCACCTAAGGCTGCCCACAAAAACCCGATGACAAATAGATTTGCAAACCCATAGAGCACTGTCGGTGAATGTGATGAATGTGAATACCCGACCACCTGCATATAGGACATACTGCCGCCGAAAGACCAGCCTATTGCGCCAAATAGTGCGAAATAGTGTACATAACGTAGCCAATCTTCTCGTCCAGATAGCAGAACAAGAGCAATTGCCGTTAGCGCGCCGGGTAGTGCAGCTCCATATTCATGTCCGAAATTTCCGCGTATTCCCCAACCAAGAGAGAGCGATAACCCACACAATAACAACAGTTGCCAAGGAATAGATGTAATATCCATCATTAACGCCAATCTCCTGTAACTTCTTCAAAAGGTGCGACCGGTTCAAATTCCTCATCGTAGTCCCCACCGTTGTGGCTATTCTCACATGAGTGGAGCCATTCTTCCAAAGTTTTACGGGTTTGCGTCATAAGTTCGCGTTGTTCATTTACTAAGTTAGTCGTTTCTGCGCGGTCTTCAATCATGTCAAAACACAAATCTTCGCTGCCATCCCCCGATAGGTTTGTCAAGCATTTATAGCGATTATCCATCATTGCGATGGTGGGTGCATCAAACATAGACCGTTTTCCACTGTTGAAACGATACGGGATCGGTGTTGGACGTTCTGTGATGTTTCCTTCAATAGTCGGTAGTAGACTGATGCCATCAATTGGACGATTATCTGGCATCTGATAGTTCATCATCTCGGCGATTGTTGGGAAGTAATCCAATGTGCTGCACGGCATGTGCACGACGTGTCCAGGGTCTGCATGACCTGGAAAGTGTAACAATGCGGGGACTCCGACCCCTCCATCAAACAGGGATCGTTTTCGTCCACGCAAACCGCCTGTTGAACCCCGGTTGCGACCATCTCGTCCTGTCCGACCTTCAGGTCCATTATCCGAACAGAACCAGATCATTGTGTTCTGCGATACACCCCACGCTTCCAATGTGTGATAGAGCCGTCCCACCTGATCGTCTATGGCGGTAATGCATCCGTAATAGTGTTGCTCAGCTTCGCTATAGTCGGCATACATTGCGCGATATTCTGGTCCTGCAACAACTGGTGTATGGGGTGCATGAAACCAGATTGTGGCAAAGAACGGTTCGGCATTTTCGACAGCGTTTTCAATAAACGGAATTGCACGGTCCATCAGTACTCGCGAATCGCATCCTTCCAAATTCTCCGTTGCCAGTTTCCCTCTTCCGTCATTACTTTCGTAGTACGGTGATGCCCAAGGACGGTTCAGACGTTTTCCGTTTCCTTGAATCCCTACAGTGGGATCCCATGTGGGAACTGCATATTCTGTGGCAAAAGAGGTATCGTAATTCCGTTCCCACGGTGGTGCGTAATTACGTTCTGGATTACGATTGGGTTTGCCTGAATAATTCCGGTCTAATGTACCCAGATGCCATTTACCAAAATGTCCGGTTGTGTACTGATATGACTTCAACATGCGTGCGAGGGTTATTTCTTGTGAGGGTAAATGTCCACGGTTGACATGTGTTACCCCGTATCGGAAATAGTGTCGTCCTGTTAAACAGGTGCCGCGTGTTGGGGAGCATACGGGACCTCCTGCATAAAAGCGCGTGAATCGTATCCCATTCTTGGCTAATTTGTCGAGATTCGGAGTTTTGATTATCTCATTTCCGTTAAATCCGACATCGCCATATCCCAGGTCATCGCACATCATTAAAACTATATTTGGACGAGTCATCTATGAATCTCCATCATAATACTCGGGCAGGGGACACCGCAGCTTTAGCTCGGTGGGGAATGCCCGATCCTATCTATATTGAAAGTTTAGTTTTGTGAGGACGCGAAAACTATCAGATTTTGTTCCCCTCACAACCCGTTTACAACTTGATATTTCACTAAGATTGAGCCCACCTCTTGTGTCAAACCCTGTCACGCGCAGTAATCCGTGTTTGACATGTTTCACAAGTGTATTCTTGACAATACCTAAACACATTGTGCCACCATATCTCGGTCTTTTACCGCCACGCTGCGGGTTCTGTCGGTGCAACTCACGCCTCCTAATCGGTATCGGTGAAATGCAGAATATATCCCTATTGTCAGGAAGACTAGCACCACCAACACTATGATATGCTAAACACCAACTATCTACACAATGTGCGTCAAAGGTCGCTGATAACTTCTGCTTTGATTTCTTGAGACCGAGACTGTCTCTGATCTCTTTTGTTTCCCAACCTTGCAGTGTTAGCAGAGACCATCGCTTTTTGACTTCCGTATAGAACCACTGCTTACCCACCTCTAATGGACTAAAGGATTGATTCCACTTTTTAGCACGTTCAATAGTCCGTGCTTTGATGTCTTCTACACACACATGTGTGATCGGATACAACTTGGATAGCCAATCAAGTATCCGAAGTTTCCACTCCCATCTTGCCCGCGTGCCAGCAGGGATGCGTTTCTTTTGAGCAAGTCGGTTCGTCCTATTCTTCCGATTTGGACACTTGCGTGAACGCCTACCTCTGCGGAGTTCGCGTCTTTTTTCAACCTTCTTGCCAACATCTTTGTGAGCATCTGCTTGCACATTCAGATAGGTGTGAGCATCAGATTTTACTGTGAAACCTTCCTTTTTAGAACCCGGATCCACACCGACTGCTATATCCTGTGTGTATTCTTCTGTTTCGTAATTCAACCTGATACAGAATATGCCGTTTGACCAGTAGGGTGTTGCTTTACCACTCTTGATTAGATGGCGTGCAACTGGCGGAGTGGTTGGCATCAGTTGCTTACCTTCTTTAGATTTTACTGGAACATACATCGTATGTAAAACTCCTTTTCAGGGTATATGTTGCCCCATCCAGATCAGATATTCGTAGGGGAGTCGGACTTGGGGAGCATCCGAAACATACCTCAGGCTGCCACGCCCAGAATACCCGATATATTACTGTAGTGAAGATCTTAATCCTTGACAGGGAACGTGTGGCTACGCTATGTCAAAGCACCCACGCTTTAGCGGGGTGATCTTTACTTCAGCTTGCTATATATGGAATTTTGGTTAATTTACAAGAAATCGGAATTAAAGTCAAGTTGCATAAGGATGTCATGTAAACCGAAATTCTGCTTTTCCGTTTTAATGAAAATATAACACCTGAAATCATGGAGTATACACTTTTGAAGCCAAAGTCTAAAAACTGTTTGCTGTTTTCTGTCGTGCTTTCCATTATTTTGATTGCAATACCTGCCTTCACTGCTGATAAGGACGAAACAACTACACCCCCCCAACAGGATACGACAACTTCCCCTGAAACTGAGAATCCGTTTAACAAGCAACCCAAAAAAGATCCTTGGTTTCCGGCACAACCTGAAACTGAACCGGATGATCCATTCGTCACTGAGGACGAAAATTTAGATATACCTGCACGACGTCAGGTCTTGATACCCTACTTAGAGACATTAAGACGTTGGAGATATGCTCCTGAATTGGGAGATCTTTCAGATCTCTACGATTGGAGACCTCGCAAAAAAAATGAAACAAAAGGGATTGACCTACCCATGGACTCAAACTTACAGATTACAGGTTTTCAATCCGTCACTGTTGAAGTTAACAAAACACACTACTTTGGTGAAGGTGATTTAAACCGTTATGGTGGTTTCGGTTCCGGTAGTTATAGTGACTACGGTTCTGGACTTGATCTGGGTCTGAGTTCCTCTTATGGATATGAAGACTTCGGTTATAGCAGTGGGTTCGGGGGTGGATACGACAGTTTTGGTACAGGTTACGGAGGGGGTTACAGTGGATACAGTAGTTATGGTGGCGTGCCTCGTTCAACAGGCATTAACATCAGACAACAACAACAGATCGGATTACATGGTCGGGTGGGAGAACGAACACATATCGCAGTAGACTACAATGCAGGTGATACTTTCGGTGGAGGATACGGTGGATATGGTGGAGGATACGGTGGATTTGGCGGACTCGGGGGTGCGAAAGAACAGAAAATTAAAATCTGGTATGAGGGAAAACCTGACAGTTTCATCAAAACGATCTCTTTCGGAGACATCACGCTTAGTTTACCGAACACACGTTTTTTGAATATAAATCGGAATCTGTTTGGACTTGAAGGTGTCTTTCAATATAAGAACACCCGTATTACCGCTTTTGGTTCAAGAAGCAAAGGTGTGCGTGAAGTCAGGACATTTCGTGGACAATCTCGCAGAGCCAGCTTCGGATATGGACCAAGAGGTATTCAGATTGCAGATGCAAATTATGTAAAAAATAGGTTTTATCTAATTCACAAGGATGCGGACGGTTTGCTGCACAACGCGTACCTACCAATAAAACAAGGAAGTGTAGAAATCTATATTGATGATAACGTCGTCGGTAACAACCAAGGTGGAAAACGCACCAGTCAAGGCTATTTTAATCCACAGTTCCCTGGACAGGATTATAATATTGACTATGAAACAGGGGAAATTGAGTTTCTTACTTCTATCGCCACAAGTTATACCATCGTCGTTGCTTACGAGTATCTTGGTGATGGAGGTGGGAGTGTTGGAAATCCAGGAAACGTCTTTGCAGATGAAAACGGAGATGGAACTATAGATGAAGAGGGTGAAGAAATCGGGTATGTTGTCTTAAAGGAGAAAGGATTTCGCGGCACAGCGGCATCACATGTATATAGTCTCGGTAACCGAAATATCAATCCACGCGATTTTCAACTCACTATTATTCGACAGGGTGAGAGTGAGACATTTCAGACGGATACGGGACTCGTCCCATTTATTGAGATATTCGGATTAGACCAAAATGGAGATGGGATCGTTGACCCTGAATTCATAGATTATGACAGAGGCATCTTACGTTTTCCGTATTTTAACCCGTTCTTTATTACGGATCCTGAGCATCCATACTATCGCTATAGAGATTCCATCAATAACGAAGCGATATATCTTGAAACTCTCCGAAGTACTGACCAGGTCTACACTATCGTCGCTGATTATTCGTATCAATCCGAATACTATAATGTCGGTTTATTCGTGATACCAGATAGCGAAACCGTTCGTGTAAACGGGAGACTTGTAACTCGGGGTACTGATTACATCATGACTTATGAGGTAGGAACGATAAATTTTTTCATAGAAATTGATGAATTTGATGAGATCGTTGTCGAATTTGAAAGAACTCCTTTCGGCGGCGGTTCACAACAAGCCGTCGCTGGTTTGTGGTTAGAATATACACATAAACCGAAACCGAAGTCAGAAAGAGAGCAGGACCTTGAGGACAGATTCAATCGTTTAGGCGGTATGCGTATTCCACAGACTGGATTGGATACGAATAACCTTAACAATAGAGATCAGTTTTCGGGTGGTTTTCCTCAACTCGGTTCACGTTCAGGTTTTGGTAGAAGCAATGCAGGTTTTGGTTCTGGTTTCGGTGGAGACTTGGGGGATGGATATAGCAGCTACGGCAGTTTCGGTGGACGTTCACGCATCGGTTCAAATTACTATGGCGGGTACGGGAGTAGCATGAACTATTTCAATCCTGTCTACCAAAAGGGATTCAATATATCCACTGGGTATATTATTACGACAGGACAGAGAATAGTTGAGATACCGAATGTCAATGAAGTGCCGAACCGGCTACAAGCCTTCAATATCAACACAAGTTTCGGTAGAGAGTTTAACATGGCTTGGTTGGTAAACCCTCTCCCGTTTGTAAATTTGCAAAGATTTCCTGTCTCTGTTGACTTTAGCGGAGAAACGGCCTATTCCCATAACAACCCAAATAGTATCGGTGTAGCACTGATTGATAGCATGGAAGGTGTAAGAGAAACGACAACAGTCCCGACAATAAAGTATAGATGGAAACCGAGTAGCGTCCCGTATATGCCTGATGATGACCGAACAGAAACGACTGAACATGATTATTATACAATACCGACACAAGAGAATAGAGTTCTCTTTAAGGTGGCATTGAAAGACAGGGAGGAGTCCGAAGCAGTTGGGAACTACATGCGTAACCGAGATGTACCTGCATCATCCATACAACCTCTATCCCTTTCAACTGAGGAACGTTTGATAATGGAAATCGGTTATGAATTCACAGATGTGGTGGCAGAATGGGGTGGTTTCTCAAACGGTATCTCAAAATCTGGTGTTGATTTTTCGGAACGCGGGTTTGTAGAGATGTGGTTACGCGTTCAGGGGGATGATGACATAACACTATATCTCAACCTTGGTGCTGTCAGTGAAGATGCAGATACAGATAATAGACTGGATAGTGAAGACCTACCGCAATCATTAGTAGATTCCAATAGGGATAGTATTGTTGACGCGCTTGATCTTGATTTGGAAAACTTGCCTGAATCCCAACGATACGCTGGGAACGGTAAACTGGAGACAGATGAGGACATAGGATGGCAATATGATGGACCCATTCAATCTGAATTGTTTGGTGCAGACAACCAAATTTTGGATAGTGAAGACTTGAACGGAGATGGTGTTCTGGACACCGTTGATGCATATTTTCAGGTCTCGATTCCTTTGAATGAGATTCCCAAGGAATGGATTAAAGGTCAAAACAGTAACGGTTGGACATTTCTTAGTATTCCTATAACAGAATTTATTGCCGAAGGCACTCGTATTCCCAGTTTAGTGTTCGTTCAGCATGTCCGGTTCTGGCTGATGAAGAACCGTCCCGGTAACGTATCGGGTACATTTCAATGGGCATCGATTGAAATAGTTGGCAACAGATGGCAACAGGGAATAATTACGCAATCCGCATCAGAATCGACCTCAGGTCTTGCTGAACAACGGGTTGTTGATGACACACTTGAGAAGTTTGTTGTCGGTACAAAAGATAACTTCAGTTATGACGACTATCAGACTGCATATAACGAAATTGAGGATGATGAACTCTTTAGAAAGTTGCATCCGTACACGGCAGAAGCGGTCGGTTTTCAGACACAGCAACAACGCGAACAGACCTTAAGTCTTGAATACTATCTCTATCCAGGTTCACACGGTATCACTTCGAAACAACTGAAGGGTTTCACACAGAGTGAAGGTCAGGATTTTAGTCAACACGACACATTACGGCTATGGCTATACGGTGATAAGAGTGATACGACTTTTGTGCTACAACTTGCTCCCAATGTAGCCACAGGTTACCGAAGCGCATTCTACAGTTCTGATCCGTTTCTCAACCAACCACAACCGGAAGAAGATGTGAATGTATATGAGAACCTGACCGACTATTATGAATACACCGTACCGATAGATTTTGATGGTTGGAAACTTATAGAGATTGACCTACGGGATAATATTCTAAATGAATATCCTGACAGAGTTGATAATCAGAGCGATGATATAGGCACGTCGAATCAAGTATCCGTTCCAACGTCTAATCCTAACGAACCGGATGGACATCCGGATGGTTTTACTGTCAGAGGAACAGGATCGAGCAGAACACAACTCACCGTAAAGAACATAGGGGGTATACTTCTTGGCATCCGTAACGACACAGATCAGGAAATCAGCGGAGAAGTATGGGTGAACGAAATCCATCTCGGTGATCCTCTCATTCGCGCGGGATGGGCGCGTCGGGGTAATATGTCCGTCTCACTCGGTAGCATTGTCCGACTGCGTGGCGGTTACGCAAGCCAAGATAAAGATTTTGAAAGCGGTGCTGGCGAAATCGGACGACAACGGTTATCTTCTCGTGGTTATAGCACGACAAACAACGACTATAATATTGATGCGGATGTCACTATCTTTCGGTGGTTACCCATCAGGTATTCCATCAAAGAACAGGAATCTGAAACGGAGGCACTACGTGGTAGCTACACATCCTTTCAAAGTGGTAAGAGTGAAACGTTGAGACGAGATGTCTCTGTGCAATTTAATCGAAACCCGTATCCAAACCTGGGATTTGCCTATAACTATCAAGACTTTTGGAATGAACGACAAGGAACACAGATCAGTCATTTATATACAGGTACCTTCCGATACGACATCGGTTCAAAACTTGGCTTCAATGTGCAATATCGGCATGAGGACATTATCGCAAAACCTGAAACGGCAACGGATACCTCGTTAGGTGTTTCTTCCTACTATAGTTACGGCTATGGCAGGAATCGTGATGAAAAAACAGATAGTGGCTCCATAAAACTTAACATCAGTCCAATAAACGCATTTAGTCTCAGTCCAACTTATGATGTGAGAAGAACACATGAGAAAAGGGATCCGAATCGCTTTAGATCATCATTCTCACTTGGTGGATTTTCTAATACCCCCTCTGAAGAAGAAGATGAAACCGAGCTTGAATTTACGATTGCTGAACGGGAGCATCGCCTTTCCCTGACACCCCGTCTAAACCGTGATCTCATCGGACTAAGACCTACAGTAACAAGTCGAGTCAGTTTCAGAGAAAACTGGTTCACGGAAAAGAAAGACGCATCACTTAATGGGAATGTCAATTTCGGTTTGAACCTACGCATTCAGAAGTGGTTCGGTTGGATTTTGCCCAAACATGAAGTAAAGCAGGCACAACCTACTACACAAGGAACACCTAATGGTGCTGTACAGACAGGGACAACACCCGATACACAAACAGAAATGGAACAGACTCTTCAAGAGTTGCGCGAGAGAGGTGTTGATGAATCGGAAATCCAAGAATTTCTGGAAAATCAGAACGCTTGGATTAACCGAGATAAGGCAGAGATGACGACAACACAAAACACCTCCGCTACACCAATAAAGGAAGGGATCCTGCACCGCATCATCAATACATTTACGATCAATACGAATGCAAACTTCACGGCTACAGAGTCATTTCGTCAACTGGAACCCGGTAAGTCGCTATTAGAAATCTGGAGACTTGAGCAGGATGCGGAGGAACGGACAAATTCCCGGAAAAGCAACCGCTATACCTTACGTACCTCTATAGAACCGTGGAAATGGTTATCATTCGGAACAAACCTTAGTTTTGCCGATAGTTTCCGTAAAAGTTACGGCAGCACTTATACATCCCACGCGGAAACTTATGAGGGGGATATTAAGATCAATTCACGACAAGCCTCCAGTTTCCAAATTCGGCATAGTTATACTGTACGACAAAACGCAAACCTTGATGTAACGTTAAGTGATAGTTCGTCACATACACCTTCCTTGAGTTGGATACACAAATGGGGTCAAGAGACGAGAACGTCATTAGGAATTCGGACAACCATCCGTGATCATCTCCGTAGCGGAATTGAGAGTAAAGCGTTCATCGTCACTCCCAATTTTAGTATTGACTATCGCTATCGCACAGAAGGCGGCATCCGTGTGCCATTTTTCGGTAGGATTCCACTGAAACACGATCTTGACCTGACGAACACAATCTCTATGGCAATCCGCAGAGAGACCTACGGTGCCAACAGGGAGGAACGTTCTGAAAGGTATGAGACTACATTACGCGCAGGATACAAACTCAGTAATCATCTCACAGCAAATCTGCATTTAGGATTGAGTTACAACCACGACAGGGTTGAGGAAGGTAGGGATTATCTCTCCATCGCAAGCGCGCTTACAGTAAGAGGTGAATTTCAATAGCCCGAACCCGGTAGGTGCGATTTCCGTATCAATGCAGAATACCAAACGCGTATTCTGCCGGATCCTACGCGGAATCTCCTGACAGACCGCATTGGGCAAACCCGGTGCGATTAGGAAATCGCACCTACCGGCCTGGGAACTTAATATTCATCTTTTAGGTAGCAACATCGGTTAGTTTAGAGCGATGGCATTGACAGGATCAACAATCAAGGATGGTAGAATACCGAGTAGTAAAACGCCGATTGCTGCAAGAACGAGTCCGATAACTAAGGTTGCGGGATATGGGTTGAACTCTAATTCATCTTCAGGTTCACGCATATACATCGTTACGACGACGCGTAGGTAGTAGAACGCTGCGATGGCAGTATTGATAGCACCGACAATTACGAGCCAGTAATGTCCAGCTTCAACAGCGGATTTGAAGATATAGAACTTACCGACAAACCCAGCCGTTGGTGGAAATCCAGCAAGAGATAGCAACATTAGTGACATAAGCATACCGAGTAGAGGTTTTTTGAAACCGAGTCCTGCATAATCGGAGATCGTCAGGCTTTCACCGTCAGCAGTTTTTGCTAAGATCACCGCCCCGAACGCGCCGATATTCATAACGCAGTAAATAAGCAGATACATAATTGCACTTGACGTTCCCGCCTTGTTTGCCGCTGCTAAACCGATCAATACGTATCCAGCGTGTGCAATGCTTGAATATGCCAGCATCCGTTTGATGTTTGTCTGTGCAATAGCGATGACGTTTCCAACAGTCATCGTCAGCATTGCCAATACGACGAGAACTATGTTCCATTCAGGTGTAATAGCTGGTAAAGCTTCCATGAATATTCTCAAGAATGCGGCAAATCCTGCGGCTTTTGGTCCGGCAGAGATGAAGGCAGCGATTGTAGTCGGTGCTCCCTCATATACATCGGGTGCCCATTGATGGAACGGAACGATTGCCACCTTGAACCCGAAGCCAACGATGAGTAGAAATACACCGGCAAAAAGCAGTGGAGATTTGCTTTCAGCAGTGAGGTTTTCGGCAATTCCTGGAATGCTTGTCGTACCAGTCGCACCGTAAATTAAGGCGATTCCGTATAGGAAAAACGCACTCGCGAATGCACCAAGCAATAGATATTTCATGCCCGCTTCACTTGAGGCAGGATTGTCACGGAAATATCCTGCTAATACATACAACGATAACGACATCAGTTCTAAGCCGAGGAAAACGATAATCAGTTCATTACCTGCAGCCATTAACATCATACCAAGGGTTGCGAGTAGGATAAGGAGGTAGTAGGGCCCCTGCTTTCTATCGTCTCTTCCCAAATAACTGAGCGATATTAGAACGACCAGAATTGTTGAAATGAGGAAGATGATGTTAAAGAACAGTGAATAACCATCAATCCTGAACATGTTGTTGAACTGTGTTTCATTTGTGCCAGCTTGTAGCAGCTGAACGGATACCACCAAGGCAATCGCTGTTCCGACGATAGTTATCAAACCAAGGACCCTTTTTGATATTGCGTCAAAAAGGTCAAAGATAAGGACGATAAGCATCGTTGAAACGATGACAAGTGATGGCATTATGAGTGACCAATCAATTTCAGGTATATTAATCTCAGATGGCATTCAAGACCTCCGCTTTAGAACAGACCGTAGGAATAAACATTTAAAATATTGACTTGCCTATCGCAGGAACACAAAAGTTACAACCACAAAAAGTGGGAACAAAATAACGACTGACCATAACATATAGCCGAAGAAACTCGGCATACGGATACCACTCTGTTCAGCGATTGATTTTACCATAAAATTGGGTGCGTTGCCGATGTAAGAATTAGCACCCATGAAAACCGCGCCAATTGAAATAGCAGTCAGCAACCTGACAAACTGCAGGTGTTCTGGACCATCCAATTGTCCAGATACGATCTCAGGGATAACAGATTCGGTAAGCTCCAGTTGTCCGAGTGCAGTGTTGAAGAACGTCAGATATGTCGGTGCGTTGTCTAAGAAACTGGACAAGATACCAGTTACCCAGAAGTAGTGCACCGGTTCTTCTATTGCAACGATGAGCCAACGCAATGCACCATCTTTACCGACACCGAGGATCGTCAACGCGGGGATAATCGTGATAAAGATACCCGCGAAAACTTTAGCAACTTCTTCAATCGGTTCCCATGAGAATTCGTTGTCTTGACGTAATTTACCGGTAAATGGTGTGAATTTCAGTGATAGCAGTCCCATCAAAACAATCAAAACATCACGAGCAATGTTTTGCCATTTTACATGAACATCAAGGATGTTGATTTCTCCCAATTTCAGCGTTCCACTCATCAAAACAGCACCGATGATACCGAGGAGGAAAACGAGATTAAAGAGTCCATCAACCCGAATAGGTTCGCTTGTACCATCGTCTGGCACAACGCCACCTTCACGTTTGAACATGAATGTGTCAATGATAAAGAAGAGCGCAATTAAAATAACACTAATAAACAACATGTGCGGTAATAGTGCTGTTGTTGTCCAGAAGAAGGGGACATTATGCAGAAAACCTAAGAAGAGTGGTGGGTCTCCCAAAGGTGTTAGCGAACCGCCAATGTTACTTACCAGAAAGATGAAGAAGACCACCAAGTGAACCTTGCTCTTTCGATACGCGTTAGCACGAATCAACGGACGAATGAGTAGCATTGATGCACCTGTCGTACCTATCCAAGAAGCAATCACAGTCCCGATTAAAAGCAAAAATGTGTTGACTACCGGCGTGCCGCGCAGTGTCCCACGCACGAGAATACCGCCTGCTACTGTGAACAACCCCCACAAGAGAACAATAAACGGGATATAATCTATCAGATAAATGTATAAGATATCGTGAAGAGCATCTCCTCCGTAAGCAATAAGGTATGGTATTCCGAAGATTAACCCCCACGCTAATGACATCTTACCACCGTGATGAACAAGAAAATGAGAATCAAATATAAGGGGTAAAAGAGCGATAGATAGGAGAATACCAACGAATGGTATTATGCTCCAAAGCGGCAAGTTTTTACCATCAACTTTATAATGTACGTGTGTTTCTCCGTTTGCGTCTTCATCAGCCCCGAAGGCATCCGGTGTAGCAGAAAGTGTAAGTGCCAGCACTCCAAAAATAACGGCAAATAGTATAAGACAAGGTACCAGAAAGTATCTTTTTTGGGTTGATTTCACTACTTTGTCTGTGCCTCCTCTTCAATTAGTTTTGTATTTTCAATATTGCGTATCGGTAAAGATGCTTTTGTGTCTCTGTGATTAATGACGTGTCCAAGTTCGGGGGTATTAGGGACCACTTGAACTTTTTCAACAACTTTCCCCACAGAGGTCTCCATTGGTTTGAGGAACGTATTCGGAAAAACACCGATCCAAACGATGAAAACTAATATTGGCACTAAGACAGCGATTTCACGGGAGTTTAGGTCAGGTAGAGCTTCGTTTGTTTTATCCAGTTTTCCGAACATCACCCGTTGGAACATCCATAGCATGTAGACAGCTGCCAAGATTACGCCTGTTGTTGCAAAGACGACGTACCATTTTGAAAAAGCACCTCCAACAAAACTACCGAGCAGGATCATAAATTCACCTACGAATCCGTTTAGACCTGGTAATCCTATGGAGGATAGTGTTACGATGAGGAAGATTGCTGCAAAGATAGGCATTCGTTTTGCTAATCCGCCAAAATCAACGATCATTCGGCTGTGCCTTCGTTCATATATCATGCCGACTAATAGGAACAACGCACCGGTACTGAGTCCGTGATTTACCATCTGTAAAACACTTCCCTGAATAGCATCATGATTTTGCGAAAAGAGTCCAAGCACGACAAAGCCAAGGTGGCTTACACTTGAATATGCGACTAATTTCTTAAGGTCTGGTTGCACCATCGCTACTAATGCGCCATAGATAATACCGATTACCGCGAGTGTAACAATCCAAGGTGTATGTAGTTTTGCTGCCTCTGGGAAGAGTGGTAAACAGAAACGGATTATTCCATAGGTACCCATTTTAAGTAGGACACCCGCCAGGATGACACTGCCAACTGTGGGTGCTTCAACGTGCGCGTCAGGTAGCCAGGTGTGAAAAGGAAATAGTGGCACTTTTATGGCAAACGCGATAAAAAATGCGAGGAATAATAGACTGTCATGATCAAATTGACCACTTAATGTCGTATAATCAAAGCTATTACCATTTTGGAAGTATAGTGCCAAAATCCCGACTAACATTAATGCACTCCCAGCCATTGTATAAAGCACGAACTTGATAGTGGCATAAATCCGACGTTCTCCACCCCAAATTCCGATAAGGAAATACATCGGGATTAGCATAGACTCCCAGAATACAAAAAAGAGGAATAGATCTAACGAGCAGAAGACACCTAACATGCCGGTTTCTAGTGCCAGAAGCGACATCATAAAACCGCTCAGACCTTTCTCAACTGAATTCCATGTTGCAAGGATACATACGGGTGTGAGGAATGTTGTGAGTAGGATTAACCACAACGAAATGCCGTCAATTCCGATGTGATAACTGATGCCTAAACCTGTGATCCACGCCTTCTTCTGATACAGCAGTTCGTTGTCAGTTTGGAAATCTTCAATACTGGCATCAAATCCCGCGTAAAGTCCAATTGAGACAACAAATGTGAGTAGGCTGATGACAAAGGCAATACCTTTTACAACAGATGGTCCCATCCCTCTGAGCAATGCGATTGCTATTACACCGAGAAGTGGTAAAAAAATAACTAATGAGAGTAGCAAATAGAAACTCCTTTAATGTGTGTGGTGCTACCTTTGCACCCTTGTAACACGAAACAATCAATTAGCAAAGAACAAGTAATATGCCAGGAATAAGACTATTCCAATGACCATTGAGAGAATATACGCTTGAACAACTCCTGTTTGCAGTCGTCTAAACAATCCTCCAATCACTCGTATAAGTGCTGCTGCACCGTTGACAATTCCATCAATAATACCAACATCAAAAAGTTTCCACAATAAGAAGTGTGATGCGTTTTTGATTGGTTGGACGATGAAGGTATTGTAAATCTCATCAACATAGAATTTATTGGCGACAAGTTTTTGTAATGCATTGACTGGTTCATCAGAAGGTGCACGCTCTTTGTATCGTGTCCATGCATAAGCGATTCCAAGTATTCCAACAATCGACGAAATTATCATAAACGGAATTGCACTCCCTTCTGGTGCTTCACCTTTAAAACCTGTTACATTCTCTGTAAAGTGATGGAACCAACTATGATGTCCTCCGATACCTAACAGTAAACCGATAAGAGCAGCTGGCACTGCCAGTATTACGAGTGGTAACCACATCACTGCTGGTGATTCATGGATGTGGGATGCTACTTCTGGTTCAACGCGAGATTTTCCGTAGAAGGTTACGAAGATGAGACGGAACATATAGAACGCAGTCAGGAATGCTGTTGCTAATCCGATGATGTAAATTATTTTATAATTGCCCCATGCGCTGTGCAGGATTTCGTCTTTACTCCAGAACCCACTTAGGAAAGGTGCTCCTGCAATTGCCAATGCGCCGACTAAAAATGTAGCATGTGTAATAGGCAATTTGTTTCGCAATCCCCCCATTTTTCGTATGTCTAATTCGTTTGCCATTGCGTGCATGACACTACCGGCTGTTAGGAACATGAGTCCTTTGAAGAATGCATGTGTCACCAGGTGGAAAATACCGGAAGCATAGGCACCTATGCCAACCCCCACAAACATATAGCCGAGTTGACTGACGGTAGAATATGCAAGGATACGTTTGATGTCGTTCTGTTTGAGTGCAATGATTGCGGCGAATAAAGCAGTTAGAACACCGATCCAAGCGACAACTGTTCCTGTTCCTGCCAGATTATACAGCACAGCGGAACGTGCTATCATATAGACACCCGCTGTGACCATCGTGGCAGCGTGTATTAAGGCACTGACAGGGGTTGGACCTTCCATGGCATCGGGTAGCCAGACATAAAGCGGGAGCTGTGCAGATTTACCAATTGCACCTACGAATAGGAGCATGGTCGCTAACACAAGACCGTTTACGCCGAAAACGACCACATCACTTTTTGCTTCTGCTTCAGAGAATATTGATGTGAAGTCAAGTGAATTGAAAACAGCAAACAACGTAAACATCCCTAACAGGAATCCGAAATCTCCGATCCTGTTGACAATGAACGCTTTCTTGCCTGCATCTGTAGCGGATTGCTTTTCATACCAGAAGCCGATCAACAGATATGAGCAGAGACCGACACCTTCCCAACCGACAAACATCATCAGATAGTTGTTGCCGAGAACGAGGATGAGCATTGCAAACACAAAAAGGTTGAGATATGCGAAATAACGGGTATAACCTTCATCACCGTGCATGTAGCCGATGGAATATACGTGAATGAGAAATCCAACTCCTGTGATGACCAACAACATTACCGTTGTCAACGCATCAACATGGAATCCGATGTCAACACTGAACTTCCCACCGGAAATCCATCTATAGACGAATCCATCTTCTCCCTCAAGCGTTGCTGCAGGATCAATGTTGATAGCAACGAAGGCAATAATTGAGCAGATTAGAGAGATAAACACCGCAAGTGCGCCAATCGTTCCGCTAAGTTTCTCGTTACCTTTTAGCCATTTGCCGAACAACCCGTTAATCAGAAATCCAACAAGTGGTGAAATTAATAGAACAATAATTAGTCCAAGCGACATTTCTTACCCCTTTAGCGAATTGACTTCATCCACGTTGATTGTTTCGCGATGCTTGAAGACGCTCACAATAATTGCTAATCCGATTGCGACTTCCGCGGCAGCAACAGCCATGACAAAGAAGACGAACAGTTGTCCTTCCGCTTGTCCAAGGTGTCGACTGAATGCTACAAAAGCGAGATTTGCTGCGTTCAGCATCAGTTCAATACACATAAATATGATAATTGCGTTTCTACGGATGAGAACTCCGATAACGCCTATTGTAAATAGGAGTGCGCTTAAAACGAGATAATATTCTAATGGTAATGACATATAAAACCTTCTCTATAATCTCATAAATGCCAACTTAATATTTTTTGGCTGACTTTTTCTGTTTTCTGCCAGTTATTATTTTTGGGCTAATTTTCTGGCTGTTTATCACGTTTCACTAAGACGATTACACCGATTAATGCTGCCAACAGAATGAGCGAAGTGACCTCAAACGGTAAGAGGTAATCACTAAACAGAAGTTCACCGATTCGATACGTGTCAATCGGACTGTCTTTCAGAGCAGCTGCAGCATCTGCTGCTTCTGCCGATCCAACTTCAGTTTTGTTGAGTGCTCTTACTGCAATGTAGACACCTTCTACAGCCAACAGGATACCCAAAATAATCGCTACGCCTTTTAGTTTACCCGTTAATGCTCCTTTTGCTGAGAGCGTTCCAAGATTGAGTAGCATTATCACGAAAAGGAACAGCACCATGATTGCCCCAGCATACACAATGACTTGAACAGCAGCGACGAAGTGCGCGCCTAACAAGACAAATAGTCCTGCTTGAGAGAAAAAAGTTACAATCAACGATAGTGCACTATAGATAGGATGCCGAAACGAAATAACAGCGATCGCACCGATAATTGAGACAGCACCAAAGATGATAAATACAATTAGTTCTGGATTCACTTGTTCGTCTCCTATTCTATCGCTTCTAAACCGCGTAACGGTGCTGCAGAAGTGTCTTGTGCAGCAGCCTTACTGTTATTGTCCATGGCAAGCATCCCGGCAACGATAGAAACAACGATAAACGCTGCAACAGTATTGCCAATACCTATCCAAAGAAGTTTATTTTCTGTTACGACCACCCATAAAGTACCGGTTACGACGATAGATGTCAATGCAACGGGTAATAGGAACTTCCAGCCAAAATTCATCAGTTGATCGTAACGGAATCGTGGAAGGGTCCAGCGCACCCATATAAACACGAAGAGGAAAATCCCTGTCTTAATAAAGAAAATTGCAAAGGAGATGACTCCGCTCCATATCGGTCCACCCATTGTCTCCAAACCAAAGAAGTGCCACCCACCTAAGAATAGCGTCACAACGACTGCAGAACCGACGATCATGTTCATGTATTCTGCCATGAAGAATATCGCGAATTTCATACTGCTATATTCAGTATGGTAGCCCGCGACGAGTTCCTGTTCGGCTTCGGCGAGGTCAAACGGCAATCGGTTTGTTTCTGCAAACATTGCGGTTGTAAATGCAAGAAATGCGGGGAAGTGTATGAGAAAGTTCCAATTCCACGGATATGATCCCTGTTCTTTTGCTATGACACGTAAACTCAGTGATTCGGAAAGCATTAGCACACCGATGATTGCTAATCCTAAAGTGAGTTCATAACTTATCATCTGTGCTGATGAACGCAAACCTCCTAAAAGGGAGTATTTGTTATTTGAAGCCCACGCACCGATAACAACACCGTAAACACCCAGTGAAGTGATCGCTAATATGTATAGAATGCCGATGTTGATGTCTGCGATTTGGAGAGATATAGGATTGTCAAGTCCTTCTATCGTGATAGTGTCTCCGAAAGGCACAACCGCAACAGCAATCATCGCAGGTATCAGAAGCATAGCAGGCGCAAGCACGTAAAGCGGTTTATCTACATGATTTGGGATGAGGTCCTCTTTAAAGAGGAACTTAATGCCATCTGCGATAGGTTGGAGGAGTCCTTGCGGTCCGACACGATTCGGTCCGAGCCGGTCTTGTATCCATCCGCTAACTCTGCGTTCAGACCAAATCATTACCATCACACCGATAACTAACAAATGGACAATAAAAAGCATTTTTATGATGGGAATCACTATCTGTTCTAATATATTTATCTCCATGTATTCTCCTTCTTGATGACGCGTTTTATTAAGGTTACGCTAACTTAACCCCTGCATCTCCAATTTTCTGATGTGTTGCGTCACCGTATCCCTCAACATGCTCTGCTATTGCGATTGCAATTTCACCAGCGAAGTTATATTCAAACTCTCCACCAAATTGTTTCGCAATCTGCTGGGTAATTAGCCAATCCGCTTGTGCTTCTCCTGGTGGATCAATCGTTTTGCGTATCCGTTGGACCCAACCTGTGGAATTAGTGAAGGTGCCATCTTTTTCCGCAAATGTTGTTCCCGGTAGGACTACATCAGCCAATTCTGTAACTGCTGATGGCAATATATCTTGCACGATGAGGAAATCTACCTTACCCAATGCCTCTTTTTCTGTTTCATTGAGGGCACGTTCAGGTACACCACTCACAAGATATACGACTTTCGCGCCAGCGACTTTTTCCCAAAGCGTCTCACCTTCTAATACCACATTGCCGTTTGCGGAACCGAGTATTGTTCGCGCGCCTGCGGTATTAGGATTCTTATCTGCTTCAATGGTGAATTGAGGGAATTTGTGCTCTTCACCCGGTAGTTGTCCGAAAAGTCCTAACTGCGTCGTTTTCAGAACATCGTGTGCAAACTGCTGTAAGACAAAGTTGTCTTCATTCGTTGCTTGTGCAGAGCCGATAACGACAACATCGTCAGGCTCTACTTCAGTGAGTTTTTCAGTAATAAGTGATAGTGCGTCTGCCCACTGGGTCGTGACGAGTTCATCCTCAACGCGTTTTTGCGGGAGTTGGAGACGGTCATCACTGTTGACATAGTGGTAGCCAAGACGTCCATCATCACACATCCAGTGCTGGTTTATATCTTCATGGAAGCGGGGTTTAATCCTATATAGACCATCTTCCTTATATTCTACCGTGATGTTACAACCGACACTGCAGCCTGAACAGATGCTGCTTTCCTTTTTCAGAAACCAGGGACGAGACTTGAATAGGAAATCCTTACTAATCAACGCACCGACGGGACATATATCAACGACGTTACCGGCGAGTTTGTTATCAAGGAGTTGTATAGGCGTTCCAGCATGGTTTCGTGGAATGTCAATTTCGTCATGGGAACCGCGATTTATCAAACCGAGTTCACCACTCCCTGAGACCTCATCACAGAATCGTATACAACGTGTGCAGACGATACAACGCGTGGTATAGAGCAGAACATCTGGACCTAGGTCTTTCTTCGGTGGAACGTTTTTGACTTCTACATAACGACTCTTATCGTGTCCATGCCGATAACTGAAGTCCTGTAGATCGCACTCACCTGCTTGGTCACATACGGGACAGTCGAGCGGATGATGCACCAAGAGAAACTCAAGGATATCCTCTCGCGCCTTTATGACACGGGGACTATCTGTCCGAACGATGACGTCATACTTACCATCTATTTTTCTCTCTGGCGGTGAGGAGCGGACAGTCGTTGTGCAGCCCGTTGCTAATTGTCTTTCTGGCATCTCTGAACTTCTCAGGTAAAGGTCAATGAGACACATTCTGCAATTAGCAGGACGACTTAACCCAGGGTGGTAGCAATAGTGAGGGACTTCAATGCCGTGTTGTCTTGCAGCCTCAACTATATTCGTTCCATCTTCGACCTCTATTTCAAGGTCGTTTAGTTTAATAAATGCCATAAATGTTACTCCAGTTCAGAGAACTCTTTCGGAATAAACCGCTGTTGATACGCGTAATTTTCTTCTGGTGGTACCGTCGCTTCCGCAACAGGTAGGGTGACCAGTTTGCCTTCACGGATAGCGGCTTCAAATTCAGGTCGGAACTTCCGCATATAACTGACTGCGGGCCAAGAAACAGCGATACCAAAGACACAGATCGTGTTCCATGTCATTGTATCCACGTTAGCAATGTTGTTGGCTACCTCTTCAAGTAGATCAAGGTCTTCGTAGATTTCTTCAGTTTCGCCTGTATCCCCCCACCTACCACTTTCGGTAACCCCGAATTTCGGTCGTGTGATGGTGGTTTTTCTTCCCTCACCATCAGCAATACGTTGCACAATATCACGGACCCACGGTGTTCCCCATCGGCATGGTGTGCATTGTCCACACGATTCATGTGCGTAGAACTTCATGATATTGAGTAAGCAGTCTACGATGTTACGTGTCTCATTCATAACGATAATGCCGCCCGATCCGAGCATTGATTTTGCAAGTGTGAGCGATGTAAAATCGAGTCGTGTATCCAACTCGTAATGCGTCAGGATCGGTGCGGAACTACCGCCAGGGATAACTGCTTTAACCTCTTCACCACGTAAACCGCCTGCTACTTCAATAAGTTCAGTGCATGTCAATCCGAGTTCCAATTCATATACACCTGGTTCGTTGACATCTCCGCTGATACAGTAGAGTTTTGTGCCTGTGTTCGGATCAGGTTTCGGTGGGTCTTCTCGCGTATCAGCATACGTCGGTCCCATCTCTGTATACCATTCCACGCCATTACCCACGATGAAAGGTAAGTTACACAAGGTTTCCACATTCTGTACGACAGTAGGTTTCATAAACACACCTTCAACAGCGGGGAAAGGTGGTTTGTTTCGGGGTTGTCCCCGTTTTCCTTCAAGTGATTCAATCAGACCTGTCTCTTCACCGCAGATATAAGCACCAGCACCCGGATGTGTATAGATATTGACGTTTAGACCCGTGTCGCGAATGTTTTCACCAAGGTACCCCTGTTCATAAGCCTCTTTGATAGCAGCATCCAACATCTGCTTACCGAGTGTGAATTCACCACGAATGTAGACATAAGTGGTTTCAATCCCCATAGCATAGCAGCAGATTAAGATACCTTCAATTAGCAGATGCGGGTTTTTTTCTAACACATAACGGTTACTGAATGTGCCAGGTTCACTCTCGTCGGCGTTGCAACAGAGGTAACGCGGTTCAATATCTTTTGGGACGAAGCTCCATTTTAACCCAGTAGAAAAACCTGCACCGCCTCTACCCTTTAATCCAGAATCCATCACCATTTTAGCGATGTCGTCTGGTTGATATTCGGCAAGTGCTTTTTCAAAACGGGCGTAACCATCGTATTGTCGATAAACATCAAAAGTGTTTATATCGGGTACATTTAGATGCTCGTAGAGAATCCTTTTTTCTTGAACCATATTATACCTTTACATTAATTAGGAAGTTGTTCTAATAGTTCATCAATTTTCTCTGGCGTCAGATTCTTATATAGATCGTCATTTACCATGATCACGGGTGCGACATCACAAGATGCAAGGCATTCAACTTTCATCAAGGTGAACTTACCATCATCAGTTGTTCCCTTTGCCAAATTCGTCTCCGAAGCCACGTCAGTACCGAGTTTTGCTTTGAGGTGATCTAAAACCACTTTGCAGTCGCGTAGTGCACAAGGTAACGTATGACAGATGCGGATAACATACTTGCCAACCGGTTCCTCAAAGAACATCGGATAGAAGGTTACCACGTCTTTTACCTTCATGACCGTGACCTCTAACAGCTCCGCAACATGCTTCATGACAGCAGGGGTAATATAACCCTCTTGCCTTTGCGCGAGGTGAAGGGTGGGTAACATTGCTGCTTCTTTTATGGGATACCGACCAATCAATTCATCGAATTCCCTTCTGTTTTCTTCATTGAATTGAAATGGTGTTTCTATTTGTATTATTTCATCTGCCATCTATGTTTATTCCTTCAAATCAACGCCGAATGCCTCCTGGACCTTGTAAGGCAGTTCAACAAATATGAAATAAGATTCGGGATACAAGTAGTCTTCCTGAGATTCATCAATGACTCGTAAATATCCTTCAGTTGTCGCTTTCTCGTCAGGTAGAATTTGGTAAAATTTTCGTTTCTCTAAGTCTTCACAACCGTGTTTTTCTATGCATAGTGCATATTTGGTATCTAACAGTTTCTTTTCCATAACTTTAGTCCATAAATCTTTTGATCTTCATCTAACTACTCTCGACTTGCTTTCAAACGTGCCAGTTTTTCACGAAGTTGTGCAAGTTCTGCTTCAGCGTTTTCTCGTGCGATGGCCTCCTGTTCAGCACGTGCTTCAGCGTTTTCAGCGCGTGTTTCAGCGTTTTCTCGTGCGATGGCCTCCTGTTCAGCACGTGCTGCTTCTTTCTCTGCCTTTGTCTTTACCCATTCGTTTTCTATAGGATCAAAAATCCGTATCTCTGTATCCTGAAGGCGGAAATCTAATCCCAGAACCGAAGAACGAAAACCTTCGTGTTCATCAGGTGGAATTGCCTTATAGACACCATCTACTAACGTAAAACCCATTAGTGT
>VXOP01000101.1 GCA_009839975.1 Candidatus Poribacteria bacterium
CATAGAGATCGTTGTCAATATCAGTGTGTTCCTGTTGCCAAGTTTTACCCCCATCTTCTGAACGGACTATCGTGCCACTGTTTCCTACAGCGAAAAGCTCCTCCGCTGAGATTGCGATGATACTATTCAACGTCTGTGCAGTGCCTGTCATATTCGGTTGCCATGTGAACCCCCCATCTTCAGTCTTTAGAACAAGTCCAGCTTCCCCAACAATCCATCCGATGCGTTTTGTAACGAAATCTACAGAGTTCAGGTTGTAAATCGTATTGGATTCATGCATTTTCCAATACTCACCACCGTTGACTGTCCGCTGAATTGTCCCGGCTTGTCCGACAGCCCATCCGAGAGGGGCAAATTTCATGTCAATGCTCCGTAGTGTGTCGTTTGTCGTTGTCCGTTGAAGTGACCACGTTGGCCCACCATCTCTGTTATGTATAATATCACCGTATCTTCCAACTGCCCACCCTTCTGAGAACTTACCGAAATCAACATCGTTTAGGGAGTATGTGCCTGGTGGGTCACCCTCAATAAATGGGGGTTGCTCAGGTGTTTCACCCGCACTCCAGACAGTGCCATTGGTTGTATAATGCACTGTGCCATCACGCCGCATTGTCCAACCCCATTTTGGTTCAAGACTTGTGAAATGAATACCAATGAGGGGTTGACGGGTTCTGATGTTAAGTCTTTCCCAGGTCTGTCCTCCGTCATCTGTCTCTGATAGGTTACCATCCGAGCTGGCAATCCACCCCACTTTGTCGTTATAGAATAGTACTTCCCTGATATCGCTACGTTGTTGTTCACCAAGTTGACGTTGCCATTTCTTACCACCATCAGAGGAGTGATAAATGCTTCCAGCACTACCAACTGCCCAAGCATTCATCCTGTCAAGAAAATATACACCTGCAACTGTCCCACCACGTCGCCGTCCAAATCGTCTTCTCTGGTCAGGTTGGGGTCGTCTTTCCTGCGTTGCTGTATTGGTACTCTCTTGTGTATCATCAGATGAAACAATACCTTCTGGTGCAATCCGTCCTGGTCGTTGTAACTGCTGACGAAATTGCTGTTGAAATAACTCAGCAAATGTAGTGTCATCTTCATCCTCGTTATTCTCTTCATCTGTGTCATCAATTATCTCTGGAACTGTTTGCTGCACTGCTAACGTTTCTTCTCCAGTGCTAACGGAGATGCGTTCCCAGTTTTGTCCTTGATCGCTTGTGATATAGGCTCCGCCTCCACCCATGCCCCAAGCAGAGCTATGTGAATTGAACGTAATACGTCGTAATCCGTTTGTGTTTTGCGTAGTCGCGCGGAGAATCCAAGTTTCACCGCCATCTTGTGTCAACAATGAATTGCCATTACCAAGAATTATCCATCCCTGTTTTTCATCAGCAAAATGGATAGCAATCCCAGCTTGATTAGTCTTTGCTTGTATTTTCCAATAGTTACCGCCATCTACGGTATGCAGGACAAAACCGCCATCTCGGCGTTGTGGTGCAACTGCCCACCCCATCTCTTCATTGATGAAGTGTATGTCAGTAATGTTCTGATTGGTTGTGCCCGTTTTCTGTACTTTCCACGTTTTACCACCATCTTTCGTGTGGACTATTTCTCCGATTGCTGCAGCAAGCCAACCTGTTTCTTTATTGATGAAATGCATGGCATTAATCCTCGGCAAATTCTGTTTCGTCGTATCAAGAAGTGTTTTCCAAGAATTGCCACCATTTTCTGTCTCCAATAAGACTCCGTTACCAAGGATACGTCCGTGTTGTGCGTCGGTAAAATCGACTTCACGTAAGTCCGCAGTTACCCCACTGTGTTGTGGTAACCATGTTTTTCCGCCATCAGTTGTATGAGAAATTGCACCACCCGTTCCAACAGTCCACCCGTTCTTAGCATTAACAAAATGTGTATCCGTAAAGTTCGTTCTCCAGGTTGCTTGTTGGATTATATCCCAGTGGTAGACGATATTCTCTACTGGCGTATCGTCTACCACGATGATCGTTTCCTCGTCTGGTGCAGTTGGCGGAAGTTTCGCGGGTAACTGTGTATTTTCAACCGAATACCGCATCGCAATTCCACCTTTACCAACAGCAACAACACCTTCAGGAGAAAGTGCTAATCCATATAGGTCATTTTCTGTTCCACTATCCTGTTGTTCCCATTTTTTACCACCGTCGATTGTGGTCAGCATGATGCCATTGTCTCCGACAATCAATCCGTGTTGTGTGTCCGCGAAATAGAGTTTGTTTAGGTTTTCTTGTGTTGCACTATGTTGTGGTCTCCAGTTCGTGCCACCATCTCTTGTGTGCAGTATTACACCGAATTGTCCAACGATCCACCCTATATTCTCATCAACAAAGTATACCCCGTAGAGTTCATTGAATGTATCTGTATGTTGTTTGTGCCATGTTAACCCCCCATCTTCAGTTGAGAGACAGACACCGGGCCAACCGATTGCCCATCCTTTCTTCTCATCAAGAAAAAACACACCTTTAAGCATCACTGAGTAGAAATCCCCAATGGGAATCTGTTGTAGCCACGTATTTCCGCCATCAATCGTGTGCAAAATGGTACCGACATCTCCTACAATCCACCCCGTCTTCTCCGATATAAAATGTACTGCGCGAAGTGTAAAGGCTGCGGGTGCACGTTGATTCTCCCAGTTTATACCGCCATCCTTCGTATGAATAATTAGTCCACGTTCTCCTACTGCCCAACCGTGTTTGTCTGTTGCGAAATAGATATTCCAGATACCATCCCAAATATCAGAATCAAGTTCATTCCAAGTCTTACCCCCATCATTCGTCATCACCATTGTGCCGCGTCTGCCGACAGCAATCGCGCGGTTTGCATCAGTAAACTGCACATTTTGCAGATCATTTGCAGTCGTTCCGCTGACTTTGTGCCAGGTTGCACCTGCATCGGTAGTATGTAGAATAGTTCCTGACCAGCCAACTGCCCATGCCTCTTTCTCAGATGTAAACTGCACACTTGTTAGATTGTTTTCAGTACCACTTTCCATAAGTTGCCAGTTTTTACCACCATCTTCTGTTCGGGTAATAAAACCGACATCAGCAACTGCAATGCCGTAGTTTACATCTGAGAAATGTAGACTATTAATAGTATCACGTACGTGTCCATTGATAAGTGGAATGCGACTGTCCTGTCTATCCCATTTAGCACCGCTGGTCGTTGTATGGAAGATTGAACCATCACTGCCTGCTATCCATCCTTCATTGTCCCTGATGAAGAAGACATGTTTGTTATCATTTATCATCCTATCGCGTTCACCTTCAAAGCGATTGCTCTGTTCCTGCCAAGATTCACCCCCCGTTTTCGTATGGAAGATTCTATCATAGGTCCCAACTGCCCATCCTTTGTCGCCATCAACGAACCAGACACCGTTGAGTGGAAATTCGCTTACACCAGTATACCGATTCCACTGTTTGCCGCCGTTTTTTGTGTAAAGAACATCAGCATCTTCACCTACAACCCATCCTTCTTTACTGTTTTTGAAGAAAACGTCACGAAGCATTGCCACACTGCCACTATCTTGTATCGTCCAATGTCTACCACTGTCGTCTGTAGTTGCGATTGTACCTTCATCCCCGACAACCCAACCGTATTTTTCGTTTGCAAAGTAGA
>VXOP01000298.1 GCA_009839975.1 Candidatus Poribacteria bacterium
CTATATATGCTACTTCCCTTTACATAACCCAAACGACAACGTATATAACCCAAGCAACAACGGGTGAGGAGACCTCATAACGGGTGAGGAGACCTCGCCCCTACGCGGCGTGGCCATCACCAAGAGCAGGATAATACTTTTTGATAAACAGTGTCATGAAGAAATAAAGACAACACATAAGAATATCAGACTATATTAGTCGGGAATAGTAGAAATATTTGACTTTTTTAGTAGGATATATTATAATTGTAGTTACCTGAAATGGTTAGGTTAAATAGGGGGTACACAGATGCATTTATCCGCTAAGTTAAAGTATGCGTTATGTGCGATGTTAGAACTCGGTCTTCAGCATCGGAATCAGTTTATTTCTGTGACGACATTATCTGAAAAACGTAGTATACCAGGTCCGTTTTTGGAAAAGTTGTTATTGGAACTCAAACGTGCTGGTTTGACGGTGAGTCGTCGTGGTCCGGATGGTGGCTATAGTTTGGCACTTCCGCCGGACGAGATTCGTATTGGTGATATTTTTACTGCTGTTGATGGGCCGGTGAATTTTTCTGAAGGTTTTGAGTTGCAAGAATCATCTGAAATATGCGGTTTTTTCGCTGAACTTGAGCAAGAGGTAAGAGATGTGTTGAATACGAAGACATTGCATGAGCTTTGTTGTCATGCGCGGAAGATTAAACGGTTGCCGCAGCCTACACATTCACATCCTTTTTCAATATGAAATTAGCGCAAAATCTGACAGATCTTATCGGCAATACACCGATGGTTCGTTTGAATGGGTTGCCGAGTAAAGATGATGCAACTATTTTAGCAAAGTTAGAATCCTATAATCCGGGTGGTAGTATCAAGGATCGGATCAGCTATGCGATGGTTGTTGATGCGGAGGAATGTGGTATTCTAAGACCGGGTGATACGATTGTAGAACCCACTGCGGGGAATACAGGTATTGGTCTGTCAATTGTTGGTGTAGCACGTGGGTATCGTGTTGTGTTGACTATGCCGGAGAATGTTAGCAGTGAGAAATATGCGCTTCTTTCAGCATTTGGTGCGGAGATCGTATTGACACCTGAACATGGAGGCATGGCAAGTGCTATTTGGGAGGCGGAGGAGATTCGTCGTCGCAATTCACGACACTACATGCCTAACCAGTTCACAAACCTTGCTAATCCAGAGATTCATCGGCGGACCACTGCGGTAGAGATTTTAGAATCTTTGGGTGATAACATTGATGCTTTTGTTGCGGGTGTTGGCACGGGTGGTACGCTGACCGGTGTCGGAGAGGTATTGAAGGAAAGAAATCCAAGCACGAAAGTCGTTGCTGTGGAACCGCTTGTGTCGTCAGTTCTTTCGGGTGGTAAACCAGGACCTACACGTATTGATGGACTTGGTGCTGGTATGGTTCCAGAGGTACTAAATGTTGATATCATTGATGACGTAATTGCTGTATCCGAGGAGATTGCTTATCAGACGATGAAAGATATATCTCGTATTGAAGGTTTACTTGTCGGTATGTCCTCTGGAGCGAATGTATTTGCTGCATTGCAGATTGCTAAGGAGTTTGGACGTGGTAAAACTATCGTTACCATCTTACCAGATACAGGTGAACGTTACTTTAGTTTGAGTCGGTATTTTGAACTTGAAACAGATATAATGGAGACATTAGTTTAACTATTTTTTATTAGGATCATAAACGGAATGACATTTCACATTCAAAGTGCATCACTGATGCAATTGAAACATAAAATCAGTTTGACAGAGAATCCGCAAGACATTTTATTTTGTCTATTCAAACACTATAACGATCGCGCAGCAATTGTTACGAGTGGACAGTTATCAGGGATGGTTCAGATTCACTTAGCTGCAGAAAGTCAACTCCCATTTCGTGTTTGCACGATTGATACACTTCGCCTTTTTCCAGAGACTTATACGTTCTTTGATCAGGTAGAAGATCGGTATGGCATAGAGATTGAGAGGATACAACCTGACCCGATTGATATTGGCAATATGGTATCTGAGCATGGTGAGTATCTATTTTTTGATAGTAGAGCCAAACAGCAGTTCTGCTGTGACGTGCGTAAAGTCAGACCGATGCGTAAACTGTTAGAATCTTTAGATGTTTGGATTACCGGAACAAGACGTGATCAATCAGAGAGTCGTCAGAAGTTTCAAAAAGTTGAAGTTTTATCTTCTGAAACACATCCTATTCTTAAAGTGAGTCCTTTAATTGATTGGACTACGGAAGAGGTATGGTCTTATGTAAAGAAGCATGATATTCCAGTGAATCCACTTTTTCAACCTGATGCGAATGGACACTATTTTGATTCACTTGGATGCATGACGTGTACGACTCGGATACGACCGGGTGAAGCAAAACGAGCAGGTCGTTGGCGATGGCAGAACGCAACAGACACTGAAGCAGACACTAAGGAGTGTGGATTACACTACTCAATTTGACACAATTAGTAAGGTGGATACAATCCACCCTATCTATAGAATACTTCAGAATTAATGATATGTTCCACAACGGGCGAGGAGACCTCGTCTCTACGGTGGGTGATCATCGTAAACGTTGAAATATCTCTTTAATTTTTAACTCTACTATAAAATCATATTTGGAGGATAATATGGCTGTTACTGTTAGAATTCCGACGCCTCTGAGGCGTTTAACACAGAATCTTGCTGAGGTAGAAGCGGAAGGAACTAATATTCAAGCAATCATTGAGAATTTAGATTCCGACTATCCTGGGATGAAAGAACGTCTCTGTGATGAAGGTGGAAATATCCGTCGGTTTGTTAATATTTATCTGAATGACGAAGATATTAGATTTCTTGATGGACAAGAAACCGCTGTAACTGATGGAGCTGAAATATCCATCATACCGGCTATTGCTGGTGGCAGATTTCTATAAAGATATCGTCTCTAATGAAGATTAAGATTTAAGTTGGGCAATATGTGTACGGTGAAAACGGTAATATTCGGGCGGGGTAACCCCGCCCCTACGATCATTTTTATAGATTGGATTACCTAAATATTTATTTAATCTTCATACGGGACTAAAGAGGGAATTTTTAGCGTTTTTCTAAACCCCCTATCCCTTCATTTCAACATGGTTACCCTATTACCGAAGACTTTGGAACAGATATATACACATGCAGAATCAGTATTTCCTGATGAATGTTGTGGTATCATACTTCACAACGGGACGCAGGAGTATGTGAGACCGTGTCGTAATATCCAAAATGATCTACATAAAGATGACCCTGTTGCTTATCCACGCGATGCTAAAACCGCGTATGTGATGCATCCTGACGATTTAATCACCATACATAAAGAGTCTGAAACAGAGAATCTACCGATCAAAGCATTTTACCATTCCCATCCTAATCATGAAGCGTATTTCTCTGATAAAGACAGATCTGATGCGATGTGGGGTGAAGATCCTATCTATCCGGGTGTGGCGTACCTTGTTATTTCCATCTACGACGCTACTGTTCGGGTTGTGAAAGCATTCACTTGGGATGATGCAAAATCCGATTTTTCAGAAGTCTCTTTTCACACGAGTCCGAGTGGTGCACTGCAACATACTTCACTAAAAGTGCGACTGACATTCCCCCCAGAGAAAATCACAGAACCGATTATCTACAATATTGGACAACAGTTTCGTGTGATCACGAACATCCGACGCGCAAATGTTACAGAGGATGCAGGGTGGGTGATGTTGGAGCTGCTGGGTGCATCTGATGAGATTGAACGCGCTATTGACTACTTGAAGAATATCAAGGTTCAAGTTGAACTTGTTGAAGGTGATGTTGTCCAATAATCGTCTTACCAACTCTATTTGCACATACGATGGTACGTATCCCTTTAAGAACACATCTCAATTCCATCCATAGATTCTTCCCTGATTTCACACTTAGTTACGATTCTTCTGTTCGCGCATACCTACGTATCATAACAATATCCGCATTTTCGCTTGCTATTGGATTGGGATTCGTTCTGCGGCAATATATCGTTTTTGATTTTCATGACAGTTCTGGTGTAGTTGGTTGGATCAGTGATGACGAGTATCCCAAACAGCAAGAGTACTTCTACTACTTTTTAATACTGCTTGGAACTCCGTTAGTAGTATTACTGTATTGGGTAGGATGGCTTGCTTACTCGCAATGGGTAGCTAAGGTTACTGAACAACCGATTCAACGTGTGCTTCGGTTCAGTGCTATCGCATCACTTCCGATGTGTCTGTGCTGGTTGCATGTTTATTATTATGAAAAACAGGGGGCACTATGGTTAACGATTTCTGTTGTGGTTACACTGCTTCTGAAATTGACCTTATTGTTAAATTGGTACTATTCAAGAAGATTTAGGCCTGTTGACGAAAACAGACACACTGTTCTCACAGAACCCGTTCTATCAGAAGATATGGGGACATCTGTTCCAGTCAACCGCATAAGGTCTATACTACGTTTTACCTTTCTTTACATCGTTCTACCAGTTTTCATCTATCTATTGATTTACAATGGAAATATCGATCGTCGCATTGATATGTTTCATGAAGGTGAACGGTTGGCTCCTTTGAATGAGATGTTACACGGTGGTGTTGTTTTTCGTGATATCTATGTGCAGCATGGACTGTTTCAGAATGCGTACTTGGCGTGGTTTGGTAGTAGAATCTTTGAACCGACTCTGATGGGTTTGCGTTCCATGGAACGGGTTTTGGATCCTTTAGGTTATATCGCGATTTATCTGCTTGGATTGCATGTATTTCGCGGTGGGATATTCACTGCTTTCATCTGTTTTCTGATAGTATCTGGTAGCAAATTCTTTGTGTCTCCAAGACATGGTCTCGGTTTAATTGCTTTTGCATTTGTTGCAAGTTATCTATCCCAACATAACAGAAAGGGTCTTTTTGCTGATGGTATGGCACAGGAGAAAAACAGGTATAGTCTTATATCTCTGTTATTTACTTCTGGTTGGAAATTGACTGCCAGTGGCATCTTTACAAGTTTGGCGTTTTGGTATAGTACTGAAGTAGGTTTGTATACCCTCGGTGCAATATCGGTATTCCTAATAGTATACAGTTCTCAAAAAAGTATAGAATTTCGTATTCGTCCATTACCTTTGATGGGTTATGTCATTGGACTATCGGTAGGGTTTCTTCCCGTGGCTATCTATTTTCTTTCACATGGAGCGTTAGACGATTTAATATGGAACACCTATATTCAATGTAAGTATCAGCTTGCGACGTGGGGACTGAGATTCCCCACATTGACAACGACTCTCGCTATCATATCTGAAGAAGGATGGCGAGCGTTTTTCCTAAGTGAGAAATTCCGGTGGTATCTGCCTATTTGTGTTTATGCTATTACTGGGGTATATCTGACCTATCGTCGGTTAAGTGGTAGAAGTGTTTTTGATGAAGTATCACTCAAGCTGCTACTGCTGTTACTTGGCGGCATAGCGTTTTTCCGAACTGCACTCGGTAGATCGGATGGGGGTCATTTGACTTACGGTTCCACTTTTTTGTGGCTCATTATTCTGTTTCCGTTTGACAGAAGTATTTCAAATATATTCAATAGTTTCTTTAATGGGACAAAGGAAGATGGTATTCTAAGTCGTCTATCTTCATTTACGGATAGATCGCGATGGCAACGTGTCATTAAACCGATTTGTTTTTTACTGATTCCTATAGTGGTGTGTTGTTGGTATATTGGTGAAGTACACAATCCTGTTAGCACATTTAAAGGAAGATATCAGAACGTTATTAACAACCCATTTGATAGGAGTCTGGCTTCAGAGGAACTGGAACGTGCTGGTAGAGTTGACATTCCCGATGACCAAGTTGAGCAGATTCAGGAAGTTGTACAATATATCCAGGCGAATACTGAACCGGATGAAAGGATATTTGATTTCTCGAGTCAGGGTGCGTATTATTTCTTTGCTAATCGTCCGAGTGTCACACGATTTCACATGGTGTCGTATGCATCAACGGTGGGCATGCAGCGTGAGGTAGTGTCTGCCCTTGAACGGGATCAGACGCGTTTGGTAATCTTCAAGACTGGTGGTTGGTTTGATAATGTTGATGGTATTCCTGTTGAAGAACGTCATCCAATTATTGCCCAGTATTTGGAAGAGAACTATGAACCTGCGATTGATATTAATGGAACTGAAATCCTGTTGAGAAAATGATAATCAACTTTCTTGTTGTGCGACAAAAATACGATAGATGTCTTCAAACAATCTCACATCCGTTAGTGTATCTTCAGCAGAAGAGCGGAACGGTTCAGGATTGTGTAGGTTCTTAATGAAGTATTCTGCTTCCCTATGATATGCCCATGTCCAAGAAGGTCTTGGGATGGGGCGTGTAATTTCTTGTGCTTCACCTGCCCGGTAGATTTCAACTTCTGCGGGTGTGTTTTTCAGTAACAACGGTGGTGCCCAAGTATGTATCCAACCGTGTTGGAAGTAAATCTGTGAATGTTCATCCCATCGGTAATGTGAAACATGTCCAGTTTCTAAGGTAACTCTGGTACCTGCCATATCAAAGATGACGACACCTGTATATCCATTCTCATTCAGGTCAACTGCTTTAACAGTGACATCATCCCCTGCATTGAGGAACCATCGCATGAGATTGATATTGTGCGTATATTGCTGTAGGTATCCGATGTAACCTCCGTGATATTTTTCTGGGAGCCAGTCAGGGAATTTCTGTGGTGCGGTGGGTTTAGGTTCATCGGTGTTGTCCATGTGCGTATCAAGATTGCAGACCCAGTCGCCTCCAAAACCGTGATTTCGTGCATAGGTTAAGCGTCCCATCTCACCCGTTTCTCGGAATTGTGCTATTTTATCTTTTACGATTTCATTGCCAGCATCGTAGCGTTTCATGTAACCGACCATCAGTTTTTTGTTGTATTCTTTTGATGTATCAACGATTGCTTGTGCTTGTTCCAGTGAGACTGCCATGGGTTTTTCCATGAAAACGTGCTTTCCTCCTTGTAACAAGTCTTTTGCTATTTCCCCTTGCAGCGCAAAATCTGCTGAAACAGCGACGGCTTCAATGTCGTCATTCTGTGCGAGCTCTGAATGGTGTTTATATAGATGTGGTATTCCAAAGCGTTCTTGGACTTTTTTCCCAAGTTCAGTTCTGACTTCAGCGAGTCCTACTATCTCACATTCAGGAATGCTTGCGAAATTTGGAATATGTACCTTCTGTGCCATAAATCCGCATCCAATATAACCGATTTTTATTTTATCCACGAAAGTCTACTCCTTTTCCACGTGCGATTCTATCTGTTCAATTGCTGTTTGAGCACCTTCTCTGACAAGTGCAGAACCATCATCCTGAGCAAGTTGCTTTAGTCTTTTTAGGCAGTCTCTTGCATCTAATTTACCGAGTGCAACAGCGACAAAATAGCGGACATCCGAGTCTTCATCGTCGAGTGCTTTTAGCATTGCGTCTATATCGGTAGGTGATGCCAAATGGCGATCAACATCACCGATATTGATTAGTGATTGTGCAGCGATTCTTCTGGAATGGATGTCACCGTGAAGGAGTGATGTCAACAATTCGTCATTCCCAGTGGCGATTTCGGTAAGATTATCCCAATCACAATCCAGACAGAACCATGATTCTTTATCCAATTGTTGGATGTTGGCAGTGCTACATTTCGGACATACTTCATAGATATATTCTTGACTCATCAGCTATTCATAGCCTCCATTTCGGGTAGGTCTCTCCAGATTTCTGGTCCTTCAGGTTTGAAATTGATTGTTGCGATGAATTGCATGCCGTGATAGAAGTTAATTTTGAATTTTCCGCCGCCGAAGTGTTGCTTTAGGTAATCCATGGGTGCGTCAATCAAAGGACCCATTTCGTCTGCGTAATAGAAAGCGAGTGGTTTGAAGCGAACAGTGTTCCCGACAGGTTCTTGCACTAACAATTGTGCGGAGGTGGCAGGAAATAGGACTTGAAAGGCATCCCACAAATCACTGACTGTCGGATTGGGATTGCCAATCCGCTTTTTGAAGTCGTTTTCAAGATATTCTGAGAAGGTGTTAAATACCCAATCCATGCTTTCCGTTTGAACCAGATTCTATAGAAGTCGTCTTTATAAATCAGTTAAAGTCAATCCGTGTGTATATGTCCTTGAGAGAAAGTTTGCATCCTATGGAGGTAAGAATTAGTGTGTCTTGAAATGCGCTAAATGTTTTCAGATTCCATTCTGTATTATTTAACTTGTAATGCTCCACGTGGACTTTGTCTTGTGAAACGAGAATATACTCCTTTAATGTGGCAATTTGTTTATAGTATTCAAATTTCTCACCTTTGTCGTATTTCTCTGTTGAGGGTGAAAGTACCTCTATGATCAGAATAGGGTTTAGAAGCGTATCAAAAGTATTGTCTTCAAATTGTGGTTCTCCGCAGAAAACAACGACATCTGGATAAAAATAGGCAATCTTCGGACTGGTCTTCACACGTACATCGTTAGTTACGACTTCACAATCCTTTCCTCTCAGTTGAATATTTAATTCTGTGTCTATATCCCCCGTGATAAACGCATGCGCGAGACTTGCTCCAGACATAGTGAGTATCTGTCCGCTGAGATATTCACTCTTTATTGTTGCCTTACGTTCAGCGATGAGATAATCTTCTGGTTTATATAGGGTTTGCGCGCTGGGATACTTCATACATTACACCAAGAAGTTTAAAAGCCAGGAGCCTTCAAGAAGTCCTTCCAGTCGAAATCGGGCAGAGGGAACTCCTCTGTGGCTTTACACTGTCAAAAAGTTGCTGCTTGTTCAAAGAATTCTATATCTACGCGTTCTATTTTTGCGTTGCGTGCATTTTCTGCGACACGTTGGACAACCATTTCACGCACAAACGGTATCGGAATGCGTTTGACACGATGCACGACCTCTTCGGTGCATGGGACATTCGTGTTGTCAAGGAAAGGACCATCATGCATTGGTGTTTCGGCAGGATGATCGCAGGTCTCTGGCACCAGTTGCTGCAACCGCATGGAGACGTAGTCGGTTACCCACTGTTGAAACTTCTCAGTGTCTTCAGATTCTGCGACAGTGGGTTGTTGTGTCTGCTCTAACTTCTCATTTATGCTGACAAGTAGGTTCTCTAAACGTCCCAATCGGTCTTCTACATTAATGAGTCGTTCTTGAACGTTAGTTTGATCGCTCATGTTTCCTCCTTATATTGTCCAGTATTTCCATAGGTCTTCTGGTATTTCGTATCTTATCTCTTCACGGTTTTTATGGTGATAGCGTGCAAATATCCCTACTCTTGGGATGTTTTTGACATTACCGGAACCCGTATGACATAAATATGCATGCCATAACACGACATCTCCTGCTGCACCGACAAACTCCCGTGGTCCTTCGGGTGATAAATCTGAAAACATATTCCATCCCCACCCGTCAATATCTCTGAAACTCCCATCAACCTGTTCAGGATATTTGAGGAAGTATTGATGTGTTGTGAGATGACTTTTGGGCCAAAATACGAATGCACCGCCACCTGGTTCAACATCGTAAAGATATGTTGTGGCACCCATCATAAACGGACTCCAACCGCCGGGACCGTAAGCATCAATATGTCCACTTCCTGGCATTGACCATTCTGCCTCTGGGTTTGGCCATTTTACCAATGGGGCACCTCCGCCACCAGCAAACTCGCCTGCACTGAATTGTTGAATTATCTCTTGCATTGCTGGCACATGTCCAAAGTTCGGAGAAAAACCGAAGTTTTCTACAACATAATTATCGGGCCATGTCTCAGGTGTCTCTAAGCTGGAATTGAAATGTTTCCAGATCTGTTCTCGCCATCCTTCAATCACCTGTGTATCAATAAAATTTTCAAGGATAAGGAATCCGTTTTCTTTAAAGGATTCTACCTGTTTTGCTGTGAGCATGCATTTTTCCTTTATTTAAGAGAATACAATTTCTATTAGATTGTCTCTCATTATCGCTTGTGAAAAATAATACAGAAAACGGCATAATCTAAGAGTTTATGCTATAATTAAGAGTTTTTCAATTAGAAATGGTATAATAAGGATTTGTGTCAGTTAACAAATATGTCTTGTATATTTTCACATATATTTTCATTTTTTTCTATAAACATATCGTCCCTACGGGACTAAAGAAGACTCGTAAAACCATATTCTATAAACATATCGTCCCTACGGGACTAAAGAAGCTCGTATAACCATGTTCTTAACGCTTTGGTCTGAAAGAGGGGATACCTGTTTTATCAAACCTTTTTTTGACTGCTTTCATGAGTTCAGGTGTGATTTCCCGATAACCGTGTTCACGCGCATACTTTTCTACACTTTTTATTACCATCCCGCGTGCAAATGAAGGGACACGTTTTAGCCTTTTCTCTGCAGCTGCATTCCATGCCAAGTCGTAGTCGGGTTCGGATGCGAATGCAGTGCGTTTATCGAATCCAATTACGGGTTTCTCCTGTTGACCGGGTTGGTATTCACAAGATTCGTCTGCGGCGAGATAATTGCCACTTGTTGCATAAGCACGTGCTCTACACCCGCCACATACCTCTTTGAATTCACAAGCACCACACTTTCCTTCAAGGAGATTTCTATTACGTAGCTCCTGAAAGGTATCAGATGCGTTCCATAGTTTAACAAAACTCTCATCCTTCAGATTACCGACACTGACAGGGAGATATGGACATGGCGTTAATTCACCTTCAGGACTGATTCGACAATAATAGATTCCACAAGGACATGTTCCGCTTGGATACCCTTGAAGGAATGCTGAATCGGACTCCTGTTCGTAGATGACACGTTTGTAGTGTGGTGCACATTTTGCTGCGATGAGCATCTTCCCGGTATAGTCTCTCTGTAGTTTGAACATTGTATCTAGCATGTTCTCATATTGTGCGGGAGAGATGTCCATCACTGTTTTTCCTCTACCTGTTCGCACGAGAAAATATAGGTTTAGCACCTTTGCCCCTATCTGGTATGCAAATTCTACGATCTCAGGAATTTCATCGTAATTCCACTGTGTGACGGATGTCTGGACGAGGAAATCGAGTTTTGCACGTTTGAGTGCTTCAACGCCATTCAGTGTTGCTTTCCATGCCCCCGGCATGCCGCGAAACTTATCGTGTTCAGAAGGTTGGATAGAGTCAATGCTCAAACCAGCACCCGTCACGCCATTCTGTTGCATCTTTTCAACGACCTCATCGTTGAGTAGGACACCGTTTGTTCCCATCACAACAAGGAAACCTGTATCTGATGCATATTTTGAGATCTCTAAAATATCTGGTCGTAATAAAGGTTCGCCGCCGGTAAGGATTAGAAGGATATGCGGGTTAATCTCAGCTATCTCATCTATCACTCTGAAACAATCTTTCTGGCTTAACTCAGCATCTCTGTGGTATCCGTGCGGGTGCTCGTCTGTATCAACAAAACCTGCAGGAAGGTAGCAGTGCATGCATTTCAGATTGCACAATCGGGTGATATTCCATGATACTGCCTGAACTTTTGTGTTTTCCATTTGAATTAAATCTATAGTGTTTCGTCAGGTAGTAAATTACTTTTTTCTTCCATTCTCTCAAAGTATTTAGAGCCTAAACCGCGAAGCTCACTACAAGATGAAACAACCGTTAGCCTGCTACCATTGGTATGTTTCTTAAGTCTGGTGAGAGCCGAATAAAACAGCGCACAATCTGTGTCATTTGTAATTCTATTTACATGTATCACAAGAAGTCTACCTTCCCAACCTTTATAGCTGTGTAATGTAGTAGCTTTAATAGTAGAATAGTCTAAAGAGAATGCCAGTTTCTTACGCTGTTCATCTTGCTTATCTTCACCAAATGTATGATTAACATTAACTCCGTGCTTTTCACACTTTCTTACGAATTTTTCACCTATATTCTTCTGTTGTGATATAAACACAATGTCAGAATTTGCACAATCACTTGGTAAATTCATCATATAATGATTTACTACCTGAAAACATATATCTATTTCTTTAGATCTGTCAGGAACATCCATCCAATATAATTCGACTGTGATATCTTCAAATGTAAACCGTTCCACATCTGGAATGTCAATTATATCCGAAATATCTGCTTGTCTATGTTGGCACTGTTGTATCTTAGGTATGAAAAACTCGTGAGTAAAATACTCTAAAATAGGTGTGATTTTAGGTGGTATGCGGTAACTTGTCTTTAATCTCATCCAATCACCACTAAACCCAGCACCTCTCATCTCTTCTTCTGTCCAAGCTTGTGCAGTTCCATAGATATTCTGAGTCTTGTCTGCAACAAGTAGCATTTCCCCATCCTGTTTGACTGCCTGTCTTAGAGACTGCCACCATAGAGGAGTAAAATCCTGTCCCTCGTCTACCAAAATAGCGTCATAGAATGGAGGAGAAATGTCTTGTGTTATGTCCTGATTTGTTTCTTCAGCAACTTTCATAAGAGGAATCTCAGAATGCATATTAAAGTCAGCTTGATGGGTTTGTGAAGGAAGCAAATGGGGCTGATTTAATTTAGGTAAATAGAGCGCGAGATCAGATGAACCTTGGTAAATTTGTAGTATAAGATTAGGCAGGAGATGGGTCAATACCTTCTTCTCTTCTTTATCAAGTTCTTCATCAATCTCAATAAGACTCTTCTTTACACTATTTCCTCTTTTTATGAAACTAAATTGTTCTGAATCATCTTGTAGAATTTGTTTTCTCTCTTCACGAAGTTCTTCACATCTTCTCCATAATTGTTTATATTCTCTTTCTTTTCCAACATGTTGACATACACGTTTGGCCCAAGCATGATAATTGAGAAATACAATTCTATGTCTGATGACTTCAGGTGAATCGATTTTTCCATTCCTGGCAAGGTCGCTGGCATGTCTGTAGGCAAGTGGACGCAGGTAGTTAATCAATGTAATGTTATATGAACATACAAGTACTTGCTTATTCTGGCTAGCGATTTCAGCAGCCCGCATAGCAAGTGTTAAACTCTTGCCAGAACCAGCAGTACCCTTCACACGTCGATATTTTGCTCCTCTATTGTTATTTATTATTTCTCTTATCTGAGGATCACTTAAGTCTATCTCTATAGGTTGTCGTAATTCTTGATTGAATGCTGGATCCTTTAGCCATCCCCTTAAGTCTTCTGCTATATCTTTCTGCATAATAAAGGATGATCTACGTTTCGATTCAGGAAAAAGCCTATAAAGATTTCGTTCGCTTAAAGTCTCTTTTCCTACTAATGGATAATACTTCGATAATTTCAGAGATTGATCAAACAGATGTTTTAAATTTCTGTCTGAATTATCAAGACGACTAACCAATTTCCCATCTTCATTTCTTCCAAATATTCTTTCTAAATCTCTTTCGGACACCAGAGTGAAAATCAAACCTGCTGTTACTGTAGCAGTTGCATCATCTCCAAAACGACCCTTTAGACGAGGGCAATAGATTTCTAATAATTGGTCCTTGTAAAGACTAATTTTTTTCAAGGGGTTTTTCATTAGATATTCTGATTTAGTGAATGATTCAATTGTAGATAATTTCCAATCCTTTACTTCAAATACTGCAATTCCAGCAGCTGGATTAAGTAGAACAAGATCTGGCCGTAGACCATTTAAGAATGGTTGTATATACATCTCCCATTGAGGTGGAAGTAACTCATCAAACAAGTTATATACCAGGTTCTCACCATAAGTAAGTCCCGTAGACAATCCGTCTAAGTGGGGAAGTTTATCCCATTGATCTTTAGGAGGATCTATATTTTGTCGTTTCATAATACCACCAATACATAGCAACAGATACCTTAACTTCTCAATAGCATGGCAAGTGCAAATACAACTAATCCTGAAAAAAGTGTCAGATGACTGAAGACATTGATATGACGAGGGACAATAACTCTCCTGTCTGGGTGTGTCGCTTCAAGGTGTCGCTGGTATGAGGAACTGTATAAGCCCCAGAAGAGTGCCATAATTCCAAAAGCACCAAGCTTTGCAACAGAACAGACCATATACTCAGATTCTACTTTCATGTCATTATTCCACGCGACAATGAATATCACAATACCGCCTGTCAATAGAATGATGTTTATTATCAATCGCATTGCATGTCGGAAGCGATTGTGAATATCTAACAACACCTTTGCTGGCAACTTTCTCTGTCCTATTGGAATTGCAACAAAAGTAAAAAAGAACACACCTCCGAACCAGAATATTGATGCGATAAGGTGGAGATTTCGTATGAACAGTTCTACAAATGTTTGCATTGCTCTTTTTGCTGTGCATTATAGTTTCTGCCGTGAATCAACAACCCTAAGCAAATGACTCGCGAACATGATGATTTCTACTGCTTCTTCTGCTGTAACAGACACATTTCTATGACTATGTGGATTCTTATATAGTCCCATTGCTCCTACAAAAAGATGTTCTGTTGCTGTTCTTTCAGCTTTCGGTCGATTCTGATCTGTCAAAGGTCCACTATCAACATGAAATGCTTTTCGCATCAAATCAACGCCATATTTTTCTTCAGCATATCCACATGCATTTCGAACAGCTATCTCCACAGCCTTAAATGCTTCAAAGATTGCAGTGTCACACTTACCTCGTAAAAAGTTAGACCAGACATCTTCAACTATGGAAAAGTGAAGCAACTGTTTAGGCAATAGTTTCGCTTTGCGGTAGGCTTTGAAAGCACCTTCGTCCTTTATATTCTCTCCTTTTCTTGTAATGGAAACCATATCAGGGTGAAACCCTCGTGTAGGTACAATAAGACCTTCTATTTCTAACCAGGCCCATGCTTCCCTGAGTGCCATCAAAATTCTATTCTGATACCCACCAGGATATTTTTCAACAGTATGTCGCGAAGTGAAATTCTGAAGACTAAACTGGCTATCAAATTCAGGAAGGGACTGAAGGTGCTGCAAAACGACTCTTGCTAATTCTTCAACTTCAAGGTTTAGCAATGCTTCATGGTCTGGCAGTAGTTCGTAGATAGACGACATAATTTCTCCCATCGGGGAATGACAAAACTATAGCAAAAACAAGTTATACATTGGCTGAAAGTTTCTTATTTGACACACTGTTTGTTATTACAAGATTGTCCGCTAAGTCCTAATGTGATCGGTTTTTCTGTTTTCAATAATGCTTCCATTAAGTTAGGAATATCCATAAGCCAAGCAAGTTGTCCTTGTATTGTTCCTCGTTGACCAGCAATCCAGCTTAGGACTTGACTGATATCGTAGGCATTTCGTACAGGGGCAAAGGTACCAGGTATTTGATCACTTGATTGTGATTCAAGTGTGAGTTCCTGAAACGTAACTTTATTCGTTTTTCTTGTGTGATTGACAAACTTACCGTCGTACCCGGTTTTGGCAATATGGTAAATTCTAGCCGCTGCATTGATACTCCATTTTTTGGATACTACAGTATCCAGCCAACGCTCGATTTGACCGGGACCGGGTTTTGTTTCAGTTAATTTCATAATAATCACTTTTGTCGCGTACCACTTCCCAAACCGCTCTTTTTGTCTTGAAAACCGTTCTCGCTCAAGTTGCATTCTTAAGAATTCTTTGATAACATCATAGTTAAGTAACCCTGATAGATGGATCTTCCTGAAATCAACATCCTCTCCGTAGATCATACCATTAGCACAAACAAGACGATACCAACTAAGCATAATTTCTAATGCAGTGGTTTTGTCCACTGAATTTAAAACATTTACTTTAAGTACAACGGGATATCCATCTTCCGGCACAAACCCGTAAGTAGACACATTAGAATCAAACCCATAAGAAGGTAAAATAAAACTAAACCACATCCTTTCACCATATTCTGTTAATTTCAATTCTGTCTCAAGACTTTCAGCATCAATATTGTTTTCTCTTAAAACAGTCTCTAATGCGTCAAGAACATCATGATGTTGTACAAGACTATATTGCTTCGACACCGTCGCAATAGGTATATGCGTTTCGTCATCGCTTGGGAAAAGAAAGCCTTGGTTCTTCTTAAGAGGCTTCCGCACTATGATGTCTAAGTGTTGATTTGTTCCGCCAGTTTCTGTGCGAAATGGTTCTCTGGCAAAATCAGGAATGTGCTGCCTTATCTCATTAATAGTTCCTTTGTGAATTTGCACTTTTCTAGCGTGCCATGTAGGTGTCATATCATTCTCCTTTCCAATTACTGAAATAAAGAGAGTGGTTAATTGAAACTCAAAGCGGCTTACATGCCATTTAAGTTGTATTGGTGTGGTGTTTCCCGAATACGTTTTACAAGGTATTGCCACGTCCATTCACTTGCTTTACTAAGGTCTATAAGTGTGCCTTCTTTCATGTATCCCTTTTGTTTATTGATTTTACGTAGTTGAGGAAGTGTCATACGGTTGCTCTTTTCAAGGTTACAGGGTTTGCATAATAGTGCACGGTTATTTATATGGTGTTGACCATAGTCATCCTTCCCACTTTTTGGGTTGATATGGTCAAGCTCAAGATAGCGTGGATCAGGTGCTTCAAAATTACAGCCCCAACAGTAGGGGCCAAACTTTTCTATGAGAGTTTTGTGTATTTCTGCACGAGTCATTTGAAATTCTTCAGTAATTGGCAGGACAGGTGGTAATTCGGTTGCTGCGGTTTCTTGATTATCGGTGCGGGTAGGTGGATCCGTACGATAATGTATTTCGTAAGGTTGCATCTGTTTGTCAAGCCACGTTTTGTCTATTGTGTATTTCTCAAGTCGTTCCCGTTCCTTTCGGTCAATTCCCATGAGACGTGTGATAATGTGGTAACGTGCGTCTTTACGTCTGTCAATACCTATCCAACGACGGTTAAGATTATTGGCTGCGATAATCGTTGTTGCGCACCCACAGAACGGGTCTAACACAAGGTCTCCTTCGTTGCTACTCGCTTCAATGATACGCTGGTATAGTTTCAGCGGCTTTTGATCAGGGGATCCTGTGCGTTCCTTTGCCATGTTGTTTATTGTTGGTATTCGCCAAACATCGTGCATAAGTTTTCCCTTCTCGTTTGGACTGTATCGTGGATCACCATAACTGTCAGATGCTTTTACCCAATTACTATCTGTTGAGTACGGTTCCCGCATACCGTCCCAATTAAACAGCGTTGCTTTACTTTTTGCGTAAAAGAAGATTGTATCATGTTTACGACCAAGGAATTTTCTTGATGTTGATGCAACATTGTAATAATGCCACACAATCTCATTACGAAAGTTGTTTTTCCCAAAGATAGCATCCATTACTAATCGGATGTAAGAATTGACGTTGTGATCACAATGTAGATAGATAGAACCCGTATCTTTTAGGATACGGTGCATTTCAAGGATCCGAACGCTGAGAAAACAAAGAAATGCAGCTGTATCTTCGTCTTGAACAACCTTTGTTGCTTCAATAACTTGGTGGAGTGCTGGGTATCCATCTTGGATAGTTTCAAGCCATTTGGGGTGAACTTCATTCCACTTCCATTGATCCGGGAGTTTATCTGTATCTCCGTATTTCCATTTATCAACGTAGAATCCAGCAGTGCCACTTCGGTTTCGCTTAGTATTAAATGGGGGATCTGTCGCGATTAGGTCTATGCTATTGCTATTAATTCCACGCAGAACCTCTAAATTGTCCATTTCGTAGAGTGTATTGGCTATGTCTTGTGTCATGATGGACGTCCTCATGTGTTCTATTTTTGCCAACGGTTTACCGTTTAGTGTATTAAGAGCGTGCTTGCAAGCGCACAAGTTGTTCACGTAGTTCTGCGACTTCTGCTTCTGCGATTTTTAGTTTTTCTTCGGCAATCTCTGCGCGTGTTTTCACCCATTCGTTAGTTTCAGGATCAAAGATTCCTAATCCTTCTTCACGGATATGAAAGTCCAAGTTCAGAGCCGAAGGATGAATGCCACCATCCGCATCAGGCGTTATTTCTTTATAGATTCCATCAATCAGTTCATAGCCTATTAGCGGTGAGGGTAAGTATATACCCTCAGCATCATACAGGATATAGTCTTTAATATTGAGTGAGGCGTAGATGTCCTTTTTATCAGTCAAGTCTTTTCTGAATGTTCTCTTGCTGCTGAACTCCATCACAAAATCGGGTGGTTTACCCTCTTCCCATACCAAGTACGTTTGTCTTGGTTTCTTGCCTAAACCGTAAGAGACGAGCACATCTGGTGCAATAGATATTTCTGGTGACCCCTCAACGTAATACATCAGAATATCACCAGAAACATAGACTGTCGGGTCTTGTGAGAAATGTGTCTTAAGTGCATCTATTGTCCATACCATCTGTTCTCTGTGAAGGTCGCTTACTGACATCGGTTGACCATCCTCTGCTGGATATAATGTTGATGTATCTGTGGGAACAGAAGAGAATTGATCATTTTCTAAATTATTGTTCATTGATCTTGTTCCTCAACCGTAAGATATGGTTTTAAAATTCTGTTGGGAAGTTGCCACGTGCGGCATCCATCACTTCCCCCGTTATTTCAGTGTGTCCGTTGTCTTTAGCGAAACTCTCTATTCCCATTTTAGCCATGGGACGAACAAAGCTTGGGATCCGTTCTAAACGTTCTAATGCTTCTGATGTCCATTGTAGACCATCGGGTTCCGTTGTAGTGTTTTCCTCAAATGCATCAGATATTACAGATGTAAACGGACATTTTCCGCCTTCTTGTGTTTCACCTGTTTCTGTCTCTGCCTGCATGTTTGATATGATGTTTTGCTTTCCTGTCTCTAGCTGGGATCGGATCATCTGCATCGGTTGTGCAGTTTCATTATTACCACCGAGTTTCAGGTCTAAAGATTTCAACATCTGCGTTTCGGATGGATTAAGGAACATTGCAATTTCAGTAAAACATTCTGGACATTCAAAAACAGCTGTGATGGAGCCTTGTTCAGGACGTGTTACATCTTTAAACTTCATTGCTGAATCGCATTCTATACATAGAAATTTCATCTATCAATCTCCTGGAATTCATATCCGCTATGTTTTAAAGAAACTCTGAATCTTCTTTGCGACCTGTATTAAGGATTTACTTGTATCGGTATCTGGATATATATTAACATACGGTGTGCCACTATCACTGCAATGAGAAAGTTTGGGATCAAAAGGTATCTTGCCAATAGTTGTTGACTGAAAAGGGTTATCAGGCGTTTGTTCTGAAGCAAAGAGTTGTTCGCTTTCACCGCAATGCTGGCAGATATAGTAAGCCATATTTTCAACTACCCCGATGATTGGTACTTTTAGGATGTCTCTGGTCATTGTTACGGATTTCTTTACAATCAGGTGTGATACATCGGATGGGATTGTGATGATGACTACACCACCGAGATCAGGAATGAGTTCAATTACATTCGGTAGACGTTCAGAACCCGGTGGTAGATCCAGTAGTAAATAATCCAATTCACCCCATTGTGTATCTGCGATAAACTCTCGTAGTGCGCTTACTTCCATTGTGCTTCGCCAAGTGAAAGCATCTTTCTGAGAATGTGCGTTCCACATCACAGGTGAATCATCGTCTGAGAGGAGTAGATCCATTGAGATGATCTTAGTTCCAAGCGAATCGGTTGCGGGGATGACGCCAGATGCTGTGTATTCAAGTGTAGCGTTGCGTACCCCCATCATTTTTGCGATTGTAGGTCCATTTATATCTGCATCCACGATACCAACTGAACACCCCATTTGTGTTAGTGCGTTAGCAACATTTGCTGTAATAGCACTTTTCCCAACACCCCCTTTGCCACTCATAATTGCGACGGTGTGTTCTATGAAAGAGAGTCTTTTTTTTAGGCGAGTATGCTGGTCGTTGACTTGCCCGATAATGTTGGATCCGGCATCTCCCGGGAGTTGTGTGTACGTTTTCACTTTTTCTGACTGATGGCGTATAGTGCATCATAGCTTCGTAGATATAACGTTCCATCTACAATGACAGGTGATGCAGCAACGGGTTCATCTATTGAATTGGTTGCGACGATTTCAAAGTCTCGTCCAGCTTTTACTACATTGACAACACCATCGCGTGCGGTAAGATAGATATGACCGTTTGCGTAGATAGGTGAAGACCGGTGTCTATGGCGATGTGTTCTTTCTCTGTATAGAAGATCCCCTGTTTTTGCGTCAAGACAGATAAGGTCTCCGTTTTCTCTACATAGATAGACTAAGCCGTCATGTATGAGTGGTGAAGGCACATCGGGTGTACCGTTATGAAGTTTCCAAATTTGCCATTCGGTGTCAGTAATATCACCTTTACCATTCGGTGCTAAGCCTACAACGGGTCCATTTTTTGCTGTTGGCACAACGATTAAACCTTCAGTTGCTACTGGGGACGCGACAAGACGGAATGAAGGGTTGTAGTTGAAGATAGGGTTCAATCCGCCGCAACGCCATATCTCACTTCCATCATCAAGGCTGTGAGCGGTGACGTAGTCTGCACCGTGAACGACGAGGAATTCATGGTTTGCGTCTTTGTAAAGTATTGGAGATGTATAGGCGTGTTCACATTCTCGTGTTGCATCACTTTGACGGTCGTGCTTCCAAATTTCATTACCAGTTTTCTTATCAAGTGCTATGACCAACCAAGCACCACTATGTATAAGTGTAATGTATAACTTATCTTTATAGAGAAGTGGGGTTGAAGACATCAGAAAACCGAGTCTAAATCTGCCGTATCGTTTTTCAAGATTTATATTCCAAACAAGTTCACCTTGAAAATCATAGCATACAAGGGTTCCGTTTCCGATAAATGCCCACACGTGTTTTCCATCAGTCGCAGGTGAAGGTGCTGCGTAGTTAACTTCGTCTCCTCTGGAACCTCGGTTGTTATCTGAAAGTGTGCGTTTCCATTGGATTTCCCCAGCAGTACTGACACACATCAGGACAATTTTAGTTTCATCAAATGGTTCTTCAGGTGGACCTTCATCAGCAGATGTTAGGAATATTTTATCTTGCCACACGACGGGTGTAGATGCGCCTTCTCCTGGTAGGGGTAGTCTCCACCGAACATTTTCAGTTTGACTCCATTCAGTAGGGACATCTTTTGCGTGGCTGATACCGTCATTGTTTGGACCTCTCCATTGATTCCAATTCTTTGAATGATTGTCTGCGTGTGCAATGTTAGTTAGGGATATGTTGTTAATACATACATTGACAAGTAGAACTGATATAGTCAAACTTAGAAAGGTAGTAATTTGGTTTAGGGATAAATTCATCTTCATCATGTGCCTCCGTTGCATGAATTCCATCATATATTTGTTCGTCAAATACATAATCACATCCACCGTCAATAAACATATCGTCCCTACGGGACTAAAGAAAGTTTGTATTTGACACCATTCTTACGCTGTTTCTTTTGTGCTTTTACCTTGATAATAGTCACCTAATACTTCATTCGCGAGACTTCGTCCATCTTCAATGACCCGTGCGGCGAAGTCGAGCGTGACTTCTGTAATATTTGCTTCCTTAGCGCGCTGTTCAATACGTGTCTGTGTAATATTTCGCATAAATCCAGCAGGAACTAAGTTTAGTCGTTCTATTGCCTCATCTGTCCATTTAAGAGGACTGTCAATATTAGTTGATGTCTGCAGTTCTGTCGCTTCCGATTGCGATTGCATTGCTCTTAATTCGGGTGCATCTTCACGGACTGCTGCTGCTTCCCCCATGCTATCATCAATAATCTGCAGTGCGAATGCATTTGTAATTGTGTGAATTTTTTGGGAACGCGCAGATTTTTCAATCCGTGCTTTAACATTGCGTCTCATATACCCGCGGGGGACGGTGCGTAATGCTTTTTTTGACTGCTCTGACCATTGTAGTCTGACACCATCGAATGTTTCCTCTTCTGCAGTTCCGCCTTCGTCTATAGCGATATGTTCAATAGTATCTTTGTCAACCATTTGGAACCGTTCAGGGGGAGAACTACAGACGGGACATTTTTTAGGTTGTTGATTATGTGCTGCATACCCGCATTCACCACAGATGTAGGTTTGGACATCTCCTGCATCTAAGACTTTCTGTTCAGCGATTTCTTTTGCTACGCGTGTTAGTTTTTCTGATGCCCGTTGCGGCATGATTGCTTCCATGGCACTATCAATCACACTCTCTGTGATTACAGAGTGTCCACGTTCAATGGCAAATCGGTGAACTGCGGTTTTTGCGATTCCCCGGACTAAAGGTGGTGCCTTCTCCATACGGTCCATCGCTTCTTGTGTCCAGACAAGCGTTTCTTCAGCCTTTACATCAATCTGTGGGAAGTAACGTTGGCTTGTCAGGAGAACGTTGCATGGTGCAAGCCGTAGGAGATTTTCTGCTGTGCTACCGATATCGGAGTCTTGTTCATTATGCACCCCGATTTTTCCGATAACGAGAAGCCACGGTTGGGTTTTGCGTGTATATTGTAGGATTTTCTCGTAAGCTTTGCCGTCAAGGAGTGTGATTTTGAGTTGATAATCGTGATCTTCCTTGGCAATTGAACGTGCCACCTCAAGATGCGACTGGTATATTTTGGCGAGTCCGGTATCAATTACTTCTTCATGGAGTTGTTCCTGTTCTTTGAATCTGAAAGTTCTTGCTGCTCTTTCTGTGAGGACATTGACAACTGAGTTGAAGACGATGTAGTGCAAATATGGGTCATATACGCCAACTGCTTCAACCTGTTTGTTGAACTTTTGTCCCAAGCGAATTGCGGTTTTTAATCCGTGGAAAGATTCCGGACTACCATCAATACCGACAAGGATGTTTCCTGTCTGTTCTTGTATCGGTTCAAGATTACGGACTACGAGTGTATCTGTCGTGATTCTTCGGATAACGCGTTCACACACGCCGCCGATAAGACTGTCCTTCACTGCTCCCATTCCGAGTGCACCCATAATGACCAGATCATAATCGCTTTCTTTGATGTCCTCAACGAGTTTGATATAGTGCTTCCCTTCAGGCATCTTTGCTTCAAAAGGGATTTCTAACTTTTCACATTTCTGCTTCATTACCTCAAGATATGAATCTGATATAAGTTGTAGTCCCATAGTTATGAGTGTGTCGTGGATTCGTCTTTGCTTTTCCAGTTCAACTTCATCCTGATATTCTTCGGGTAATGTATATTCCATCTGCTTAAAACGCACATCGTGCATTTTAGCGGCATAGACGTGAGAGCCTACCAACTGTGAGTTGAATTTCTTGGCAAATTCTACAGCTAAGTCTATACTTGCATCTGAATAATCTGAGTTATCTACTGGAACATATATCTTTTTCATTATCTTTTCTCACATGTCTTTTTTTGATCGGGTCATCTAAAAATGCCCCACCCCTACATCATGAACCTATTCGGTTTTATTACCTTCACTCGTCTTGTAATGTGAACCGATGTATCCACCAAGAATGTGTGCTAACAAGGTTGCTGGCCACAAGTACACAATTGCTGTTTGCCATTGCCAGTGGAGTAGAAAACGTCTAACAATTATATTTATTACGATTGGGATATATAAACATCTACTCCATGGACGACTAAACTTTTTATATCTTACACGAAAAAAACCGAAAGGAAAATGCACCACAAATGCGACGATTGAGATTAATAGGTTCATATCCTTCATTTTTTAAGGAGTATTCTGATATCTGAACTAAGTTTTTTTAACGTTGCTTTGCTTTGACCAAGCGTATATTGACTGTCATAATAGTCGTGAACTTTTCCATCTGGTTTTACAAGTGCGAATTTTGAGCTATGTGGAAATCCGTTTCCATGCGGCGACGCTGCCAACCTGAATCCTTCGTTTGCTAATTGATAGATCTGTTTCTTATCACCGGTTAGGAAATGCCATCGTTTTTCGTCGGCTGCGTATCTTTTGGCATATTTTGATAGGACTTCTGCTGTGTCTCTATCTGGATCAACTGTGAATGAAACAAAGTAGACAGGTTCATTCTCAAATTCGGATTGAAGTTCTGCCATTTTCTGTGTCATTTTTGGACAGATTGTTGGACAATTTGTAAAGATAAAATTTGCGACCCAGATTTTTCCTTCTAAATTCGTTAATCCGAAGGATTGTGCTTGCTGATTGGTCAATGTAAAATCGGGAACATTAACGGATTCATGCATAGAAATAGGTTCAGAGTTCGTATTGAAGGTTGACCACAAAGTGAACCCTGCAATACCAATGATTATTGCACCCAATACAAGCCACGGTAACGTGCTTTTGTCAATTTTTGGTCTATCAGTTTGATTTTGCATTTTGATTACACATCTAATATCTTATCAAGTCTTCTTCTGTAGGTCGGGTAGAGCGAAGCGAAACCCGACAGGATAGTTCTAATCAATACGTGTCGGGTTTCGCTTCGCTCTACCCGACCTACAATGTAAGAAAAGACTCTCTCTTAGTGTCCGTTAGATTCTACTGTTTCAACTGCTGGCGTTTCGTCGTATTCAGCGAGTCTTGATTTTAAGGTCAAATCTGGCATCAGCATTATAACAAGAAACACACATATCAGAAAAGGTGTTATGACGATAACCGCTAATGTGCGTTTTTCAAGTTTTAGATGCATGAAATATGCTGCAACCAAGAAAGCTTTACCGCAAGCCAATCCTATGAGAAGGATAGCTTTTATTACGATAGAATATTCAGGGATTGCAACGCCAATCTCAATAGCCGTTAGAATTGCAAGCCATAAGAATATAAACATATACCTTGGATGTTCTTTATGTTCGTTTTCAGCCATGTTGTATATACTCCTATAATAGGTAGATGAAGGTAAAGACCATAATCCAGATGAGGTCAACAAAGTGCCAATAGAGTCCTACGATTTCTACTTCATGATTAACTTCTGCGGTGTAACGTCCATTCCATCCGTTTCTCAAAATGACGATGAGATAGATGACTCCCCCTGTTACGTGCAATCCGTGAAATCCAGTAATTGCATAGAATGTAGGACCAAATAGCGTTGAACCTTTGATTATATCACCAGATAATCCGTGCTCTGGTAGACCTGTCAATGTCAATCCGTGTTTTATCAAGTGCGTCCACTCATAGGCTTGCAAACCGAGGAAGATAATACCTCCTAAGATTGTTAGTCCGAGGAAATCACACATTTTACCCACATCACCTTTCTGAATAGACTCCAGTGCTTTTACCATAGTTACACTACTACAAATTAGCAGGAAGGTCATAAAGGCAGTGAGATTGATCCCGAGTATCTCATCAGGTGGTACCCATCCGATGATCCCTGCGCCTGCTCGTAAGGCTGCGTAGGCGGCAAGTAGCGCACCAAATGACATGGTATCACCGATGAGAAATATCCACATACCGAGTTTACCGAGACTATCTGGTGTCAGCGACGGTTCGTATACGTCTTCAGTATGGTCGAAAGTGGTAACTTGTTCCACTATACTAAACTCCTTTTTTATATTAACGACTTGTTCCAGTTAACAATTTGTTTTGATGGTTTTTACATTTAATGGCAATAATACTATAAACATATCGTCCCTACGGTCTATAAACATATCGTCCCTACGGGACTGAAGATCCTAATGACAGTATGTTATATTCATGCGGTGTTTGCACGACGAAAGTGATAATATACACTTCCCCCGATTACACCGAATACGGTGAATGGCATTGCCATCATAAAGAGAACACTCCAGTTAAATCCTCTTGCAATGGGTTCGTCCAAGTTTTTGCAAGCAGGACATGCATCAAGTGAATTTGGCAACAGCACACTTACAAATCCAAAGATTAATAGCAAAATTATTACTTGACGAATCATGTTACTCTCCTTTAATAGAGATATACCAAGATGTACAGTATGGGCCATAATGCTACGACAAAAATCCAATATAACATACATGTCTCAACACCCGTATATTTTTCAGCGCAAAATTTTCCAAGTAATGACTTAGCGAGAACAATTGACAACCACATGACTGCTCCTAAGACATGCGCAGCATGGCAACCGATCAAGACATAGAAAATGCCGCCGTAAATACCGGACTGTAGGGTTAATCCTTTACCGATGAGTTGTATCCATTCACTTCCCTGTATCACCAAGAATGCCAATCCTAAAAACCAAGTAAATACCAATGAGACGTGATGATGCCATATTCTGTCTTGTTGAATAGAACGTACCGAATAGAACATGGTATACCCACTGATCAACAGAAGAAGTGTGTTTATACCGGTGATCAGTTGTGGTAATTGGATGTCTCCAAGACTTAATGGTGGCCAATTGACATTTCCCATCCTAAAAACGAGAAATGCGCCGATCAGACCGACAAAGAGCATTGTTTCAGCACCGAGTAGAACTAAAACTCCCAATTTGGCATTACTTATCGGTCGATTCTGTATGATATCAACATCGGTATGTGTCATCATCTAGACCCTTTTTTATAGAGACTCTTTTTTATAAATGCCTTAACAACATCAACTATGGCTGCGCTGATGAGGAAGGAACCTATTGCTCCTGCTATAATGGTCGTCGTCCATGCAACGATTTTCTTGATGGGTGGTGCGGCTTCAAATCCTATAATAAACCCTATAAGAGTTATAGTGAATATGAGAACAAATAAGAATGCTAATGATGCACCAATTACCCAGTTAGATGGCCGTTTTTTTTGCTGATTCATTTTCTTCCTCCTTGCTCCTATTATATTTTGTCAATCGTCATAGCAATGAATAGACATGGTAAATACAGTAACGAAGCGTACAATACATATCGTGCGGCTTTTGTTGACCGTGATTTTTGAAGATATATACCGCTCAATAAGAAGATTCCTCCGATGAAGAGTGCAGCGATAAAATAGAGTCCCCCTGCAATGTTAAAGAGTACGGGGAGCAGTCCAATACCCATTAGTGCGACACAGTTGATGACAATCTGTCGACGTGTACTTGCACCATCCGGATGTATGACCGGTAATAGTTTCAGTCCAGCTTTCGCGTAGTCATCACGATAGATGTATGCTATAGCAAGTGAGTGCGGTAACTGCCATAAAAACAGTATTGCAAACAGTACCCATGCGGGTCCTGATAGTTTACCTTGTGCTGCTACCCATCCGACAACAGGTGGTAACGCGCCTGGTACAGCACCGATGAGTGTACACAACGATGTCTTCCTTTTCAACGGTGTGTATATAAACAGATAACTTACGACTATAAGTGAGATGACGAATCCGCTTATCGCATTGACAAGGACTGTAAGATACATCATCCCGCTTGACGTTAGAAATGCGCCAAAAAGCAATGCCTTCATCGGACACATTCTGCCTGCAGGAATGGGTCTATTCTGTGTACGTGGCATCTTTGCATCAATGTCACGTTCCAAGTATTGGTTGAGCCCCAACACACCTGCAGCAGTTAACCCTGCACCGATAAGGGTGTGTAGGAATTGTATCCAGTTCACTGTATAAGGTGAACCGAGATAGAATCCCGCAGCAGTGGTTATGAGAATCATAAGAACCAATCTTGGTTTGGTGAGTTCAAGGTAATCTGCTGCTCGTTGCACAAAGACCCTAGTTTTTGATTGCGGTTCTGCAATGTCTTTTTTTTCTGGTATTGCTGTTGTTATAGACATGGATATTTCTCTCTGTAGACTTAGTACTACGCGGGCGGGGAAACCCGCCCCTACGAAATCTTGCTCCAAAGTCATTTAGGGCGACTCGTTATAGAAAGTAAATCTTGTTCATTTGCGTTATTATATTCCAACATGTTCCGTGTTTCTATTTCTGCATTCACATAAGTAATACGGTAGATTTTCAACGTTAAGACGAAACTACTTATTAACATAATTGCCCCAACCGCAACGTGTGAAGTCGTTACAATATCTGTCAGTAGAGCAGAAACGTTTTCTCCCACTACGGTGAGTCTCAATATGAATGCTCCTATACCGAGTATTAGTTGCCCTGCAAGCAATCCGAGTAAAAGCAGGGGTAAAGTTTGACCGATTTTTTGCCTATTATTTTGACTGTCTTCATCGGAAGTGAAGAAACGTCTTGCTAATAAGCCGATATGCAGTGCTACTAAAAATGCAAACAGTAGATGCGCGTCAAGTCTGCTTCCTGTATGTCGTAGAATAGCACCGAAAATAAGTTGAACATATATCAGAATTGTTGTAATTAGGCTCAATATTCTCAGTTTCTTACCAGATGTATCTTGTTCGTTGCTGGGTAATGGTTGTTGTTTCTCAAACCATTCACGCGAGGTGAACCAACAGATTCCACATAGCAGTGCCAAGAACGCTTGTGCTAAACATGCGTGTATTATGGCAAAATTAATGTTCAGTTCGGTTACGCGTAGTCCTCCGAGTACACCTTGAATACTCACCGCTATCAGTGCAGAAAAACCAAGCCATTTTATCCAGCTGCGAGAGTCCATGATCAATAGCATGATGAGCAATGTAATGGTCAATAGTCCAACTAATGACCCCATCAGTCTATGGCTATGCTCATATAGGATTCCCCCCACCATTTCGGATATAGGATACGTGAACATATTATAGCCGAAGGTCGTGGGCCAATCTGGTACTGCTAATCCAGACTCGGTACTTGTTACGATTCCTCCTAAGATTATTAAGAAGAATGTTGCCCCTGCGGTGAGGAGTGCAATTCGATATATCCAAGGACTATAGCCGATTTGCTTCTTCATGCCGATTTCCGAAGAGGCAATTCCTCTCATCAGTGCGAATTATGCTTTGTCTCTCCAATGTCACAATCATTTAATCACCAGCACTTGCGGGTACGGGTTCAGGTTGTGCTTGCGGAATCCAGTCAGCCTCTTCACCGGGAACACTATATTCATAGGGGCCTCGGTGTACTGTTGGGATCTGTGCGAAATTCCCGTGTGGCACTGGTGTGGGTGCTTCCCATTCTAATGTATTTACATGCCACGGGTTCTTTTCTGCGACTTTACCTTTATACATACTCCAGAAGAAGTTGAATACAAGTATGAGTTGGACAACCCCAAGCGTGAAAGCACTCATGGTGATAAATATATTCATACCTTCAAACATCTGCGTATATTCAGTAGCCATCGGGTTTTCTATACGACGTCTATGCATTCCCATCCCAAGTATATGCATGGGGAAGAAGGTGCAATTGAAAGAGATAAAGGTCAGCCAGAAGTGTATTTTTGACAACGTGTCGTTCATATATCGTCCGTACATTTTTGGGAACCAGAATACTATTCCCCCGAAAATGGCAAACAGACTACCGCCAAAAACGACATAATGGATGTGTGCTACGATAAAGTATGTATCGTGAATAGCGATGTCAACGGGTGTATTCGCCATGAAGATACCGCTGAGTCCGCCAATTACGAACATTGAAACGAATGCGATTGCATGTAACATCGGTGTCGTAAATCTGATTGAACCTCTGAACATCGTGCCCAACCAGTTAAATGTCTTGATTGCGGATGGTACGGCGATAAGCATTGTTGTTGTCATGAAGAATGCCCCCATGCCGGGTCGCATACCACTCTGGAACATATGGTGTCCCCAAACAACCCATCCTAAGAATGCGATTGCGATCATAGCGTAAACCATGGAGCGATATCCGAAGATCGGTTTTCGTGAGAAAACAGGAATCAATTCAGATGCGATACCCATTCCTGGGAGTATTAGGATATACACTTCGGGATGACCAAAGAACCAGAACAGGTGCTGCCAAAGTAGTGGGTCGCCGCCACCTGAAGATGTGCTTGTAAAGAATGTAGTTCCTGCAAGTCTATCAAAGATGAGTAGTGCCAATGCGGAAGAGAGTACTGGGAATGCCAGAAGCAGCAGAATTGCGACTATGAAGAGTGCCCAGATGACTAAAGGCATTCTGAAGAACGTCATTCCGGGTGCCCGCATGTTAATGATTGTCGTGATATAGTTAATGGAGCCGACCAGTGAAGAAAATCCTTGTATGAGTAGACTAATTGCCCATAGGTTAATCCCCCAATTGACCCCTGTCCAATCGGTATTAGCAGATAGGGGTGCGTAACCTGTCCATCCTGCAGATGCGTGACCTCCTGGCACAAAGAACCCCGCTATCATAATTCCTGCTGCAAGCACTGCAAGCCAGAATGAAAGCATGTTGAGAACAGGAAAAGCCATATCCCGTGTGCCGATCATTAGCGGTATGAGGAAGTTCCCGAAAGCCCCTACGAGTATTGGTACTACGACGAAAAACACCATGATCGTGGCGTGCATGGTAAACAGCATATTATAGAATGCGGGTGACATAATTCCGAATCCTAGGTTCAATTTTATGTATTCGTACCCATCTGACTCCATGATATTGAGCCACATTCTATCAGCCCATGTTCTGGGTTCTGCTTCTCCTGTTTCTAAGTATTCTTTTAAGAATTCATCTGAAGCACCGATAATTGGAAGGGGTTTTGCTGATCTACTCTCTACATTTTCAAGATTTGCTGCCATATCTTCGGTTATATCAGGATATGCGAGTTGCCATCTAAATAGCATCGCTAATCCACCGCCAAGGAATAGCATGAGCAGTCCGTATATGAGGAACTGTTTACCGATCATCTTGTGATCAAGAGAGAAGACATATTTTCGGATGAATCCTTCATGATGATGATCATGTGTATCGTGGTTGTCCCCATTCTGTTCATCTGACTGTTGTAATGCGTCACCATTTTCTTGGTCAGTCTTTTGATTCTCATCATGTTGATGTGTTAAGTTTTCGTTTTCTTGCATATTTATAAACTCCTTTTAAGATTACGGGTCAATTCAACCGTTAATCTTCTATTCCTGAGGTGGCCAATTCTCCGCAACCCAAGAGTCGTAATCTTCTTGTGTGAGTACATTGAGATATCCGATCATTGTTGCGTGTCCAAATCCGCATAGTTCAGCACACGGTATCTCATACCTGCGTTTCACTTCAGGTTCAGTTTCATCAGGTTCAGTTTCATCAGGTTCAGTTTCATCAGGCTTCTTAGTTGTTAACTTTGTTAACTTTGTAGAATCAACTCTAAACTTTGTAAAATCAATTATTCTGTTAGGTAATGCGTCCTGTTTCAATCTTAACTCTGGAACGAAAAAACTGTGTATGACATCTTTCGAAGTCAATAAGATCTGTATAACTTTATCTTCTGGCACATACATCT
>VXOP01000034.1 GCA_009839975.1 Candidatus Poribacteria bacterium
ATAATATAATGACCCCGCCCGCGTATTACCCAATTAATAACTTAATCTTCATCTGGGGTTTGGCATTTTACAAAAACCTTATTCATGTGTTTCTACAAAAAATTTACACACCTTAAGTTATTAATTTAATCTTGAAATTTAGTCTAAAACATGCTATCTTATAATCACTGAGACAACGAGAAGATGATATCGGGAAGGAACAAGATGGCACAAAACAACGTACAATATCAGAACTACGACTGGGCACAAGAACACATGGACGAAGCAGAAGTTTGCCTTTTAGCGACTATCCAAGTTAATTCGCAATTGCCGGAAAAAGAACAGCATCGGTATCAAGAATTATGGCATAAATGTGAATATGGAACTTTAACCGAAATCGAACTTGCAGAATATCAGACATTGGTCAACAAATTAGACACTCGGAATCTGAAACGTCTCGAAGCAATTATCGCTTTAGCAGAGCTCAGAGGAAAAACAATAGATGAGATTATTGCAGAGGTCGGAGTAAAAGAGAAAATTAGTGTCACCTAATTATGCTGTCGATTCCTTGCGTCAACAGGTCGAAATTCGCGCAAACGGTTTATGTGAGTATTGCCAATCTCCAAAAAAATACTGTACTGTTTCCTTTCACTGTGACCACATTCACCCGAAAAAAGAAGATGGCAAGACAGAATTAACCAATTTGGCATTTGCATGTCCATCGTGCAACATCCACAAAGCTGCCAAAATGTATGCTCCTGATCCATCAACTGGGGAAAGTGCTCCAATTTTTAATCCACGTCAACAAAACTGGCACCGACATTTTCAGTGGAGTAATGACTTTCTATATATTGAAGGAAAGACTTCAATAGGTAGAGCCACAGTAAAGGCTTTGAACATGAACAAGGATGAACAAATTGCGTTGAGAAAGTTATTAAAGAATGCAGGTAAACATCCGCCTACATAAGCCGCGTCTGGTCATTCTCTTTTTCTGTTTGGTTTGTTTAAGTGAGTTGAAAATAGTTTTGCATCCAATATGATTATATGTTAAAATTCGTCCCATGAAACGTAAACCTATAGATAATAGCAATATCAAACTTCTGGATGTCGTTGCGCTTGCTGAGGATGTCCCTGAACACAATCTTAAGCGTGGAGAGGTTGGTACAGTCGTTGAAATCCTTTCTGATGGTGATGCGTTTGAGGTTGAATTCAGTGATGATAATGGGCAGGTGTTTAAAAGTCTTAGTTTTCTTGCTGCTCAGCTTAGTTTTCGTTTGCAAAGTTTCCAAGAAGATGGTTCTGTTTGAGCTATCTGTTTTCGAGTAGCCTCTGCTAAAAAACGTATGCTGATTGAGTCCGTGATCTGAAAGTTGAAAGCACAGATGCAAGTATAGCGCATAGTGCTTAGTTGATATGTTAACTCTAATGAAGGTGGTTAAAAGTGGTAAAAGGATCTTTATCTCATTAATTTACCGAAAACCTTTAAGTATAATTGTGAACACTATTGGTTTCCACAGCATCTTTTGGAAACTTTGTTCTCACAACCTACATTAAAAGGAGGAAAAAAGTTTTGCACAAACTAACCTTATTTCCATTAGGAAACGCTGATTGCTGCCTAATTGACCTTGAAAATGGCCAAAAAATCCTATTTGACTACGCTGATGTAAGAAATCCAAATGACGACGATGATTTACGAATTGACCTACCTGAAAAATTACGTGAGGATCTTAAAGAGGCAGAAAAGGACTCCTACGATGTTGTTGCATTCACACATGCTGACAAAGACCACACTAAAGGATTTTCAGAATTTTTCTATCTTAAACATGCAGAAAAATATCAGGATGGGGATCGTATAAAAATTGGCACACTCTGGGTGCCTGCAGCAATAATTTTGGAAACATCTCCTGATACTGAGGATCACAGAGTTTTGCGACAAGAAGCACGCCATCGTCTGATAAAAGGGGAGGGTATCCGCGTTTTTTCAAAACCAGAGTTGTTAGAGGATTGGCTCAAAGAAAAAGGAATAGAATTGAAAGATCGAAAATATCTAATTACGAATGCCGGACAAACCGTTCCAGGTTATAAAAAATCATCAGAAGGTGTTGAATTTTTCGTGCATGCTCCTTTTTCCGATAGTATTAATGATGAGGAAATTGAACGCAATAAGGCATCGCTTGTAGTCCAAGCCACGTTCAAAATTGAGGGTGAGGAAACTCAGTTGATTATGGGAGCAGATATTAACCATGAGATCTGGACTGACATTGTCCGAGTAACCCAACATTACAATCGGGACGATCGGTTGAAATGGGACATCTTTAAAATCTCACACCATTGTAGTTACAAATCTCTGAGTAATACAAAAGGAACAACAAAAACTACACCGGTAACAGAAGTAAAATGGCTATTTGAACAAGGTGAAGAAAAAGCAATATTAGTCTCTACAAGCGATCCGATCCCAGAAGAAAATACAATTCGACCACCACATCGGCAAGCAGCAAACTATTACAAAGCCGTAGCAGATGATATTGATGGTGAATTTAAGGTAACGATGGAGCATCCGAAAGAATCGGCACCTGAACCACTTGTTATTACTATTGACAGTTCAAAAGCAACAATAGTGGAACAAAGTCTTAGTGCTGCCGCTTTAATAACAAGCCAAACAGCACCAAGAGCAGGATAGTATGAGTATGAATGACGAATTCTGTGAAGTTGGTGGAGAGACAATTTCTGCTTCAGACCTCACTGTTCCAAAGGCAAAGAACTTTGCAAACGCTATAGAAAATTCAAACTATGCTACTCTTATTACATGTAAACGCTCAAATCTTGATAGCGAAATTATCGTTTTCAATGTCAAGGTTCAGGTTGGGCAAAAAACCGCCGAGGATATTAAAAAATATGAACGGTTGGCAGTAGTATTTGAAAAATCAGATACTATAATGCCGGATGTATTGGCTCTACGGAAAAACTTTCCACTTGTGCCACACATCAATTTACGCTCAGAAGAACTTCCTCGAAGTCTCTGTATAACGGAACAGCATTTCAGTGAGTGGAGACTACGGTACACAGGTGCTACGTTCCTTGAAAATATACGGACTTGGCTGGCTTTGACGGCGAAAGGCATCCTCCATGCTGAAGATCAACCGTTAGAACCTTTATTAATTGGTTCACTGGGGGAACTTATTCTGCCTTCAGATTTTTTCAGAGAGGACAGAGATTCTGAACTTATCTCTATTACTTTTGTAGAAACAGGAGACCAGAGATCCGTACTTATTGCAGAACAACCTGAAGTTGTTGATAAAAGCAGAAACTCTCTTAAATATGTAGCCACTATTCTCCAGAGCACTCCCCAACTGCATGGTATCATACGCAGTGCTCCAGAAAACTTATTAGAATTGCGTGAGTATTTAATCTGTGGAAATATAGATTTATTTCGTGAGTTGAGAAACCTTTTAATAGAGTGGAAAAAAGAACATAAAGAAAAAGGAATATTAGATGCGCGATTAGTCATAATTATCTGTCTTCCTAAAATACGGAATAGAAATTCTATACCAGAGGAACCAGAAATTCGTGCTTTTCTGACAGCTGAGACTTTAAAAAAGATAGGGACCGAAATTGGTTTATGGACAGAGAGAGATGGATATC
>VXOP01000153.1 GCA_009839975.1 Candidatus Poribacteria bacterium
CACAAACTGGAAGTTTATGCTACAAAAGAGTGACATTATCAATTAGAAATGGTATGACATGGACTAAAAGCCGGGCCCGATTGTAAAATAGAATTTGCCTGAAGGTTCCCGATTCTGTCGGTCAAACCCATATCCCCATCCGAAGCGAGCTAACATCCCTAACATCTGCAAACGTGCTTCAAGACCGGCACCACGTTTCAGATTGATGTTATTGAAAATGTTTGGGGTAGATTCATCCCACACTTGACCTATATCAAAGAAAACTGCTGTTGTCAACTGTGGGGAAACTTGAACTCTGTATTCCCAGTTAGAGAAAAACACTTTGTTTCCGCCAAATTCCCTGAGTGGATTATCGGAATCAGGATATATTTCCCAATCTTCGTATCCGCGTATCGTATCTACGCCACCTAAGTAGAATCTTTCGTAAAAAAGGTTTCTACTATCTGAGCTCTTACTGAGCATATACCCTGCCCGTGCATGAACCGCAATGACATGATTCCACCATGGATTGAAGAACCAACTTGTGTCAGCAGTGTACTTTTGGAATTCGTTATCAGCCCCCAAGATTCCGCCAGAATATTCGTAAGAAATACTGTTTGAGCTTCCACCCATGGGGTCGTAAAGCGATGTGCGGTAATCTCGGGTATCCCGTCCTACAGCGAATAGTATGCTTCTTGTAGAACGGTTTAGTACTTCTCTGTCTGGCGTGTGTGCCCTAATGTTTTCATTCCTGAACCTTACAGAAAGATCAATATCAAATGCGATTGGCCGTCCCAGAGAGATGGATCCCCCTCGTGTATCCCACACATATCTGTCTGTTGTATAATCTGGATTTAATGCGGCACCGACATTGCTGTAATAACGTCTGAATCTGCGATTATTGTAAATGCGTGCATTAAGTCTGGTTGGTGTGCCAAAGATCCATGGTGATCCAAAACTGGCTTCAGCGGTGTGGTGGTCTCTTGTTCCAAGTTCTCCTTTTAAATGAACACGGTACGCGCGTCCAAAAAGATTGTGTTGCCCGATTTCAGCTGTTCCGAATATTCCGCCTTCACTTCCGTATCCGCCCCCGACACTGAGTGTTCCTGTTGTAGGCGATTCTGCGATATTGACGACGAGACTTTTCCTGCTGTCATTTTCTGTGTCACTTGGCACGAAGTCAACAGCTCGAATAAAAGGTCCCATCTGGAAAAGGCGTTGTCTTGCTTTTCGCAGCATTTTAACATCAAGTAGTTCATCTGATTTGATGTTGAGCCAATCCAGTTCTCGTCTTATGATTCTCTCTTTTGTCTTTTCCAGGCCTGTTATGGGTACATTGTCTATAATTATAACATCACCTTGGTTGATATTCAAGGTGATGTCTACGAGTGCGTTTTCCTCGTCAAAGAGTGGGATTGGATTCACTTCGGCAAGTAAGTACCCTTTATCAAGATATGCTTGCTGTAATTTTGCTATAGACTCTTCAAAGATAGCGCGATTAAAGACTTCGCCTTCTGCTGGGTCTAACATATTCTTTATTTTTTCTTTAGAGAAGATAACTTTATCACCTGTCTGAAGTTCAATATTGTAATTACCTAATACAAATTGAGAGCCTTCATCAACGGTTATATCAAGTATTAGACCTGTTTTGTCTTCTGTAAAGCGTTTTTCATGTCCGAGTATCTTTACTTGTGAAAAACCTTGGTCTTGATAATAGTTGCGTAGGCTTAAGTTCATATCTTCTTCTTCAAAAAGCAATTCATCATAATGTTTGCCAACACGTGTTTTCATTTTTTTCTGTAGTTTTTTTGCGGAAAGTTGGTCATTTCCTATGAAGTTGATCTCTGTAATTTTTACGCGTGGTCCTTCTTTGATTTCAAAAGTAACTTGACTGGTATTGTCTTCTTCATTGACGTCGTTGTGAACCTGTATATTGACGAGATAGTATCCTTTTTCATGGTATAGTTTCCGAATTGCTCTTTCACTTTGCCATCGTAGGTGATTATTATATATCTCTGAACGTCTCAAAGTAATTTTATCCATGATTTTGCCGATGTCAATTTCATCGTTTCCAATAATATTGATTCCCTCTATTTTCGGACTCTCGTATAGTATATAGGTTACCGCGATACCTCCGCCTTCTTCGTTTCTTGATACATCAACTTCCATATCGTAGAAGAATCCTGTATCCTTATATAGGCTCTCAATATCTTTCGTGAGTAAATCTTCAGCTATTTCTTGTCCAATTTTTGTTTGAATGAGTGTTTGGAGCATTTCTTTACGTAGCGATTGCACACCTTTGAAGTCAATCTTTGTTACAATAAGCGTATTGTCGATGGGTAAGGATTCTTTCTGTTTAACAACTGCTTGATCAGGCTGTGTCTCTTCTTTTGCGGGTTGTGGTCCAAATGGTGTTTGAGATGATTGACCGAAACTAACAGGCCTCTGAATAAACAATACTGCTGCTGTTATACAGACTATACTTATGAAATATGTTATTGTTGCGTTTTTCTTATGTTTCACTTTTTTGCTCCTTATACTGTTGGTGTGCCAGGGATGCTAGTGTTTAGTCAAATGTTATTTGATGGTATTAAAAAGTCGGGAATCGGAGTTCAAATCAACGGTATAAATGCCATTTAGGCATTCACCGCCTACAATACAAAAGATTCTGTAGGAGCGATCTCCGAATCGCGACCTACAATAGTATGTTGACTAAGTGCTAAGTTTTCATTTTTCCTTTTCTTCACAAGCAAATATAGGTGTTCCAAAGTTGTTCGCGAGATGTCTAAATGCTGCAATTAACTTTTGTGTAACAATCCCCGGTTTTCCTTCACCGATTATTCTTCTATCGAGTTTTACGACTGGTATGACTTCAGCCGCAGTACCTGTCAGGAAGCATTCATCTGCTATATATATATCATGTCGCGTGAAGATGCGCTCTTCTACTTGAAATCCTGCTTCATGAGCGAGTGAAATTACGGTATTACGGGTAACACCTTCCAATATCCCGATATGTGATGGTGGCGTGATTATGATCTCGTCTTTAACTAGAAAGATGTTATCACCACTACATTCAACAACATACCCGTCATTATTGAGCATCAATGCTTCTACTGCCCCAGACTGTTTTGCTTCAATTTTAGCAAGGATGTTATTTAGATAATTAAGAGATTTAACTCGTGGGTTGATTGCTTCAGGATAATTCCTTCTTACAGAGACCGTGACGATTTCCAAACCGTCTTCATAGTATTTTTCTGGATACAATTGAATTCTGTCGGCAATGATGACGACTGATGGGTTAGGACATTTCTCTGGATCAAGTCCTAAATCACCTATTCCACGTGTGACAATTAATCTGACATAACCTTCACGGAGTTGATTTCTGCGTAGCGTTTCAAGGACATTATGCTTCATAGCATCTATTGGTATTGGTATTTCCAACATGATTGATTTGGCTGAATCATAAAGTCTTTCTAAGTGTTCATCCAGCATAAAGACATTACTGTTATAGCAACGAATACCTTCAAATACACCGTCTCCATAGAGTAATCCGTGGTCGAATACAGAAATTTTAGCATTCTCTGGTGATAAATATGCTCCATCAATAAAAACCAACATTACTATTCCTTCCTCCACCC
>VXOP01000394.1 GCA_009839975.1 Candidatus Poribacteria bacterium
TATGACATCCAAGTGCGTTGAGGATAGCAGTGAGAATCTCAATACGGGGTAACTCTTTGCTATTGAGTATCTCCGATATACTTTGCTGAGACATTTCAATTTTTTTCGAAAGTTCTGTTATTCCGCCTTGTGATTCTACAACAGTATGAAGTGCTAACAGAAATACTGCAGGATCTCTGTGGATTTGGTATTCTTCAAAAGCAGCTTGAAGATAACCACCTGCTCTCTCAGGTTGAGATGCAAGTCGATTGATTAGATATTCTCGCCAGGTTCTATATTTGCTCATTGCTGTGATTCCTTATATTGATCCCAATAGGATTTCGCCCTTTGAATATCTTGTCTTTGCGATGATTTGTCACCACCACACAAAAGGAGTACAATTGTGTTACCAATTTCACCATAATACACACGATAGCCAGCACCAAAGTGAAATCTCAACTCATAGACACCTGCACCAACAGATTTACGATCTCCTAGATTTCCGAGAGCAATTAAGTCAAGTCGGGATTGTATCCTGTCTTGTATCCTTTGATCTCGTATTGATTCAAACTAATCTGTAAAGGGTTCCCTGCCATTCGGCATCTTATATACTTGTAACTCTCTAACATATGTGTTATGCATAGATGGGAACCATTCCTCTACACGTTCATCACCAATCAAAGATAATATTGGAAAATCTATACATGCACTATAACACAAGACAACAGGAATCGCAATTAAATCGCACGCAAAATATACATAAGCCAACATAAACTCAATAGAACTAACTTACAGTGGAAATTCTATCGCTTTCCCCTGTTCAGAGGACATATAGAATGCCTGCATTAGTTCTGTCAAATTACGTCCATCTTGAATAGTGATCGTCATCGGTTCATCGCGGAGGATAGCATTGATCCACTGCTGCATCGGTGTTGGCGGTGCTGCGGGTGCATCCGCAACGTATTTTGCCTTCTCTTCATCGGAGAGTTTTCGCGTCTGAAAATGTATCTCACCGTGTCCAGCAGCAAACGAACCTTCTGTGCCGTATATCTCAAGCATATTCGGACCAGAGCGATGTGTCCAAGCAACGTCAATCACACCGAGTGCTTTGTTCGCAAATTCTACAACCGAGACGCTGTTATCATCAATCGGAAAATTGCCTGTGAAGTTATTTATCTTAGCAATTGCACTTTTCGGTTCCCCCATCAACCATCGTATAACATCAACGCGATGACAACCTAAATCAAAAAGTGCGCCGCCACCCGCACGGACAGGGTCTGCAAACCAGGCACTTGTGCCACTGAACCATTTATCAAGCGCAGCAGAGTGAGCAATCCGTCCTCTACCGAACGTTATATCACCGAGCAGTCCATCATCAATCGCTTTCTTTGCAAACAGAATCTCAGCATTCGCGCGAGACGGGAGCGAAATCATGAACTTTACACCCGCTTTTTCAACTGCCTCAATAATCTGATCACATTCTGCAACCGTGATAGCCAGGGCTTTTTCGGTGAATATATGTTTACCCGCTTCAGCCGCAGCAATCATCACCCGTGGATGGTCAGATGTAACAGCATCCACTGCAACAGCATCAACATCATCACGACTTAACATCTCATCAAGGTCGGTATAGAAAGGCACATCGTAATTTTCAGCGGCACCTTTTCCGCCCCCACCATGATCAAAGGCATCCTCGTCCCACACAGCAACGAGTTCGGTTTCTGGATTATCGTTAATCTGTCGTGCATATCCGCCAGCGTGAACATGCGCCATACTGATTTTCGCAACTTTTATCATTTTATTCTCCTTTAATGTTTATCTAATCCTTCCAACAGAGGAGCGGGTGGCGAAGTGATTCCAACCCCGTAACACTAACTGCACGTTAGTGTGTCGATTTGCATCTTGAATCTGATCATCACCTGCATGCATCTGAACGAGAACACTTTTTCTCATCTTTTTTGACCTATTCGGCATTGAACCGTGCAGTGTGAAGTAACTAAAGAAAAGCACATCTCCCGCTTCCGCCTCTAATACCGTAGCATTCTCAATTGGGTATCTATCTGTGATCTCTTCGTTCTGACCACTACCCATCATACCGTCTGTACGTCCAAGTTCTTTGTGAGAACCGGGATATACGCGAACACAACCCATCTCATCCGTTGCCTCTGAAACATAGATGATAGCAGCGATCATCGTATCCTTGACAGATGGAAAATACTGCCAATCCTGATGCATCGGGAATGGAGAACCTTTCTCAGGCGGTTTGCAGAAAAGTTTTGAATGGTGCAACATAATATCCGGTCCGAGAATGGCTTCAGTAATATCAAGAAAATTGTCTTGTAGAAACGCCTGCAACCATACAGCAGAAAAACTCTGTATATTATGTGTGTGGATAATTATGGATTCACCGCCATCAAGGGCATCCATCAGCCTACCACCCCAACGCGCATTGATGTTCTCATCGCTTTTAACCAACTGGTCTACGACGCGATCAAAGTCATGCTCCATCACTCTAACTTCATCGGGTGAGTAGACACCCTTTGCGAAATAGTATCCGTTTTCGTGAAAGAATTGTCCAATATCTGACATTACGATTTTGTAACCTCCAAATAAAGTTCAGCAAGCCAATTCGGCTTAGAGTCTTCTGATTCACTTTGTGCTATCTGTTCTTGTTGCAACTGACGTATAGTATTCAATACAGCGAATTTCCCATCTTTGAGAATACCGAGATAGTCCGTCTTCAGTGAGACCTCAGCACCAATCCCACAGAGTTTATACACATCCTCCAAGCGATTGGTTGCGATGACGAGTGTTTTCCCCATTGCTTGGAGTTCACGCAGTAATTCTAACATCTCAATTTGTCCACGCGGGTCTAACGGTGTTAGCGGTTCATCAAGTAACCACAATGTCGGTTCGTGCAGAAAAGTTTTTGCAAACAACAGTCGTTGCCGTTCTCCTGTTGACAATACACCCGTTCTGATATCTCTGAGATGCTGAATGTCCATTAATTCAAGCACTGTATCAATTGCAGCGGAACGTTCCTGTTTCTCTAATTTGTAAGCAGAAGCGAAAAAATTGAGGCAGTCAACTACAGATAAATCAGGATAACCTTCAAACCCAACCGGTATATACCCGATATGTGGACGCACCTGTTTTAAGTTTGAAAACGCATTCATTTCAAAAATAGAGACAGTACCTGATGTTGGTTCAACAAGCGTTGCCAAAATGTTGATGAGAAGAGTCTTACCAGAACCGTTTTCACCGAGCAGAATGAGGGACTCTCCTGTTGCCATCTGAAAAGTAAGTTCTGAGAGAATTGGCTTTTTGTCAATGGATTTACTGAGGTTTTGGACATCAAGCAATTAAGTTCTCCAATGTTGCTCCAATTCATCGGGTATCAAGGCTTGTTGTTTCTGCTAATTTCTGTGCCACAAGCGCGTATAGACTCATTCCTGCTTTAGCAGCTTCGTCTGACAAACGTTGATAAAGCTGCGGATCAACAGGGACATTGAGTGGCAGATCATTTAATTCTCGCACGGGGGCTTTTGGAATGGAAACGTTATCCTCTTGATAACACTCCTTCATCAACTCCCAAGCTGTTTTCAATTCGATCAATGCCTGTGCAGGTG
>VXOP01000157.1 GCA_009839975.1 Candidatus Poribacteria bacterium
ACTCCTAAGGGTGGGACAACTGCTGACATTTGTAATATAAATGCATTTTATATTGATGCCCTTCAAAAGATTCTAACAAAACTTGCCTCTTTCTATTCACAAGATTATTTTATAGATCAATCTCCACAAGATTTCTTTTCAGAAATAATAGCTTCACGTAGCCCTTTTTACAGCATGATAACTGAACCAGATGGGCCAGGAACAGGAGGAACCCTAAGACATATTTATTCAATCTCATTTATGAGAGAAGATCTTGAGAATCTTATCAAACAGATGGTTGATGGATTATTATTCCCTGGTCCTCAATATAGCGATTTTGATTATGAAAATTGGATAAAACTTTGGCGGAATCAAACATAAATCCTAAACCTACTGAATTCATGATGCGTGGGGGAAATTTCCCCTCACAAATAATAGAGGTGCGTTATGAAGATATTGGTTTGTGTAATTTTATTCCTATCTTTATTTGCTATACTCAATGGTTGTTCACCGCAGGGAATGTCGGATTTTTCGGAAGGGCTTGTACGGACTGGTATTGCTGCCACTGATTCTATTTTGGACGCAGAGATAGAATCCCAAAAACGGCAATTGGCAATTCAAGCGGAAAGGGATAGGAAGCTTGCACAACGCAATGCAGTTGTGGAAAGCAGGCTTCGGGAATTGGGAACTCCACAACATGTAGCGACTAAGTCAATTGGTGGTCAAATGACTGTTCTATATACGTACGATTCCAAAATCACTATAAAGCATGTTATCAGTGTTTTAGGCACTCCTGATGATGTAAGAAAACAAGACAAAATGACCTTATATGTATACGGTCATTATGTTGTCAATGATGTTTTAGGATTCGTAATGATTGCTAAACCACTAATCAACTAACTATAACAAGAGGGGCTTTTGCTCATCAATCTAAATAAGGAGGCTATTATGACTGGTGAATTAAAAATAAAATCTGTGGTGCGCGAAAATCTTGACACGTTAAGGTCTATGCTTAACGAATATGGCGATTTTATAGAGACACGTAATATCTCTGATGCTTCGGATTCCACCGACGATCTAATGGATAAGATTGTCCAGCAGATCACTGTTTGTCATTCAATGATTTTAAAAGATTCAAAGAATAAATGACATAATTGAAGAAATTCTTGAGCTTGATGAGAATAACGAATCATCACAGAAAGATATATAAGCCCAAAACTACTCATTGCGAAAAATTATGAAACTGAGTTGTCTCCCTGTATCTCTTTATGATGATATATTCTCTGGGAAAAGTTCAATAGCAGACTGGATCCGTTTCGGTGCAGAATTAGGGTTAGATGCTGTTGATTTTAGCATCAAGTTCTTTCCTCATCGTGATCATAAGTTGATTAATACTATACGTACTATTCTGGCAAAACGCGATTTAGAAGCATGTATGCTTGCCTGTTATTGCGATTTCACGCATCCAGATTTGACACAGCGGGAACAAGAATTAACTCAACTGAAATCTGATATTGTCTTAGCCAAGAATTTAGGGGCAACATTCATAAGGGTGACAGCAGGACAGAATCATCCTGGTATTGATCACGAGGACGGAATTAAATGGGTTACAGACGGTTTCCGTCACGCACTTGACGAAGCAGAAAAACACGGAATTACACTCGCCTATGAAAATCATACGAAAGGGGCACCGTGGCAGTATTGGGATTTTTCACAACCGACTGAGATTTTCCTACAGATTCTTAATCAACTTTCAGATACGCCATTAGGTGTATGTTTTGACACAGCGAACCCGCTCGTGCTAAATGAAGACGTATTGGGATTATTGGAACAGGTCATTGATCGGGTGGTTGTGCTACATGTTTTTGATATACGTGAAGCAGGTTCTTTTGATCCTGTGCGTGTTGGGACTGGTGTTTCACCGATCCCTCAAATATTTCAACTTATGTGTCAAAACAGTTACGACGGTTGGTTGAGCATTGAGGAAGCCAGTAAGCAGGGACGGCAAGGTTTTGAGGAATCTGTCCAATATATCAGACAAACATGGAAACATGCATCAGCCACGTGAGGGTTCACTCATGTTTTCACGTGCCTGACGAGACAGTTCTGCGAGATGCCCATCATTAACCATCACCTGCTCCAGATGTATCTCACGTTCAGGGGTTGCAGTGTTCACCATTTTCTCACCATATTTTCGATCTATCCAAAATCGTGCTGAACCCCCGATATAAGCACGTAATGCATCTAACTTTTCATCGGGATATCGCTGACAGAGATTCATCGTGAACATGCGTCGGCGTTTGCCACCACCGTATGCTGCATGTTTGGTATTGTGGTTAAACAGGACAAGGTCTCCAGGCGTTGTTTCAAATACCACTGCGGGTACATCTTTTCCATGGATTTCCCAAACTTCTTGACTTTTGCCAACTTGCTGACTCAAACTATCTGCGTAGATGTCGCTAAACAGGTGGCTCCCTGGGATGACTCGTAGGGCACCGGTGTCGCGTGTAAGAGGATCAAGATAGAATGCAATCTTTATATGCATTGGGTCGTCAAGTTTATGTCCGCCATCAGAATGCCATCCTGTATCACCGACATAGAAATTCCCGTCACTTCCCATATAGTTGAAATCATCGCCAAGTAAGGTTTTGGCAATGGTCAGAATCCTCGGATCATCTAACAGGGATGATAATTCTTCGCTCTGGTCAATAAAGGGCACAATACAAGAACGCGCTGTTCCTTCGTGAGGTCTTCCGTTATGTCCTCCGCCTCTTTCTTTCCACACGGTTTCAAATGCGTCTTGAATCGCTTCTATACGATCCGTCATCAATTGAGGGAAGCTTAGGTATCCAAAGGTTCTGAAGAAATTTACCTCAGCATCGGTCAGACTGTAATCGTGTTGGTTCATATTCTGCATTCTCCTATTTGCATATATAAGTGGTATCATAGCATACAGTAGAATACTGCTGCAATAGGAAATTCTGCTGGTGAGAACCTTGATTTATAATTCTCGTGGTGCATCTATTGTGTTTCTTCAGAGAACTGACATACTCCCACAGTTAAAGCAGTGGGGTTCTTTAGTTCTTATATTGGTAGCAGTTGTTGCTGCCAAATGACTTTTCCTGTTTCAACGACCTTTGCTTCAGAATGAAGTCTTACAGGGTCTCCACAGGCGTTTTGTGTCTCGGTATGCCCTACCGCGACATTTCTCAAGTTGATTGCAGCGTTGACATCTCTATCTATTGAGATATCGCATACACCGCAACGATACGTCCTTTCTGATAGTGTTAAGTCTTGCTTCTTGTGTCCACAACTACTGCAAGTTTTTGAAGACGCAAAAAACTGCCCCGCTTCTTTAGGTTTTATCCCGCGTGCCTCTGCTTTCGTTTTCAGCATAGAAAGGAACCCACCTAACGCACTATCAGATAATGCCTTTGCGACCTTCTTATTCTTTAGCATATTAGACACTTTCAAGGTTTCAACACCTACACCAGATACACGATTGACTATATCCGTTGTCGCTTTCTGGTGTGCATCTTCTCTCATACAGGCAATGCGATAATGCAAGCGTGCAACCTTATCCTTTTGCTTATACCAGTTTTTGGATCCTTGAACACGTCTGCTTA
>VXOP01000069.1 GCA_009839975.1 Candidatus Poribacteria bacterium
GGGCAACGTGTCCAAATCAACATCAAATGCACTTTTGGTATCTGTCGGGTTTCGCTTCGCTCTACCCGACCTACGAATTACAAATTCAAATTAATTGATCAAATTCAACTATACTAAAGGAGTTTAAAATGAAAAGTTTAGTCTTTAATCCCGTTTTTGTTTTCTGCTTATTACTAACGTTCATCTTTGTTGCAATGTCAGCAATGGCTGATCCTGTTGAGATATCAATATCCGGTGAGTATACAGCGGACGATACAACTACTACTGAAACTGACGAACGGCTTGTTATCAAACTTACATATAGTGTTGAGCCCAATCCCAAACCGACAGCAGATGATCTAACGTTTGCCGTTGGCATTCCCAGTATGGCACCATCTGTTCCCTTGGCTGAAGGCGATGACAACGATCCAAAAACATACTTCATAAATTGGGTTGGGGACATTACCACTGCAATTGGAAATAGTGAAAATCCCGTGTTTATCTTGCGAGGTTATGAATTGATAATGGTTACAGCTCTTGAGCCTGTAACGTTAGCCTATATTGGAATCCCAATTCTTGCTCAACCCACTCCTATGCCAACAGATAAGCTTGTCCCTAATTCAGGTTACGTGCCAGGTTTAGGTTATGCGATTGTTGTTGCAGATAAAACGGCGGCTGTTCCAACACTACCAGCGAATAGTTCACCCTACGAAATCTTGAAAGTTGACTGGAGTGAAGTTTCAGACGAGAGTATGCCGAATCTGTGGACACTCTTCCAAGGTGGTGGCACTCTGAACTTACGCGTGAACGTCCCCGGCACCACTGCCATTGACGACACAACTGACCCCCCTACATCTGTTTATACACCAGGCACAAACAGATTGGGTAGCAAAACAGCAGATAACACTTATGATGAAAACCACGGACGCAACCAACGTCAACTCGTTATCAACGAAGTGATGTGGGCTGAAGATGAAAGTTTTGTCGGGGATGCTACGAGAGTCGTCCAGGAACAGTGGATTGAGATTTACAATAGAACCACCTCACCGATTGCGTTTAATGCTGCAGTAGAGGTAGCACCAGCACCGGGGACAGCAGCGGAAGATCTGACTTATTTTTCTGACATCAAATTCACCACTTCCAATGCTTTTCCCGGTCCCAAACCTGAAACGGATATGTTGAGTAATGTGCCGTTCTATGATCTTACTTGGGACATTGATAGTAAAGGACAGCACGGGAGTAGTGCAACACCGAGGCGAGAGTTCAAATCTATGCAACGTGTTAACGATAACAATGGTTGGGAGCCCGCACATTGGGATACTGCTTCAGTCCTATTCCTGCGGAACTACCGAGGTACACCCGGCAAGCCAAACCAGGCTACCAGAGTGCCAACCGCACGGACAAGACCGAACCGAGATACCCCGGCAAAGAACAAGATTATTATCAATGAAATTGGGAACTTGGCGGACGACACGTCAGATTGGATTGAACTGCGCAATGTTTCGGATACTGATCAATCCCTTCAAAATTGGGTACTTACCAAAACAACAGGATACGGTAATGAAACCGAGATTGTTCGTTTCCCAGACTATACTATTCCGGCACGTGGCGTGCTACTGTTAGTCAATAGGGACCCGATTCAAACGCTGCTATCTGTTGGATATGATATCACTCAGGATGCTAATAATCAAGCGTTTGGTGCCGGACCTCAACGATATCTCGTCGTTGGTGGAGATAAACTTGAAATTCCGAATGATGATAAGTGGTTGCTAATACTTCGTAGCAATAAACCGTGGGATGTTGGCGGTGGTAGGAATGTCTACGAAACCGGGTATCGTGTTGAGGATGCTGCGGGGCCTGGTGCGCTCCACGCTGATTTCCGCAGACTGGATCTAAGATCCGGGTCGCCTGCTTATGAAAAGAAATCGGATGGTAAAGCTGATGGTGATATTTGGGAAACAAAGGTATTCCCGCTGAACGGAAATACGCAAGCTGATGCTGATTTTCTCCAAAGTGATCGCTTGAATGAGGCAGGTAAAGTGTGGGTCCGTGATGGAAGTAAGCAAGGTTACCTTAAAGATGCGTGGACAAAAATCGGATTCACAGGTATCGGGTATGACCGGCGTGTTGCAGCAGAGGATCAATACGGCGGCACTCCTGGTTATCCGAATGACGTGGCAAGAGGGAAAATATCACAACTGGATGGCGGTAAACTGATTGTCAGTGAATTGATGCTTACCACTTCGAACAATAGGTTAACACAATGGATTGAACTCTATAATACTTCTAAAACCCGGGGTATTGACCTTGCAGCGGATAGTAGCGAAAAGAGTGAAGATCAAACAGGTTGGCAGCTTATTATAGAGAATCATGACTCAGGTTCATGGAAAGAAAATAAACGTAACCTGAATATCACGGTTAACTTAAAGGATCTATTTACCTATATTCCACCGAATCAGATTGTACTTATTGCGGCATCTGAGGGACGTCCTTCAGATAGAGATCATTTACCAGATGCCCGAGTCGCCAGTATATTTCAAGAGCTCCGCAATAAATTCAGCATGGCAAGTAGGAGAGACCCTATTCTGAATGCGGAGGGTGGTTTCTACATCCGGATAGTTGATGGTGACGGCACCGTATCCGATGAGGTTGGCAATCTTGATGGCAACCCACCGAATCCTCGTCAGGGTATCGGTATTGACGATCCCTATAGTTGGAACTGGTCGACAGCGTTAACGGAAGAAGGTGATCGAACGTCCTTGATACGTCTCAGAGATGCAAACGGACGGCCGCGTGTTGCCTTGCCGAATCGTAATGTTGAGGGTGATTTGACGGGTGCTGTGCTGCCGTTAGGGATGAAAGGAGCGCGTCCACCTAAATATGCATGGGTACACGCTGTGGATACCGCGTTCACGAGAGTTCCAAAAATATGGTATGGAGAGAGCAAGGATATCAGCACACCCGGATTTGTCCGAGGCATACAACTCCCCGTATCCTTGTCCTTTTTCCGTGCGACACTTGAAAACGGTGAAGTCGTTATCCGTTGGACAACTGAATCCGAACTTGATAACGCAGGTTTTAATATCCTGCGGAGTCAGCGTAAGGATGGGGAGTATAAACAGATCAATACTACGTTGATCCAAGGCGCAGGCACAACAGGTGAACGCAACACCTATAAATGGGTTGACCCGACTGCAAAAGCGGGTGTTGTGTATTACTATCAAATAGAAGATGTATCTTTCGCAGGTGAGCATAATGTGCTTACCACATCACGTCTCAAAGGTTACATTTCTGCCAAGAATAAACTGACAACGACGTGGAGCGAATTGAAAAGTTCACGATGAGGTTACTTTCAGGGAAAAAATAACCTATTCCATAGAGTAGTGAGGATGCATTGCCAGTATTCTCACTATTCTATTATATTATACACAAAGAAGCGTAAAAGTCTCCAGAAATCAAGCAGGGGTAATTTATACCGTTTCTATTAATTTTTTCTCATTACCAGTTGTTTAAAAATAAAACGGAGAATGGCACAAACTAAGAGTTTATGCTACAGTATAATGCCTTCGCCAAAATTAGATTTCTATTAGATTGTGCGTGTTGT
>VXOP01000109.1 GCA_009839975.1 Candidatus Poribacteria bacterium
TTCTGATGCATTGAATTACCCAAATATTTACTTAATCTTCATAAAGTTTGTGCTACTATGTAGCAACTTGAGGTAACATAACACAAAACACTTGAAATTTCCTAACGAAAATGATAGAATCTTATTTACAAGTTCTATTATGTCTACCTTTTATTATACAAATCTATAGATGGAATAAGGAAAAACGAGTGATGAAAAAGATGATATGGGTAGTGACGCTTTTTATGATGTGCGTCGCTACTGGATACAGTCAATATAATGGAGAATGTTGGGTTGTTAGCGGTGGTGAAGCTGTCTATAAATTACACGCCAATGGTGCGGCAGACCCGAATGCCATCCAAGATTTAACGAATGCAACTGCGGTGGAAGTCAACCCGACAAACGGTATTGTTTGGATTGCGGCTTCGGCAGGTGACGCAGTTTTCAGATACGACCCTGCTGCAAGTTCCTTTACGCAAGCACCCGTAATCAAGAAACCTACGGGGATTTCAATTAACCCTGCTGACGGCACTGTTTGGATCGCTGGACTTGATGGTGTAAGGAAAATCTCTGCTGATGGTAAAAGTATCTTGGCACAAGTAATTCCACCGGATGGTCCCGCCAATATTGATGTCGGCAGATTCAACGTAGCCGTGAACCCAAAGGATGGTAGTTGCTGGATAACAGATGGTAAGGGTCCTATCGGTCGTTATGATGCTGATGGAAATAAGGTTGCCACTGCTCCACCTATGAAAGAGCCCAAAGGTGGTTTATCCGTCGATTATCAAGGAAATGTATGGATAGCAGACACACAACACAACATACTGGTACGCCTTTCTCCAACAGGGGAAGAATTGGTAAGAAAAGAAGATATCATGGGACCTGTTTCTCCGAGTGTAAATCCAAAGGATGGGAGTGTGTGGGTTGCTGCCAATAGCAATATGTTAATTAACTTGTCCCCTACAGGCACGAAACTCAAAGAATTTGAGGCAGGAATTACGATTGTTGCTGTTTCGTATTCTCCTGCAGATGGTGAGATATGGGTTGCCGATCTGCTCGGTCCAACTTTCGGTGGAGAGGTAAGTAAGTGGACTGCAAATGGACAGAAACGGTTTGCCAATAATATACCGACTCCCTCAACTGTTTCAATTGGATTCTGGGAAGGAAACTAATACCATTTCTATTAGTTTTTCTCTCATTACCGGCTGTTAAGAAATGAAGCGGGGAACGGCACAATCTGGCAGATTGTGCTACAAAAGAGGTATTAGCAATTAGAAATGGTATAATATTTCATGAATATGTTACTGGGAGGTGTGCTATGAGAAGATTGGTTTCATTTACATTAAGATTGTTCTTTGTCCTCCTTTTTGTTGTGCCTACTTATGCACAACTCCCGGATTTTCAGGTGGACGCAACAAGTATTACATTCTCTAATCCGAATCCCGTTGAAGGTGAAGAGATTACCATTTGGGTTGAAGTGAAAAACGTTGGTGAAGCGACTCCAACGATGAATGAAGATTTACGCGTCGATTTGTACGAAGGAGAACGTGGGACAAAACCTCTCCAAGTATTGGTTAATGATATTATTTTGGATTTGAAAGTTGGTGAAACCGACCGTGTATCCATCCAGTGGCAACCTCCCGCAGGTAAAACAGAGATATATGCTTATGTCAATCCTTCTGGCGAAAAGCATATTCAAGAATCTGATAATACAAACAACGTTACACATGCTGTCATAACAGCCACACCTATAACGTTTCCTCAGGTAACCCCCGAAGAAATTCAAGAGGCAATAGACAGAGGCGTTACGTGGATAGAATCGCGTCAAGGGAAGAGTAGTCGGACCTGTCTACAGTGTGGTGTTGAAAATCAGATCATTCTAACTTGTTTCAACTGTAACGCCAGTCTGAAAGGTCTTGCGGAGAACTTTGTGCCGGGTTCGAAATGGAATTTCGGTGAAGATCCGCTTCAGGAAACGGCTTTGGCACTACAAGCATTATTGGCATCCGGACGAACAACAACGGATTATTCTGTCCAGAAGGGTGTTACATTTCTGCTGGAACAGGACTGGAATACGCTTGATGTTTATCAGTATGCTGTACTCATTCCTGTGCTGGTAGCGATTAGAAATCCGGAATATAAGAGCAACGCGCAATTCGCTGTGAACCAATTGGTGAAGAAACAACTTCCTGTTAAAGGGAACGAGTTTGCTGATCCGAGAGATGATGGTGGTTGGGGATACGGGCTTTCAGCGGATGGTGCACACATGAACATGGTAATCTATGCGTTATACGCTGCGAAACAGTGGGGACTTGAAATTCCGGAACAGACGTGGGAACGTGCTGAGAAATGGATTCGTCGTAACCAAACAGATACTGGGGGTTGGCTTTATAATTTGGTTGACAACGGTTCGCCTTGGGCGATTGGGGTCTACGGCAGTATGACAGCGACAGGTTTGTGGGCATTACGTGCGTGTGGTGTTTCTACTGAGGATGTACAGATACAAGATGGGGTTGACTGGTTAGAAAGGCATTGGTCACTTACCCGAAATCCAGGATGTAATTCATGGCTTTACTATTATCTTCTTTCTCTACAACGTTTCTGTGACATCCCACCTAAGGTGAAAACATTAGCAGGACGCGACTGGTATGATGAAATATGTCGGATGATGGTTGCCCGGCAACATCCGGATGGTAGATGGCATGGTGCGGAGAGTGATTTTTTAGCGACTTGTTTCGCTGTGATGACTCTGAGTCGTGCGCTTGTCGGTCCAACAGAGCCTAATATTGCTGTTATTCCACAGACGTTACGGTTTTCTCCGCCTTCGCCGCGCGTTGGAGAAGCCGTTAGATTGAGTGCTACACTGACAAATAACGGCACCCCAATTGATGAAACGTTGAAAGTAAAGTTCTTTGCTGATGACGAAGAGATAGAGACGGCAGAGGTTTTCTGGACTTCCGCTCTCAATGAAACAGTGGTTACAGTTGATTGGGTACCGAAACAGGAGGGTGATACGACTGTTTCAGTCCAAGTGGACTTTAATGATTCTGACAGTAGTGATAATTCGGACTCGACTACACTCACTGTGCATCCGAAATCTACCTCACCAACAGATACTGCACTCGTAAAACCGAAGGAAATCTCTGAAGGTGTATATCAGGTGGGAAATGTTGTTCTTGATACCAACAAAAAGGAGGTTGTGATTCCGGGTGAAATCAACATCGCAACGGGGGATACAACAATAGAATTCTTCGCTTGTGGACTGTTAGGTCCTTCCCATGAAAGCATCTTGATGCTCAATACGGAACCGCTTTCTATATTTGTTGCACTCGGACTCTTAGAACTTAAACCTGGGATGAATCTTGAAGCTCAGGGGGACCCGCGCGACCCAGAAGGTTCTAATGTTCAAGTCTGGGTTGAATGGAAACAGGGAGATAAGGTTGTCTCTAAGACTGCGCGCGAGTTGGTATGGAATAAATTTACCAAACAACCGATGGAAAAAACACATTGGGTTTTTACGGGTGGACGGATTAGAACAAACCAACTTACGTCACAACTCACACATAATATCATTGCAGTGCATCGTGATCCAGATTCAATCC
>VXOP01000207.1 GCA_009839975.1 Candidatus Poribacteria bacterium
AACCAAATTCCAGTTTTCCCAATTACAATCCCAATCCGGAATCCTTGGTCATGCTGGATGATATGAAAAGAAAAATCCGGGAAACCAATGCTGATTTAGCTTTCGGGTTTGATGGCGATGGTGACCGATTGGGTGTTGTGGACAATAATGCCGAAGTGATTTATTCGGACAAACTCGGATTGCTGATGGCAAGAAACCTGTCATCAAAAATTCCAGGGGCAAAATTTGTGGCGGATATCAAGTCTACTGGTTTATTTTCCACTGATCCCGTCTTGGCCTTGAATGGTGCACAAACTGAATATGGAAAGACTGGTCATAGCTACATGAAGCGACAGGTCCATGAGGCTGGAGCAGTCCTTGGTATTGAAAAGTCGGGTCATTTCTATTTTTCCCCGCCCGTCGGGTTGGGCTTTGATTGTTCTCTTCATGCCGCGCTGCAGGTATGCAAGTTGTTGGGAGATAACCCAGATAGCAGCCTATCCGATCTTTATGATGAACTACCCCAAACCTGGAGTTCACCAACGATGTCTCCCTATTGTGAGGACTCGAAAAAATATGAGGTGGTGGACAGAATAACCACAAAATTGAATAAATTTCATTTAGAAGATGGTCTTGTCAATGGCAAGAAAATTGTCAAAATAATGACCCTTAACGGTGCCAGGGTCGTTTTGGAAAACAATTCCTGGTTTCTGGTTCGGGCTTCTTCAAACACTCCTAATCTGGTTGTCGTTTGTGAAAGTACCAGCAGTTTTGAGGAATTGAAGAATATCTTTGGATTTGTAAAAGGCATTCTTAAATCTGAACCATCCATAGGTGATTTCGATCAGACTCTTGGATAAATTTTTGAGCTTTATTGTTTAAACTGAAAACAGATGCGCCTTGATCTGTATTGAAATCACTTTGATTTCACTTGTGAATAAAATTTCAAAGAGTTTTATTTGATGGCTTGAAGATTAAAGCAAGTGAATATAACTCATCGGGTGGTTGTTATTCTTGATCAGCCAATATTATTGGGGTGTAGCCAAGCGGTAAGGCACCGGGTTTTGATCCCGTGATTCGTAGGTTCGAATCCTACCACCCCAGCCATTCCTTACAATTCTCCCTCTTTATGTCAAAACAGTCGGTTAGCTTAGCGTGTTTAACTGTAGTTATTGCAATTTAGCATGAATTTTGAATAAATCCTTCATGTTACTTACGCTTTGTTACAAGATCGTAGTGCCGCCATCACACTGACTAAATCTAGTATCTTATTGAGACGCAACATTCTTAGCACGTACCCTCTCTTTCACAATTTTTTATGCTTCTAGAACCATTCCCCTTACTTCTGGAACGATGCTTTTAGTAGACCTCTAGCACCACCTGTTCAAGAATTTCAACTGCTTCATCGTAACGAGACTGCCTTGCATTACTAGTATAGTGAATCCTAACACTTGACAGTCGATCAATCTGACCAAACACATAATACTATCCTACAGCTGATGCACTAACTGAATAACTATCATCGTCTAATAGACCTGCATCAAACGTGCGATAGAGATCGCTTATCTCCAAATTTGTAGGAAACGGTATCGTAGGACCGCCAATAAGGTTAAGAATTCTCAGTGTCAATTTAGGATTTTTAGCTATGGCGCTCTCCTGTCAAATACCATCAAGTTGTTCAAAGCCTTCAAATTCCATCAACGTCCCATGCTGTCAGGGCAAGCTATTTACCTTCATGTATATGTGAACAAAGGCACTTGATAACGGCTTGTCCTGATGATAGTTACGTATCTCTTAGCACTACATGAAGGCGCTCTGATGGACTTTGACAAACTGACTGACACGGCTAGCCCAGGGAGCGATCCAGTCGAATACCGTAAGAGCATGGAGAAATTCACTTGCGAAGCAGCTGAGATAATTGCCAACATTCTTTCTGAAGCTGACTTTAAGAGCAGTTTTCCACACGTTTTTGGTGATCCAGACGAGCTTGGCGCAACAGTTCGCATTCAAAACAAATGCGGCCTGTTTTTGCTAAAGGCTCAACTTCATACAAGTGCTATTCTGATGGCCAATCAAAGAAACAACCTGCATTCTATGGCTATTCAATCAAGAGTCGTGATGGAGTGTGCTGCAACTATTATATCTTGGGCGAATTTGGCTGTGCATAAGTCTGAGAAAGACTTCAAGCGTATGATGGATGTTTTTCATTATGAAACAGTCGCTGCCATACGCGTGATGGCTAAGGGCAATATAGACTTAGCTCCCTTGCACTCAAAGATCGTTGAAGCTCGAAAGTCTGTTGGTGACGAAAGGACGCATCGTCCTAAGCGAGTGACAATTTCAGATCGCTTGGAAGCAATAGTTACTGGACATGAATGGTATGATTTTTTGAGCGAGCGTTTCTTTCATTCTGACTCAGATACTTTAATGGATTCCTATGTTCTAGGTGGCGTACGGCACCTATATGGACATACAGATGATGCAGCATTTGGATTCTTTCTTGACTATATATCTGGGTTGCTGTTCCTGATGATTGGTGGATATGGGTTGCTGCTCTCAAATGATAAGGGCCGAGATAGAGTGTTTAACGAAGCCTTTGGACAACTAGATGAGAAGCGTATGGCTGCCCAGGAATTTATGGGAGACTGGCTTGGTAGCGAACTATGATCTCTCAATCCACTAAGCAAGTTTTGTACAAGCTTAACGACAGGTGCGAAGGCGTTCTTAAGGGCCTAAAAGATCTTGTTCAGATTCATAAGCAGATGAACGCACAAGTTGATTGGAAAGTTGAAAACGATCCTACATTTCGACTGCACTTGCATAAGGCATACATTCATATTGTGGCAATAACTTCGTGGCAAATGAATGGAGAAGTGTTCCATGTCATGGCACCTGAAATCAGGGCTGCGGTAAAGGCTCTTGATCCACTAGTGCAAGAATACTTACCTCAAGAACTTTCTAAGAAAAAACGCAACCGACACTCGTTTCTGTATCAGGAAAATGACCTTAAGTGTTTTGCCCATCCAACACTCTTTTCGTTGTCAAATACCCGAGGATTTGGTGGCTTTGGAAAGACGGGGTACGTGCGCTATCTTAGTGTTGCGTACACTTCCCTAAGTCAGTTGATGTTGGCCTATGCATGCGCAATCCGCAAAGCGGCCAAGCAGTTCTATCCTGCAAGCATTGACGAAATTGACAATTTAATAACGAAAGAGGCATCATTAATGCAGTCTCTTGATTGGGACAAGATAATGGGCTGCTTAAAGCACGAACATGATATTAGTCACTAGATAATTTTATATTCACATAAACTTGTTTGCTAGTCCCTCAATCTTTTCCCCTTTCTACGACAATTCTGGCACATTTTGGCCCGGTGCCTCACTTCTTTGTCAATAGAGTAGCGGTCATGCGTCACATGCCCACATTGCTAACACTGATACGCAATAGTTTCTGATCGCAATATGCATGCTGACGAAATTGAAAACTCTCCGCTCTCATTGAGCATGTATACAAGCGGACACAAGCTTCTGTGAAGCTCTTTCTTGTGCTCCCTTCGATCTCTTAACCATTCGTTAACATCAAATATATTATAC
>VXOP01000243.1 GCA_009839975.1 Candidatus Poribacteria bacterium
CAACTAATATATATACAATAATAGGAGATGAAAAAATGGCATATTTAGCAACACGCAGACCGGTCAATAGTCTATTCAATCTTCACAACCAGATAGGAAGAGTTTTTGGAGATATTCTGTCATCTAATGACAGTGAAAGTACTGAAGAAAATAGTTCTTGGATTCCGACAGTAGACATTTCTGAAAATGATAGTGGCTTTGAAATCCACGCTGAACTTCCCGGCGTAGCTCAAGAAGATGTTCAGGTTTCTGTCACTGACAATTTACTTACAATCAAAGGCGAGAAAAATCAGAAACGGGAAACTGAAAATAAAAGCTACCATCGTGTAGAAAGACGGTACGGTACATTTCAAAGAAGTTTTACACTACCGAGACATGTTGATACTGGCAACATAAAGGCAGACTATAAGGATGGTATCCTTTCACTAACAATACCGAAGGCAGAGGAAGCAAAACCGAAAGAGATACAGATCGGTGTGCAATCTGCAAATGAAACTTCCGACGAAAGTTAAACTTAACTATGCATCATAAGGACTAGTGGGTAAAACCATCAGTCCTTTTTGCGTTACAAAGCAGATTAAGCGATAATACCCCAGGGGGCCGGTAGGTGCGATTTCCTAATCGCACCGGAACTTTAGCGGAAACCCTCAATGAAACAAGTTTACCATACTCTGTTTCGTTCAAGGTTTCGCTTAGGATCCGGTGCGATTAGGAAATCGCACCTACCGGCCTGGGAACATCCATAAATTGAAGCCTATACATAGCAGATTATTCGAACATACCTATAATGTTTTTGTCTTAACTAACGAATTTAGTGAATAAACCAATGATATAAAAAAGGAGAATTGAAAAATGGAACATTCACAGAATGAGCACAATAGAGGACCTTTCAAAGGTCAACGAAGGAGACACCGGGTTAATCGGAATAGAAATCGGATGAGGGTTAGGAATAAAGGTTCAGAACATGCTTCAAGTCAAGGAAAACAGGCAGAAGGACCACCCCTACATCGCAGACAAATCTTGCGACAGATGCATGCATCTGATAAAAAAGATAGGAGAGAACATTCTCCCTCATCACGGGGAAGAAAACGTCCACCTATGAAAAAGGCTGATTTCAGATCGCGTAACCGTCAGCGAGGAGCATTTTCATCGGATAGAAGAAGGAAAAAAGCATCTGAAGGAAGATTTCCTAATCGGCGCGGTAAGAATGTTGGACAAAGATTCAGATGGATACCAGCTGCTGATGTCTGCGAATCAGATGACAATATTATTATCAATGTTGAACTTTCTGGTGTTTCTGAGGAGAATATAAACGTTACTGCTGTTGAGAATCGATTGACAATTAAGGGAGTAAAAAAACCGAATAAGTCAGACGATAACATTACAGTCCGTCGCTCCAGCAGACAATTTGGTAGATTCCGCGTTACGTTTCCACTGCCACGAAAAACTGATGTTAGCGAAATTAAGGCAGATTTTAATGATGGTATTCTGTCTGTGTCAGTGCCGAAACCAGAGGCTTCTAAACCTACACAAATACCGATTAACGCTGAAGAATAGATCGCAATGGCACATCAGGATGTGCCGTTTACGTTATCACATTTTTGAGATTAGGCTTGTGCATTGAGCATCAGCCTATTTTTGTTTTTTATCTTTGAAAACACCAACGTAGAGTGCCGCTGCCATCACAGAACCAACTGCCGGTCCAACGAAATACAACCAAATATCAGTATAAATTCCGCTTGCTATAGCAGGACCAAGTGTCCGCGCTGGATTTAATGATGCACGGGTTAATGGTCCTCCCATCAATATGCATACTGTTAACGTCAGACCAATTGCTAACCCAGCAAGATTTCCTGACCTACCACTAACTGCGGTATTGAAGATAGTATTCACAAGAAAGAATGTTAGTATGATTTCTACGAAAATACCTTGTATGATATTTACATTATCAGCCAGAATAGTTACGCCAAGGTCTCCATCAACAGGCAAAACGCCTTTAAGTGCTAATGCGCCTAAAATTCCACCGGCAAATTGAACTATCCAGTAGCCGATAGCTGTCGTGAGTTTTATCTCTTTTGCAACAAGCAGTCCCAAGGTCACTGCTGGATTTATGTGTGTCCCTGAGAAATGTCCATAAGCATAGCAAAAAGCAACGATAACCAGTCCGTGTGCGAGTGCTACCGTCAGCAGATTGTCAAATCCGTAGGCGTTTTCACCTATACCTGTTTGCGTTATTGCTAATGCACCTGCGCCAATAAAAATCAGTGCGAAGGTACCAATAAATTCAGCGGCTAAATTACGTGTATTCATTTGAGTCTCCCATTAGATTTCTTTTCATCATCGGTTTTCACAACCAGCGATTTCTAAATTGTTGTACCATTTCATCAGGTCCACCGTGCTGTCCCAGATAGTCCAAGAAAGCTTGGTAGAGTCTTCTTGCTTCGTCATTATCAGATTCAAATCTATTCTTGTTCTGCTCAGGATCTGAAGGTAGATGGAAGAGCTTATTTGGTGCACCTTTGTGTTCAAGCAGTAGCGACCACGTGCCGTCTGTAATGCTTCCGTGTGGACTACCTCCATCGGGACTCCATCCACCACCCCATGCACCGTGAGAAACTGCGTATTCACTCCCTTTTTCAGTATCACCTAAAATAATCGGTAATAGTGTACTTCCTTCTACCTGTCTTCCGCGTTCTGCTCCAAATACATCAACAACGGTTGCGGGAATATCAATAATACTTGCGAGTGCATCTGTGCGTCTTGGTGTAGCATCAGGATGATAGATAAACAGTGGAATATGTATGACTTCTTCATACATGGTAAGATTCTTGGCGATGAGTTCATGCTCACCTAATAGGAAACCGTGGTCTGCCATGAAGATAATCATTGTATTCTCCATCAAACCCATATAGTCTATTTTTCGTAAGAGATGTCCAATCCAATTGTCAACAAGACATGCCTCTGCCCGGTACAATGCATTGAGTCGTTGTGTTGTGCGTTCATCCATTTTATTTGGACCGTATGTTGGGTATATGGGTTCAGGACCATCGTAGTCATCTGGATCAAACCTTCTGATATACCAGTCTGGAACATCCCACGGTTCATGCGGGTCAAAAGTGTCAACCATCAAGTAGAAGTTTTCATGTTGATAGTTTCGTTCCAGCCAGTCACATGCAGTTTGCATGGTTTGTGCAACGAACGTATCCCCTTCACTCTGTCTAAAGTCTGAATTCCTAAGATGATTTCTCAGACCTGGGGGCAAATTATCTGGACTTGGCCGTGTGTGTTTGCGGTAACGTTGAACTTCTTCTGTATCAAAATCATAAGGATGTGTTTCTAAAACATCAGATTCCTGTCCCCGTATCCATTTCCACCCGGTGAATCCCCGATTATATAAGAATCCGTTATTAAGATGATGCGGTGTATCAGCGATCATCATACTGACAACCCCTGCTTCTGTAAGTTGATTTGCTATGACAGGTACATTACGTTGAAGTGGTTCCCAACCGCGTCGACATATCCCGACTTCACCCGTGACTAAATCTCCTCGAATTGGCACCGTTGGAAAA
>VXOP01000439.1:0-14236 GCA_009839975.1 Candidatus Poribacteria bacterium
TATCTGGATTCTGGACATACCTCTATATCAGCGTTAAAGAACACTGATAAACAAGACAGAGAAGACTCTCAACTGTATCTTTCGAACTTACAATAGTTTCCATATATCTGAAAGGTTCTGTATGAAAATAAAACTAAAGAATAGTGAGATTCAGGAATATGTGGTAAAGGATTCACCGAGTGAATTTCCGAAGTATACGACCCAATTAATTAATCTTGCAAATCAGAATTCACAAGCTACGCGTCCAAGAAATGTTGGTCAGATGACTGAATTGATAAAGGAATTTCCAGGAAATTCCTTTGATGAATGGGTAAAATGGTACCAAGAAAGACATCCAAACGCAATTGATGATGCTACAGATAAGATTACTTCAATGATTGAGAATTTAGACGAAGTGTTTCCAATAATTGATCGGAATATGGTTAAAGCATGGGTTGAGGACTTGATTCTTGTCAAGACATTTATTGGACTGAAATTTCAAGAAGCAATTCTGAAAAAGTTATCCGAAATAAAAGGCTGTGATTATAGGTTAGCAGAACCCTATGAAGAAGCTAAAGGTATAGATGGTTTTGTTGGAGATGATGCATATTCTATTAAACCAAGCAGTTATGATTCAAAGCAATTTCTATCTGAAATCATAGAGGTAAAGATCATTTCTTATGAAAAGAAGAAGGATGGCGTTGTGTTTGATATACCGGATGATATATAGTGAACTATAGAATTAATGAAACACGCCACAACGGGCGAGGTGACCTCGCCCCTACGCTGGGTGGTCTTTGTCATCGTTGTATGGGTGAAATGTCTCATTAATTATTAACTTTACTATAATCTGAAACTTTTGGAGGAAAGTAAAATGCCTGAAAACCTATTAACCGATGAACAGATACGGCAATTTATCGTGAACGGTTTTGTCACCGTAGAAACTGAGTTACCCCCCGAATTTCACGATGAAATCTTCGCGAAAACTGTCGGTGTCTTTGATAAAGAAGGGAATCCAGGGAACAACCTATTACCAAGAATCCCTGAGATGCAACATGTCTTTGATGATGCTAATGTAAAGGGTGCTTTGACAAGTCTATTGGGTCCAGATTACTATATGCAACCCCATAGACACCCTCATTACAACCCACCCGGTAGCAAGGGACAAAATCTGCATCAAGATGGTGGTAAACGATGGTCTCATCATACCCGTAGGTTGTTGGTGTTCTATTATCCACAAGATACACCCATTGCCCGGGGACCTACAGGCGTCGTTCCAGTTAGTCATTATTTTAGTACTCAGGAGGGGTCTAAAGTCTCCCCTGAACAACCCATTACGGGAAAAGCAGGCACCGTCGCATTTGCCAATTACGACCTTTGGCACCGTGCTATGCCAAATCAGACTGAAGAGAGACGGTATATGATGAAGTTTCTCTATGCACGCATGACAGAACCTTTGGAACCGACCTGGGAAAATAGAGAAACGGTATGGTCAAACGGAACAGCAACTGGACCGACTGAACATCAAGAGATGTTTAGACATCTGTGGAACTGGCATCTCGGTAAAAAGAGTGAGGATGTTTCCGCTTCTCCTAACGGCGCGTCACTCTCTGAATTAATTACCGCAATGAATAGTGAGACCGAATCAACAGGGTTACAAGCTGCCTATAACGTATCTAAGTTTGGTGAAGAAGCAGTAAAGCCGTTGGTGCGTTGTCTATATGAAGAAACAGATATGACGAGAAGGAATGCGTGTTACGCGCTAAATGCTGTGGGAATACCAGCCGTAAATTCACTAAAGAATGCTCTACAGGATGCACCTGATAGTGTCCGGGCCAATGCAGCGGAAGCTTTAGGAGACCTTGGAACAGAAGCCGAATCTGCAGTGCCTGCATTGATAGAGGCATTACAAGACGAATCTACAGCAGTTCGGGTGCGTGCAATAGAAGCCTTAGGCACAACAAGTCAAACAAGTGCTTGTGCGGTGGAAGAATTGACAAAAGCATTAGCGGACGATAACGAAGGTATCAGACGTACTGCTGTGTTTGCCATCTCACGTATTGGTGAGCATGCTGCGGAAGCAGTTGAAGGGTTAGAGAATCTACTATTTGATGATAATCGTTATATCCGGGGTAATGCGGTGCATGCGCTTCACCGTATTGGCACGTCAGATGCCAAAGATGTTCTGTTGCGTTACCTACAAACAACGCGCTGGTGTCCTATAACGAACCGTGATAGTACGTTTTAAACTACATGCGTCAAAAGACAATACCCTGATTGAGAACATGCCAATCAGGGTATTTAATTGAAATCGCGTGTTTTCTTGCTTTACGTAAAGAATTCCTCATTATGGGGTCGCACATCTACCTCAAAACTCCACGCACTCCGTTCCTGCTGAACCAGTGCCCAATAGGTTTCGGCAATCGCGTCAGGTTTCAGTAAAGGTTCATTTTCAGATAACTTATACCTTTCACGTAGATTTGGTGAATCTATGATACCATCAATAATAACATGCGCTACGTGAATGCCTTGTGGACCAACTTCCCGTGCAAGTGAAGACGCTAAACCACGCATCGCGAATTTTGCACTGCTAAATGCGATTGCACCTGACCTGCCGCGAACTGCTGATGTCGCACCAGAAAATAGGATAGTACCTTCCCCTTTTTCAATCATACCTGGTACAACTTGCTTCACACAAAGAAATGCTCCGAGCGTACATACCCGCCATGAATTTTCAAATGCTTCCGCAGTAAGTTCAGAAAGATTTCCCCACGCAGCATTACCTGCGTGGTTAACTAATATATCAGGTACACCTAATTCTTGACGAATCTGGGCAAAGCTGTCGGTTACTTGTCCAACATCCGTTATATCCGTTGGTATAGGGATTGCTGAAATACCTGTATCTTCCAATCTCTTTGATAGATTTATACTATATGCAGATGAACGTGACAACAAAGCAAGATTGCATCCTTCGTCTGCGAATTTTCGTGCGATAGCTGCTCCTAACCCGGGCCCTACACCTGCAATGACTGCTATTTTTGACATGTTTTGTCCTTCTTAATTTAGAGTTGAATACAATCTTGTATCATCGTGTATAGCGATATTGAAACGCTCCACAACGGGCGAGGTGACCTCGCCCCTACGCTGGATGGTTTTCGTCATCATTGTATGGGATGAAATGTCTATTCAATTATGAACTTTACTATAATAACGTTTAATCGTGTCTAAGTGCATCAATCGGGTGGAGTTTTGCTGCTTTCCATGCAGGATATGCGCCAAAGAAAACACCAACGAGTGCACTGACAATAAATGAAAGTAATCCGTAGATAGGTGAAATCACAGTACGCCATCCCCACAGGGATGGTACCATTTCTGCACCTATTATACCGACACCGACACCTACGCATCCACCGATTAAGGCTAACGTTGTTGATTCTACGAGGAATTGAAAAAGAATATCCAAACGTTGCGCGCCAACTGCTTTACGTAAACCAATTTCTCTTGTACGCTCAGTTACAGAGACCAGCATAATGTTCATGATACCTATGCCACCGACAATGAGAGACACCACTGCGATCCCTAAGATCATGTTTGTAAATGTTTGACTTGATTCTTCCAATGTCTCCATGAATTCTGCTTGATTACGGACATGAAAATCAAGTTCTTTGTTGATAGGTATTTTATGCTGTTTCCGGATAAGTTCGGTTGCTTCTGTTTCGGCGTCTTCCAAATGTTTATCACTTTTCGCCTGTATGCTGATGCTTGAGAGATATTCATTCCCAAATACCCGTTTCATTGCTGTGGTATAGGGTATAAAAATCTGGTCATCAGGATTCCGCCATCCACTCGCCCCCTTCTCTTTCATAACCCCTAAAACATGAAAACCGATGTTCTTTATTTTGATCTTCTGTCCAACAGGATCCCGTTTTTCAAAAAGATTGTCTACAACGGTCTTACCAAGTACGCAGACAGTTTTCTTGTAAAAGATATCATTTTCAGTAAAAAACCTTCCATTTTGAACATTAAAATTAGCGGTAACGAGATATTCTGGAGACGTGCCAACAATGGTCGTGTTCGTGTTTTTATTTAGAAATTTTACCTGTGCGCGATTGCTGATTTCTGGTGTAACGTAGCTGAAATGCTGACCATATTCGCGCAAAATAGAAATATCATCAACGGTAAGCGTCCTTCGCGCATCTGCGGAGCTACGTCCTCGGAACATACTCTGTCCCGGTCGTATCGCAAGGATGTTTGCACCCAAGGTCTGAATCCGTTCAGTGATGTCCGCTTTTGCCCCTTCTCCTATAGAAGTTGTCGTAATAATTGCCCCGACGCCGATAATAACACCTAACATTGTTAGAATTGAGCGAAGTTTGTTTGCTAATAGTCCGCGAAATGCGTTTGCAAGACTTTCAAGGATGCTCATAAACTCTCTCCTTTGTGTCTACCTTCCTCGTGGTCCGCCACCGCCACCCATGCGTCTTACCGTTGATGCGGGATTCTGCATCATACGTCTAAACATCTCACTGCCATTGTTCCCTCTCTGGAATCCACCAATTGCTACCACATCACCTTCTGCGAGTCCAGAAATGATCTCAATTTTATCAAAACTGCTGACCCCTGCAACGATAGGTTGCGGACGTCCGGGTAGTCCATCAGGTCCGATAATCCTCACCATTTTCCTACCGCGCATGTCAAGCACAGCTTCGGTTGGTAACGTGAGGACATTCGTCTTATTTACAGCAGAAATCTCAACACTTGCATTCATACCCGGTCTGAGAAAAGGGGTTCTATTTGTTTCCTGCGTTTCTGCCCGTTGAGGTGTATCAGAGACCTCTTCTGTGGTTGTTTCTGCCATGAACCCGCCAAATAGGGATCCCCAATCATCTTCAGCTGCTTCTTCCTGTTCTTCAACTTTAGCAATGTCAGGTTCTACGGGGGTTTGTGTTGTTGTTTCCTGAGGGTTTGGTCGGTTCTGGTTTTCCCCTTCTGCTTGTCGTTGTTGGCGCATTTCACGGAAACGTTCCCGTTGTTCATCCGTCATATTTTCCATTGCTCCGGGTGGAGGACCGCCACGTCGCCGCGTACCTTGCCGCGTATCTGGTGCGCCAACATTTTTCAACTCAGAAGTAACTTCAAAGGTTGTAATGTTTTGAATCACCTGTCCTATCGGTGCGATTTTCAATACCTCTCCTTCAAATGGCATATCGGGATAAGCTTCCACAGTGATTGTAACAGGTTGTCCTATCTGGACTTTGCCGATGTCCGTTTCATCTACTTCAGTAACGACATATACAGTGTTAAGGTCTGCCATGGTCACTAACGTCTGTCCTTCTGATGAGGCGATAGAAGATAAACGTGAAGTGATGACCTGTCCTTCTTCAACCTTTTTTTCGAGTATCGTGCCAGAAATGGGAGCTTTGATGATAGTATCTTCAAATTCTATCTGTCGCAGGTCTCGTTGACCTTGACTCCGTTTTAGGGATGCCTTTGCACTTTCAAGATCACGTTGTTTCCTGTCAATCTGTTTTTGGTTTGTAAGTGATAGTTTTAAGCCATCTTCTGCTTGTGAAATGCGTTGTTGTTGTAGTTCAATATCCATATCCCGTGAGGCTTCAGCTTCAATTTTCTCCTTAGCGACCTCTAAAGAGAATTCTGCTTTCTTAATATCTGCTTGTGCCAGTTCAAGTTCGACTTCACTGGCAGGTTGTTCAACCAACTTTAGCTGCTCAACTGCTGATTGGTAACGTGCCTCAGCAGAACGGAATTGAGCTTGTGATGCGTCAAGAGAAGCCTTTGAAATGAGCTCCTGTTTGAACAGTTCCTCATTTCTTTCGTGTTCAGTTTTGACGAGATCCAGGTTAACTTTCTCTTGTGTAACAGATGATTCTGCTCGTTTTTTCGTTTCTTCTCGGACTGTTTCGGATGTCAACAGTTTGTATCGCAGGTTAGCAATCTTCAAACTATTTTCTGCATCTTTTACACCCCGTCTGTTTGCAATTTTCTCAAGTCTAATCTGTTCTTTTATCTGTTCTAAACGTTTCTTTGCTTCTGCAAGTGATTCTCTGGATTGACGGATCTGAATCTCAGATTGTTCCTGCTGTAGCTGAATGTCAATTTCAGCCTGTTGATAGCGTGCTTCAGTTGCTTTTAAATCTGCTTCTGCTTGTTCCAGACTAATCTCTACATAGGTTTTCTCAATAACAGCGATGATGTCGTCCTTTTCTACGTAATCGCCTGCATCAACACGGAGTTCTAAAATCTTACCACTTGCTTTAGAGCTGATTTCAACGATATTCAACGGTTTGATGGTACCAGTAGCATCAATTTTTACATCAATATTATCGCGCGCAACAGTAGCTGTCTCTACTGCAGGTGTATCTGAATTACCATTACGATCTTTGGTTGCAAATACCATGCGTCCGATGACTACAGCAGCACCAACTACAAGGATAACTATCGTACTAATCGTAACTATTTTCCATTTACTCATAGAAATTCCCCCAGATTTATCGGATGATTCTTATACCATTTCTAATTGAGAAGGTCTCTTTATTGTAGCACAATCTTTCCAGATTGTGCCGTTCTCCGTTTCGTTTTTAACACTCGGCAATAAGAGAAAATTTGATAGAAATGGTATTACTCCCAACAGAAGTTTTTCAGAGAAATTGGAATATTAGAATATTACCTGACCGTTTTAATTAATTCCAGTTAATTTTTAGTCTGATATTTTTGATAAAAGTTCGGCTTTTCAACGCATTCAGTAAGTGCGTAGAATTGAAGTACTGTATATTATCCTGTCAAGAAAACCGTAGCGGCATTCTGACTGCACTGTCTCGTCGTTCGTGCATATTTTTTTCCATGTTTTCTGGATATCGGTCAGGTAGTAATGAAACTTCATTTAAACCTGCCAATGCGTCACCTTCTAACTTCCACTCGTTTGCACCAAGGTTATCCAGTAAATGTTGCGTATTTCGGGCACCGACAATCACAGAGGTAATCGCGCGTTGTTCAAGTACCCATCTGAGAGCGACTTGAGCAGGACTTCGTCGTAACTCGTCCGCTACTTCAAGAAGCATCTGCAAAGTCTCATCTGCATTTGCAGCAAAATAACGGTGTGGAAATGCCCAACCCTCTTCAGAACGTGAGCCTTGTCGGGTCCGTTCTCCTGGTCTGTACTTGCCAGATAGAAATCCTCCAGCTAATGGACTCCACACGACTATCCCCAAACCTTTATATTCACAAAGTGGAACCAACTCCTGCTCAATGTCGCGGACAACGAGACTGTATTGTGGTTGATAGCATACAAATTTCTCCAAGTTGAGCGATTCACTTAGGTACAATGCTTCAGACAATCTCCATGCTTGATAGTTGCTACATGCGGTATAACGCACCTTCCCCGCACGTACAAGGTCATCTAAAGCGCGTAACATCTCTTCTAAAGGTGTCTGCGTGTCAACATGATGAATGTAATATATGTCCACATAATCCATCTGTAGCCGCATAAGACTATCGTCAATAGCCTGCATAATATGCACACGGGACATACCAGAATCGTTAATTCCGGGCCCCATCGGATTGAAAAACTTCGTTGCTACAATAGCATCACGACGTCTCCCTTTAAGTGCTTTGCCGAGAAGTTTTTCTGATTCTCCTTCCGCATAGGAGTTAGCCGTATCAAAGAAATTGACCCCTGTATCCCAAGCCAGATGTACCATCCGCTCAGATTCTTCTTCGTCAGTACCATGTCCGAATGTCATCGTGCCCAAACAGATTTCGGATACTTTTAATCCGCAGTTTCCAAGTCTTCTATATTCCACGGTTCCTCCATTGAACAGGTTTTCAAGTACTCAACGGTTTTGCTTTATTGGCAATTTCCAATATACCGTCAAGCACATCAGTAACTTCAGGATCAATCTGTTCTGTTGGTAAATATTGAACCAAAGTATGATAGTTCGTTTAGGTTTTCAATTGAATTTAGGATATAACAATCCTGTTTCCTTCTGAGCGCAATCCCGCCTCATACACCTTCATTACCTCTAATGCGAACTCAAGCGATCCCATCTCTGCAGGTTTTCCTTCCAGAATACAGTCACAAAAATAACGCATCTCTTGGTAGAAACCTTGTATGAAAAGTCCTTTGTTTTCAAGTGTACCGAGTGAATGCTGCGGTTCCCACACGATTGCTCCGCTATCGAAACCCTCTGTCATAAAACTCGTGCTGTCCCGATAATCAAATTGCATGCCGCGTTGCAGCAGCACCTGCGTACCGTTTCGTATCTCAGCATGGCATCCATCCCCGAAGAACTGATAGAGTTCAGATGGTTGACCATGTCTGGCACCATCTGCTAAATGGAAGTTTCCCATTGCACCGTTCGCGAATTCAATGACACATACACCACCGCCATGTTTAGCGCGGTGAACAGTAACAGCAGAAACTTTTCCACCTACTGCCAACAACAACGATAAAGGATGAACACCGTTTTGAAGCCAGTTCGTATGTTCCCGTTCGCGCAGGATCCGTTCCCCATCACTCGGAATAGACATCGGATACACACCTAACAGAGTCCGCAAAGGACCATATACATCCGTGTTGAAGATTTCAATAATCTTCTGCGTAGCAGGCATGAATGCCTTCTTGAATCCAACAACAACAATATGGTCATTTCGGTGCCGAATCATCGCCTCGACTTCCCTTGCGAACATTCCTGGCGGTTTCTCTAACCAAACATGCAACCCAGCATCTAACGCTTCACACGTCAGTTCTGGATGGAGACGAGGCGGTACGCATAGAAATACCGCATCTAATTCCTCATGCCGAAACATGTCTCCCATCTCTTTATAGCATCTTTTAACACCATACTGTTTGGCAGTCAGTTCTGCCCGTTCAATATTGACATCGCAGAAGGCTTGTAACTTCACTGGAAGAAACGTCATAGTCGGCAGAACATTCCGATAGCCGTGTGATCCAACTCCGACGACTGCGACGTTGAGTCTCTTTTCAAAATCTCTTTGATAGCTCATGTAGACCTTCAGTATACAAGTGCACTATAAATCAGAAAGCGTAGCATCAAGATACGCATCCATATCCGCTTTCATCTTCTTCAATTCGTCCATATCAATATACATCATGTGTCCCGCACCGTAATAAGCCATAGTAATGTTGTCCTGTAACGATTTGTCAAGACCGAGGTGTGTAAATGTATATTCTGAAGCTAGAAACGGTGTTGCTAAATCGAAGTAACCGTTAGCAACATAGACTTTCAATGCCGGATTCGTAGTCATTGCTTTTCGCAATGTATCGGCTACATTGACATATTCGTTCTGATGTCCCCCATAATTCCAAGGATGTACGCGTCCACTCAGTACTTCATAGGGGAGATCACTCTCAAACTGCAGGTCACCCCGAACATAATCGTTCAACGTTGCAGTGTATGCACCTTGAATAACGGCAGAACTTGGATCATATTCATAGTTCTCTCCGGCAGAATCCCGGTCTATACCTTTAAAGCGGCTATCAAATCGTCCGACTGTTTCTCCCTTATCCCTGAGTAACTCTTTACAGAACCGATGGATCTTGATTCTTAGATCTGTCTTCTCGATGTAATCCGTTGACAGTCCTGTATACATCGCTAATTTCTTAACTATCGCTTGTCTTCTACGATCTGACAGGTTAGAACCTTGCATCAGAGCGACAGTATAGTCACCTAATGCAAAATCTCTCACTTCATCCAATATCTTCTCAAAACTGTCTTCAGTTTCAGTTTCCAATTGATCTAACCTGTTATGCCAATAGGCAGTTGCTGTATAGGTTGGCAAAAAGAGGATATAGGGTAGATCATTCCCTGCAGCAAATCGAATGGTCTGGAAGTTTAGCACGACCGAAACAAGCATTATACCGTTGAGATACATACCACGTCTGTCCTGCAAGTATCCTGACAGTCCGCATGCTCGCGTTGTTCCGTAGCTTTCCCCAATTAGGAATTTCGGTGAACGCCAACGTTGGTAGCGTCCCAAATAGAGTAAAATAAAATCACCGACTGACTCAATATCTTTCTGAAATCCGTGGAACTGTTTCGCTTCTTCACCCGGTACGGCTCTACTGAAACCGGTACTCACAGGATCGATAAAGACAAGATCTGTCTTATCCAGGATAGAAAATTCGTTATTCGTTAGTTGATATGGTGGTTGAGGTGGATTTCCGTGTTCATCAGGTTTAACGCGCCGCGGTCCCAACACGCCTAAATGCAACCACACGGATGAAGAACCAGGTCCACCGTTGAAAGAGAAAGTCACTGGACGTTTTGACGTATCTTTAACATCGTCTAAAGTATAGGCGATAAAGAATATTGACGCCTTCGGTTTTTCACCCTCTTTATCAGTTTCTTCCTTTAAGACCAATGTGCCAGTCGTTGCGGTGTAATTCAACTCCTTACCATTTATCGTTACACTATGATGTGTGACAGAAAGATTATCTTCAGGTTCTGATTTTTCATTTTCATCAGATTTATTCTTTTCTTCTTGACTCATAATCTATTCCTTTCAGTTGAAAATATATGCTGCTATTATAGCATATCTGATTGCGTAGATGTTAAAAAATCCTGTGTTAAATTTTCACAAAAACCTTTTGTACAAAACTAAAATGTGGTAAACTACTTGTAAGGAGAAATATAATGACTTCACCAATTCGTTTAGGTCTTATAGGTTGTGGTGGTATAGTTCAAAAAACGCATGCGCGGGCATACCATTCGCTCTCAAAGATAGTAAAGGTAACAGCGATAGCAGATGTTGTTCCTGAGAACCTTGAGATTGTTGGTCAAGACTTCAACCTGCCGACACAGAACCGATACACTGAATATCGAGATATGCTCGCGAATGTTGATATTGATGCTGTTGTAATAGCCACACCCCATTCATTGCATGCAGAACAAGTTATTGAAGCAGCATCCGCAGATGTCGCAATAATATCAGAGAAACCGATGGCAACTTCTCTTGAAGAAGCAGATAGGATTCTGGAAGCCATCAATAGCAACGGTATACCATATACAGTCGTACATAACTACCTCTATACTGCAGGTATGCAAACAGCAATTGCCATGTTGCCAGAAATCGGCACAACCTATTACGGACGGAGTACAGGAATGGGTCTAAAACCATCTGACTTCTCGGCCAATCACCCAACACCTGCTCTTGCATGGCGTGCAAGTAAATCCAAAGGTGGTGGTTGTATTAGTGATACGAGTTATCATGAAATCTATTCTGTCTGCACACTGATTCAGTCTCCAGTGCGTTATGTTGAAGCCCGTGTTAAGACAATGCACCTTGAGATTGATGTTGACGACCTTGCGATGATTCTCTGTGAACATGCAAACGGTGCTATCACTACAATCTCAGGGGCATGGTGTGTTCCAGCAACAGACTTTGGTTGGTGTGAAGTCCATGCCAAAGAAGGATCGCTGCGAATAAGACATCGCTATAACGTTAAAGATGCGCTGTCTCAATATAAACGGACTGAGGGATGGAAACAGATTGAACTGCCAAATCTTGATGAGGATGGACTGAAGGATGCAAGTGGACATCAAGGATATTTTGAAGCGACATTTAATGCACTCAGTAAAGGTGAATCGCTACCAATTAGTCCAGAGAAAGCCTATCATAACCTTGCAATAATTGATGCTGCAAGACAAGCAACTATAGAAAGACGTGCTATTAAAATAGGAGGTTAGGTTAATGGAGATGAATGTAAATCGGCAACAGGTTGAAATAGATGCTGAACGAGACGCGCAATCAGATACAAACAAGATCCTCTGGTTTGTCGTTGGATTAGCCTTAAACATCGTTGGGATTCTCATCGCTTACATCTATCAACAAGCTCCACCTGCAACACGCACATTTGAGAAAACGCAGGAGTATGTTGTATTCTATACAGAATCCTATAAATCAACAACTCGGAACATCCAAGTGAAATTTGCAGTCATCGGATTTCTTGTCGTTCTTGCTTTGATGTTTATTTTCGTACTAATTTACATTGCATTAATATTCACAATGTATTCAAATATTAGATAATTCTAACTTAGTCCCTTTTTGTATTTGAGAAAATCAATAGTATATTATGCTCTTCGCAGATGCTATATCTATACATATTCCGTATTTTCTGCATATTCAGAAGAGAAAGGGAATAGAATAGTGATACTGATAGAAAAAGGGTTGAAGATGAACATAAATTCAGGTAATATACACAAAAGAAGATTTTAACTTTCGGAGTCTGAACCATGAACGCAAATCAACATCAAACACACATTACAGCTGAGATGGATGCCCAACATGATGTTAACAAGATAATCTGGCTTGTTGCAGGTTTGGCATTAAACTTGATTGGAATATTAATTGCGTATATCTATCAACCCCCACCACCTGAAACACGTTTCTTTGATAAATCAGATGAATTTAGACTGTTCTATACAGAAGCATACAAATCTAAAGCAAGGAGTATCCAACTCACCTATACGCTCATTGGATGTATCGTGCCATTTGGGTTTGTAATAATTGGTTGGATTATGATGTTTACATATTTCGCAGGGAGTTTCCTGTTTTTTTCTAATGTTTGGAATTGACATATAGATCAAGCGTTATTTACGATTTTATTTTCACTACACAAATAGGAGTTAGAAGATGAACAATGATGCAAGTCAAGCACGTATGATTGCTGAACAAGATGCCGAAACGGATGTTAGTAAAATACTGTGGATTGTTGTCGGGTTCTTTATAAACCTAATAGGGCTCCTCATTGCCTATATCTATCAGCCGACACCACCTGCTTCAAGGTTGATTGAAAAATCCCATGAGTATACAATGTATTATACTGAAGCATACCAAGCAAAGGCGCGTACCGAGCAGTTGAAATATGCTGCAATAGGTTTTGCAATAAGTTGTGGATTGGGTTTCTTGATTATCATATCAATGTTTGCAATGATCGGTAGTATCAATAGTATACGATACTAATTTATACCCTTAATACCGCCAAATAATCGGAGGATATTGCGGAAAATGCAAAAGCGATGTCTTTTTAAATATACGTTGTTCTTGACGGCTCTACTCATACTGTGTGCCTATACTGAAGTTTTCGCGCAAGAGCGTTCGTCACCTGAAAACCCAAAACCTGCTACTGTATTGATAGGAGAGCATCCTGGGATTGAGGAGATTGATGCTCAGAGTGCTGCTATGTTAATTGCTACTGAATTCCGAAAACTCGGTGTTCCAGTTGACGATCCGGTTGACAGAACAAGGACCTCAGGCACGGTTTATCGCATTACATTTAACCGATTAGGACAAAAAATCCTTGTCAAACTCAGTCATGAAATGCCATTAGGCACGGTGTTAGACGAAAAACAGTTGTGGATTGATAATATAGAAGAAGTGATTAAAGCTGCACCGAGATTGGTTGATGCTCTTATCAATGATAAAGAGATTGAGCAAGCTATTGACATGGAAACCGTCACTTCCCATGAAGCAGCTGAACTCAATAAGAAACCGGGTGAATCGCTCTGGAATTTGGGTATTTTCGGTGCTTTTATCCCTGGCACAGACGCGACTGCTAATCCGGGATATGAATTTGGGTGGTCTTATGAAACACCTAAGTATGGTGTCGGAACAGAATTTCGGTTGAGCGGAAGTGATGATGAATATATGTTCGCATCTTGGTCAATTGGGGGTCGTTATTTCTTCAATGCAAAGAACATATCACCCTATGTAGGGGGTGGACTTTCAATCTTTCGTGGATCCTATGAAGACTTTGGTAGATCCTATGAGGATCCGTATTACTATGATAACTACGATTACTTTAATGACTACTACTATGAAGATGACGAATCAGGACAGGATTCTGGGTTAGGCGCATACTTTGTCGGCGGTATCTCAATGCTCCGTCTGACAAAGAGCCGTCTGAAGTTTGAAATACGAATAGATAGACCTTTCTTTTCATTACCCGAAGACGATATGATGCCAATTACATTCGGTATATTTTTCTCTCAGCATTATGTTCCTGGGCGTGGATGCCTCTCATTCTAACAGAGAATAGAAGTGCTAACTTATGTAAACTATAGAATTAATGAAACACGCCACAACGGGCGAGGTGACCTCGCCCCTACGATGGGGTCTTTGTAAAACGATACTAAAACGGGCGAAGTGACCTCGCCCCTACGATGGGGTCTTTGTAAAACGATACTAAAACGGGCGAAGTGACCTCGCCCCTACGATG
>VXOP01000439.1:14246-30516 GCA_009839975.1 Candidatus Poribacteria bacterium
TGGGGTCTTTGTAAAACGATACTAAAACGGGCGAAGTGACCTCGCCCCTACGATGAGTGGTCTTCGTAAAAGGATACTAATTGAAATTCCACAAAACAAAATACGGCACAGTTGTTGGACCGCATCCGCGAACGGCTAAAGCAGGTTTTGATATGCTTTTGGCAGGCGGAAATGCTGTGGATGCAGCTGTCGCTGCTGCCTTCACAGAAGGTGTCGTAGAACCTTCACAAAACGGAATTGCTGGCTACGGTGGTTGTGTTTTAGTGTATTTAAAGAAAACGCAGGATGTCGTTGCAATTGACTATAACTCGGCAGCACCGGGAGCAGCCTCTGCAGATATGTTTACAATTGAAGCGGCTCCTGATGTGCCTGCTGGATACCGTGTGCCAGGACGTGTTAACATCCACGGTCCATTATCTATCGGTGTTCCAGGGGTTGTGGCTGGCTTATGTTTAACATTAGACAAATTCGGAACACTACCTCTCGCGGATGTGTTAAAACCTGCGATTAATTCCGCGCGATACGGGTTCGCACCAAATGCATCCAACCGAGGCGGAATTGCGGGGAATGCTGAACGGTGGAAAAAGGAATTTCCTGAAACAGCACGCGTATTTCTAAAAGATGGAAAACCACCTAAAAAAGGTGAAGTGCTTACAAATCCAGACATGGCAAAAACACTTGAGGCTGTAGCTGAAGGAGGACATACCGCATTCTATGAAGGGAAAATTGCCGAAACAATAGCAACACACATTCAAAGGTTAGGTGGATGTCTCACAGTTGATGATCTGAAAAATTACCGGGCATTCATAACAGAACCTTATCGGATACAATATCGTGATTATTCGGTATACACATCCCCGCTTGGTGCAGGCGGATTAACGACATTACAGATGCTCAGATTAGTAGAGAAGTTTGATGTGGCATCCATGTCAACGATTGAAAGATTCCACCTTTTTGCTGAAGCCATGAAAATCTGTTGGTATGAAAGGTTGAGTCGTTTCGGCGACCCAAATTTCGTTGATATAGATATTACGCGTGAACTTTCAGATAGTTTTACTCAGGAATTAAGTGAGAAACTGAACGCGGGACTTGAAAAACCGCAACCGGGTGAGGTGGTCTACCATGAACCGATGTACTGCACAAGTCATATCTCTACTGCTGATGCTGAAGGAAATATGGTATCTCTGACACAGACACACGGTGGTGGATTCGGTTCAATGGTTACAGTCCCCGGTACAGGTCTACTCTTTGGACACGGAGTAGGTCGTTTCGATCCAAGACCGGGGTTAGCGAATTCCATCGCTCCTATGAAACGTCCATTACATAACATGGGGCCGTGCCTTGCCACGGTGAACGGTAAACCTTTTGCCACTTACGGGATCCCTGGGGGACGTACAATTCCAAACAATCAACTTAATATTAGCGTTAGTCTGATGGATCTACAAAGCACTGCACAAGCAGCTGTAGATGCCCCACGGTTCCATTGCGATGGTGCTGAACCAATTCAGGTTGAAACTCGTGCTGGTGAAGAGGTAATTGAAGGTTTGGAAAAACTCGGTCATGATATAAAAAGAGATGGCAACATCGGCGGACCAGGACATGTTATACGTGTTTGGAACGATGGATCCTACCAAGATGGAGGCACTGATCCGCGAGGTGAAGGGAAAGTTATTTCCCGTTAACATACCATCATTGTATTTGTTTCAAATGAATTCGTAATCACATATAATTTCTTTTTCTTTGGAGTTTCAACATATATGTCACAGTTTGTAAAAGCCGCGACGACCGACGAGATACAACCGGGTACATGTATCGGCGTCAAGGTAGAAGGTGTTTTCATTGGTATCTATAACGTTGAGGGTGAGTATTATGCAATGAACAATATATGTCCACATCTCGGTGGTGTGTTGACTTATGGATTCCTTGACAAAGGATGTATAACTTGTCCTATGCACATGTGGGAATTTGATGTGAAAACAGGGGAGTGTGTTTGGCCCGGTGAAGAAAGTATACCCGTTTATCCCATCAGAATTGAAGGTGATGAAATACTTGTCAATGTGGATGAACCGATGAATATGGACAGACCATCGGAATAATAATAAAAAACGCACAAGGAGTTTACGGAATGGCTTATCTGATCACCGGTGGGATGGGATGTATCGGTACCTATGTCATTAGAGATCTCTTAGCTGCCGGTGAAAAAATCGTTATTTACGATTTCTCGTACGACCTGACTATTCCAAGAATGGTGTTGTCCGACGAACAGATTGATAGATTTGAATTTGTTCAAGGAGATATAACGGATTTACCCCACCTTTTACGTACAGTTCAGGAGCATAATATTGATCGGATTATTCACCTTGCTTCCTGGCAAGTTCCCGCCTGTAACGCGAATCCACCGCAAGCATTAAAGGTCGTGTGTGAAGGCACAATCAATGTATTTGAAGCGGCACGTATCTTCAATCTAAAGCGCGTGGTTTGGGCAAGTAGTGTTGCGGTGTTCGGCTCACCTGAAGACTATAATCACCAGCAAATTCTTAACGATGCACCCCACTATCCTAAGTTCATCTATGGTGCTTGTAAGTCTCTTAATGAAAGATACGCGATGCACTATTTTGATGCTTACGGTGTAGATTCAATCGGCCTGCGTTTTACAGCAGTCTACGGGGTTGGACGGACGCGGGGAATGAGTTCATTCACGACAAAAATGATTGAAGATGTTGCTTTAGGGATACCACATGTATGCCCTTTCGGTGATGATGCGGTTGATTGGCAGTATGTAGAAGATGTATCCCGTTCGATTACTATGGCATGCACATGTCCAACAACAGAAACACGGGTCTTCAATGTCAAGGGCGGAATTCGTCCTGTCAGAGAAGGTGTTGCGTACCTGAAATCTATCGTACCGGAAGCACAGATTGAAATAGAATCTGGTCTGTTTGGAATTTCATGGGATTATGACGCAACAGCAATCGCTGAGGAGATAGGATTTACACCTACATATACGATGGAACAGGGAATATTGAAGACTTATAATAAGTTTCGTCAACGTGCAGGTTTATAGTGAACTTTAGAATATATGAAACACGCCACAACGGGCGAGGTGACCTCAACGGGCGAGGGTGACCTCGCCCCTACGCTGGTGGTCTTCGTAAACGGCAAAATGTCTCATTAATTATTAACTTTATTATAGTACATCTATCACCACAATGGCAAGATACCTTATGATGATAGATGTTTGTTTATTCTTTCTATCGGTAATACTTTTTCATCTGAGCCCAACTGACTGCTAATTTTCCTTGTGCTTCAACAGCCATGATCTGGTCCCACGGTATATTCTTTCCACTGGCATTTGCTTGATGAACATCATCAAAGTTTGGATGTCCCCATCCTCCGCTGCTTTGATCAATAACGACGAGTTGGACGGTTTTACCTTTTAGATCAGAAACATCCCACTCTCTTCGCGTCATACTCTCAGTTTCGTTACCGGTAACGGTTCGAACGACATCATCATTCATCACAAGATTAACACAACACGGTTCTGCTGAACCCCAAGGACGGTTACCACCACCCATAAGGAAATTCATCGTTTCTCCTACAATTTTGAATTCTACTGAGGTTAATGTGCCTTGTGGAAAATCTGGTGCTGTCGCACCAGCATTATTCTGTTGCATATCACCCGGTTTCTGTCCCAGCTTTGCACCTTTGTCAGGACCTTGGTATCTTTCAGCGAGTCCGAGCCACCAGTCACCTTGGTGTTGTGAGGGTTGTCCCCGGTTCCTTGCTGTTGGGTTATCTCCCCAAGTAGGTTGGTAATCAAATGCTGTCCCTGTCTTCTCCCAATCCGTTAGGTCGCCTGTTTCAAAATCGTTGTTAAATGTTCTTGCTGTAAGATCATTCACAACTAAAAGCAACAAGAAAATGAGGAGTAGAGAAAGCATTGAAAGTAATATTTTATTCATCTTACATTTCTCCCTAATTATTTTTAAGAGTAGCAGTCACACGCCGTGTGCCGTCTTCTCGCGTCTTTAATGTTGTCAACGGCACGCGGAGCGTGCCTACTACTCTTAAGAACATAATTAAATATACACGGGACTATTTGTAGAACTTTTTCATCTGTGCCCAACTGACAGCAAGTTTTCCTTGTGCTTCAACGGCTGTCACTTGCGACCAAGGTATGTTTCCACTACTATCGGCTTGATGGATATCATCAAAGTTTGGATGTCCCCATCCACCGCTGCTTAGGTCATTAACGACAACTTGTGCGTATTGACCTTTTAGGTCGGAAACATCCCACTCTTTCCGTGTCATGCTTTCGTTGTTGTCGCCGGTAGCGGATCGGACAACCTCTTCATCAATCACAAGATTAACGCAGCACGGTTCCGCTGTTCCCCATGGACGACTTCCACCACCCATCAGGAAATTCATCGTATCCCCTACAATCATGAATTCAATTGATGTAAGAGTGCCTTGTGGAAAATCTGGTGCGACGGCACCTGCATCGTTCAGTTGCATATCTCCGGGACTTTGTCCCAATTCGGCACCTTTGTCAGGACCTTGGTATCTTTCAGCGAGGCCGAGCCACCAATCTCCTTGGTGTCGTGAAGGTTGTCCTCGGTTCCTTGCTGTTGGGTTATCTCCCCACGTTGGTTGGAAGTCAAATGCTGTCCCTGTCTTCTCCCAATCCGTTAGGTCGCCTGTTTCAAAATCGTTGTTAAATGTTTTTGCTGTAAGATCATTCACAACTATAAGCAACAGGAATATGAGCAGAAGAGAAAGCACTGATACGAAAATCTTATTCATCTAACATTCCTCCTTAATTTAATAGTAGTAGGCACACGCCGTGTGCCGTCCACCTTATAGTAGGCACACAAAACTATTTATAGAACTTTTTCATCTGTGCCCAACTGACAGCCAGTTTTCCACGTGCTTCAACTGCAGTTGCTTGTGACCAAGGTATATTTCCGCTACTATCGGCTTGATGGATGTCGTCAAAGTTGAGATGTCCCCATCCACCACCATGGTGGTCAATAACAACAATCTGTGCGGTCTGACCTTTCAGATCGGCAACATCCCACTCTTTTCTCTGCATTGTTTCGCTGTTATTCCCGGTCTCAGTGCGTACGACTTCCTCGTCAATTACGAGATTAACACAGCAGGGGTTAGGATCAGTATCCCAAGGATGTATACCTCCGCCAATTAGGAAGTTCATTTTATCACCGATAATAACGAATTCAATTGATGTAATGGATCCTTGCGGACCATCTCCTTGAACATCCCCTGGGTTTTGTCCGAGTGATGCGCCTTTGTCTGGTCCTTGATATTTTTCAAAACCTCCTATCCACCAGTCACCTTGATGGTTTGATGCTTGTCCCCTGTTACGAGCAGTTGGGTTGTCGCCCCATGTGGGTTGAAAATCAAACGCGTTACCATCTGCTTCCCAATCAGTCAAGTCCCCTGTCTCAAAGTCATTATTAAAGGTTAGTGCGAAAGTAGGATGAGTTGACAATGCAAATAAGATAGCAAATAGAGAAATGGCAAATAGGATATAACAGAATTTACTTCTCATATTAATAACTCCTTTAATCATTTTCATATTTCATCATAATACGAATTTTATAGAAAGTGAACTTACCTGTAGTATTTTTTCATCTGTGCCCAACTGACAGATAATTTTCCTTGTGCTTCAACTGCCATGACACGATCCCAAGGGATATTATTTCCATTGGCATCTGCCTGATGAATGTCATCAAAGTTTGGATGTCCCCATCCACCGCCATTATTGTCAACGACGACGATCTGTGCAGTTTTGCCTCTCAAGTCAGAGACGTCCCATTCTTTACGACTCATCGTCTCTGTAGCATTACCAGTTGAAGAAAGTTCTACCTCTTCATTGATTACCAGATTAACGCAACATGGTGCAGCACTTCCCCATGGATGGTTTCCACCTCCGATAAGGAAATTGATTGTATGACCGATGATCTTAAATTCGATTGATGTAAGTTCTCCGAGCGGTGCATCCCCTTGTGTCTGACCAGCACTCTGTCCAAGTTCTGCTCCTTTATCTGGACCTTGGTATTTCTCAAATAGTCCGAGCCACCAGTCACCTTGGTGTTGTGAGGGTTGATTTCGGGCCCTTGCTGTTGGGTTATCTCCCCATGTGGGTTGGAAGTCAAATGCTGTCCCCGTCTTCTCCCAATCCGTGAGATCCCCCGTCTCAAAATCATTGTTAAATGTTCGTGCAACTGACAGATGGATCGGCAGCAAAAACAAGGTAGCAAGAACAGATGGTAATATAAGTAAGAAAAAAGGTCTCTTCATCAAAAAAAAATCTCCCTCTGTTTGAAATTATGTTGGTGTTGTGAATGTAGATGTGCAAATGCCATACACACTCTTGACTTGTGTATTTTAATAATATAACATCTACAGAAAATAGATGTCAAGTTAAAAACGGTTCAGATACTGTAGAAACAGAACGTGTCTTCTAAAAAATCTGTCTAACAAAAAGTGCTGCAATGACAATGAATATAGCAGTTAATGTCCGTTTTTCGCTATTAAATGCTCGTGTCAAAGAAAAGTCGTGTGTTGATGGTGATTGATATGAGTGGAATTGTGGGAAGAACCGTGGAACTTGCTCTTTATATGTCTCGTAGACACTACCGCAAGATTCCAATAGGTATGCTTCTTCTACAGTAATGATAGGGAGATACTGTACAAGGTAACCGATAACCAAAAAGGGAGTTAGCCATAAGACATTTGCAATGATGCAGATACTGATGCTAATCAAGAGATTCCCAAGATAAAGCGGATTACGTACGTGACCGTATGGACCTGTTGTCACGAGATCACGGGCTGCACCTAACGTTGTCGCGCGCGTAGAACCACCGGCATACCCGACAGTCCATATACGTAGCAGTTCCCCTATCAGGGTAAAGAATAGACCGATGGTTGTTGTGAGGATAGTTGGGTTGGCAAAGTAGATCAACACAAGGATGAAAGGAATCGGTGTAAAACTACGTACTCTAAAAAAGAAATTACCTATTCTTGATGAGGACATATTGGAATTGAATTGAACCTTATCTATTGACTATTTCGGTGTACGCCAGATGAGGATGGCACCGACAATTGCGTATAGGATATTCGCTCCCCAACATGCCAAGAATGGATGAAGTTTTCCGTTTTCACTCAAGCCTTCAAATGTCGCAAAGGAGAGTGCCCAATAGATGAAGACAAGGAAAAATGCAATGACCAACCCAGCAAAAAAGCCGGCTTTACCGAACCGAATTGCGATCGGTGCTCCTAACATGACAACGACAACTGCTGCGAAAGGATATGCGATTTTATGGTGCAGTTTTACCTGTTCTATCCGTGATATTTGTCCTGCTTCTTTTTTGTATGCGATCTGTTCTCTAAGTTCCTTAATTGTCATCGCTCGTGGATCTTTGTCGCTTCCAATAAAACGTTCTGGTTCTTCAAATCGTTCTAATTGTTTCTCCTCAAATGTTTCAAAACCTACCTCGATCTCATTTTCAAAGTAACGGATATTCCCATCAGTGAGTAGCCAGTGTGTATCTGTCCATGTTGCCTTCTTAGCATAGATACTCCGTTCAATTAGACCATCGTCGCTTGTTTCCCAAATTGTGATCCCATGAATATTTTTATCATCTAGTTTGATACTATTTAGATAGAAGACGCGATTTCCTTTACCTATGAATGGAAGGTATCTTCGGAAAGTTGGACCCGTTTTTTTCTGCAATAGGTTTGCTTGATGATAGGCTGGGGAGGCAACCCTATTATAAAAGATAGAGAAGAGTACACAGAGAACTAACGTCACAAGTATCACTGGAATTAAAACACGATAGACACTAATACCACCAGCTTTCATTGCAACAAATTCATTGTTCCTGACCAGGCGACCAAGGACGAAAAATATCGCAACAAACCCTGATACTGGGACTATCTCCATTATCCGTCTTGGAGCCTGTAACAGGACAATTTTTAGCGCATAAAGGTAGGTGGTATCTTCATCAAAATACTTGATGTCTTTATCTAAAAGACGAACAATCACAACGAGGGCACTAAAGAAGAAAAAGCCAACAAAGAACGCTTTTAGGTATTCTATAATCAGATAACGGTCAAGAATGTTCAAACGTATTCCTGAGGTGTCCATCAAGTTACCGCTCTGCTATTTACTACGATAGGCATTTTTTTTTCTCTGTTCATAAATGACCTTACTTTGTTTTCGTAAAATATAGTGGCAATGAGTATGAGTCCTATAGTACCAATAACCAGATTTGGTAACCACATTGCGAATGCGGGGTGCATTTGTCCGTTTGTTCCTGTGCTTTGTCCAATTTGAAGCAATAGATAGTATAGGAGTATCAAACTTAAACCGATGCCAAAACCTATCATTTTTCCATTTTTCTTTACCATAATTCCGAGAGGAATCCCTATAAGACCGAATGCTAAACAAGCAAATGGCAAAGCAAATTTCTTGTGGTATTCAACTCTGGCATAACGGAGCCTGCTAAGTGTATATGTAGAAGGTTTATCCGGTTTAATTGAGGCAGCTAACTTTCCGATATATGTGCTGAGTTGTCCAATACGCATTGTCTGTGGATGTTGTGATGTATAATCACGCCGCTGTAGGTCTTTTGTAAAGTCAAGTGCGATCTGCTGTTCCTGAAATTGCGTTATTCTATATCCATCAGATTTATCGATTACCGGTTCATAAGTATGTCCATCGTATAGTGTCAACTGTGCCTCGTTTCCTTCATAACTGAGCATAGCAGTTCTCGCTATTGTCAAACGTGGTTGTCCTTGATAGATTTCATCCCATATTCTGACATTTTGAAGTCGTTCTGTTTCTGGGTCAGTTGACTCATACATCCAGAGTTTACCTTTCGTTTGAAGTTCCTTCATGATTGTCCCCTCCTCTAAAATAAGCGCAGGATTATGTTTCTGAATATCCCGTTTGAGTTTTACTGAAGCCTGAGTGGCTTGCGGCAGCACATATTCAATCACTGCAAGATCAATAACACTTAAAAGAACAGTCATAGCAAGTAGAGGGACCATGAGTTGGTGTAGACCAATACCGTTTGCCCGCATTGCCATTATCTCTGAATCCGTTGCCAGACGGCCTAACGCCAATAGAATAGCAACTAATGCTGCCATCGGAATAGATAAAACCACCGTCGCTGGTGCAATGTATAAAAGCGATTCGATGAGATATATTGGACCTACACCCTTCTTGACAAAAAGTTTAATGAGACGAAAAAGTTCATCAAAAAGTATGATACAGGTGAAACAGATAAGGGATATTAAGAATGGTGGAATGAACTCTTTAAGGCAGTATCGTGAAAGGATTTTCATAATCAATGTTCAGAACACTAAAGGTATCTTTTTCTGATAATATTATTCATTTATGGGGTATTGTATAGATGCTCTAATTTGTTTGTTGCTCTGTTCGTTAAAAATATTCAATAAAACAGAACATTTTTATTAGAAATTCGGTTGTGGACATGGTAACATGTGTATTATGAATATTACATTGGAATCAATTCAGTTAACGGCAGAAGACTTATCAGAATACTCGGCGAGTTTAAGTTCTTCCCAGGAACTTTATTCTCCAACTGCCCCCGCCGAACCGATAGCACTTTTTGGTTGGCGGGACAGGTGGTGGTTAAATAAGAAACCTGCTGAACAGGTTGCAATACATTATTGGTTTTTTGATTCAACTGATAAAGCCAATACTGCGGCAGATGAGGGTCGCAAACGACTTACCTCACGAACGTTACTAAAACTCGGTGGACACGTTTCAGCCTACCAACCCGTTTCTTCAGATGAAATCAAACTCGGAGACTCTGTCTGGCAAACAGGAGCCAATTGGCTTTTTGTACGAGACACTATTGTGATACTTGTCGCAGAAATTGGTGGACTCGTCACTGCTGAAACCACACTGGCAATTGCACAAAAAATTCTTCAGAAAATTGAAAAAGTGTTATCCTCTTAATGATTCAAAGAAACGCTTGGATGCTAAAAGTACCGCCCAATATTCTCTGAATCATTACGAGGAAATCCTCCAACCAAAATCAGTAACGCTTACTATGAAGAGCCTAAACTATGAATAGTCCTGATACCAATTTTCAGATTGTTTAGACAGACTGATGTTTTCCACGCCTCCGAAATTACGATGCTCAAACCAGGGTAACGCAGTCTCTGCGGCAGCATTTGCATTGTGGAAATTAGTCGTTGCTTCATTTTCAAGAAACTGTCTAACAGCAGCTGTATCAGGATAAAAATCCACTGCATCTTTCCAGATAGCACGTCCACACAAGAAACCGCTTGCCCCTGCACCTGCAGCAAGTTTCACATTTTCAATAAATTCTTCAATATCCACCCCTGCACTCAAGATAACCCACGGTAATGTTGATGCTTCATCTAATTTGTTACATACATCTTTGACTTCATCTAAGTCGTAGGCAGAATCACCTGCATAAAATGCATGGTCCTGGTACTCAGTCGTATACTTCAAATCTGCGGGAAATTCTAATTTCAGGATGTCTACTTTATATTTTGGAGCCGTGAATTCTTCTACACTGCGTATAACTAAATCAGGTTTCTGCTTGGCAAATTCGACACTTTTCGTTGTCCCTTCAAGTGCATAGCTAACAAGTTCAAGCAGGAATGGGAGGTCATGTTTCTCACATTCATCCCCAACATGCTTTACGAACTTCTGTTGATGTTTCAATGTTACAGGTGAAGCATCTGGGTGGTAGTAGGCAAGTAGTTTTATAGCATCAGCTCCTGCGCGTTGTGCTTTTGCGATAGTCCAGTTTTCAATTGGGTTAGATAGTCTCTCGTTTTCACTGACACCTTCGCTTACATATCCTGACTCTTCATAAGCCAACAACAACGCTACATCTCTCGGGATTTCCGTTAATGAATATGGATGTCCATAGATTGGATCAGTCAACACAGCAGTTGCATTGGGTGAAAGAATCCGTGTGATTAAAGTCTTGACAGCAGCGACATCATCGTATTTAACATCTGTTTTTTCAATATCAAGCACTTCAGAGAGTTTTGTAACCATAGAACCGCGTTGGTCTATTGCCATCATCTTAAATCTGCCGTTTGAATCTGCCAGTTTCATCAGTCCTCTCAATTTACCAGATGAAATTCCATTATTTGCCATATAATACATTCTCCTTCTTTTAGTATTCGCGTTCAACGAAAAAATGAATTAGTGATAGAAACAGCTGCTTTGCATTATTGTTGGGAACATGCTTGAAATCCTGCTTGAACTTTTCTGCTGCTTCCATAAGAAATCTTGTAGAACATTGTTGTGCATATTGAATAGAATTGTATTTTTTCATCAATTGCAAGACTTTGTGTATTTCTGTTTCGTCTTTCTCATCCCTGTTATGTGCCATGATCTCAATAACAGCATTCGCTTCTGATGGATTACATGAATTAATGAGATGTATCAGGACTAACGTTCTTTTTCCTTCGCTGATGTCTCCTCCGATCTCTTTACCATATCTGCCAACGTCACCGATTAAGTTTAGGACATCATCCTGGATCTGGAATGCAATACCGAGGGATTTGCCTATTTCAATAAAAGCATCCGTCTCCTCAACGGTTGCACCACCGATGATCGCACCCAAGCGACACGGTGTTATACATGTATACCAAGCGGTTTTCTGTATACACATCCTTAGGTAATCATCTTCGTCAATATCCCATTGATTGTTGTGCACCCAGCTCAGTTCTATGTGTTGTCCTTCAACGACCTGGTTACTGAGTTGTATAAATTCCGACAAAATTTTGAGTGAGAGGCTCTCTCCAAGGATCTCGGTATTCCTGTGTAGCATCTCCCACATTTTGCAGTGTAATGCATCACCGACGTTTATTGCCATAGGGATGCCATGTTTCTGATGCAGACACGGTTCACCTCTACGTAATTCCGATCCGTCCTCTATATCGTCATGTATAAGGAGCCAATTCTGAAGCAGTTCTAATGCCGCTGCTGTATTCACAGCTCGTTTCGGATCACCGCCAAATACCTCACATAAGAGTAAGCAGAGAGCAGGTCTTAATCCTTTACCCGCACGTTGCGGATAGTCTAATATCATCTGATATAATTTTTGTATATCTGGATGCTCATGTGTGGTAGGAAGAAAGTCAAAGATACATGCATCTACTTTCGCTTTGACTTCCTTAAGGTATGCTGTGACAAGTTCTTTTTTTGGTGCTGGTTCAGGATCAGAATTCGGCATGTGTCTCCTTACCTGTTCGTGTATATACTCCTATATCTACTGTATCAAGAATAAATTATACTACATTTCTGTGATTTATTCAAGTTTTGTTGATGGGTATCTTCAGAGTTACATTAGAAATTAATCAGTATTAATTCTCGCTATTCTGCTCAAGATCAATAGCAATAAAACGGAAACCTGTAGACTTTAGTTGTTCAACAAGTTCGGTTCGCATATCAAGGATACGTTCAAAATCTGCTTCGGTGACCTGAATTCTCAATACCGGTTTGTGATCAAACAATCTGACATTTTTGATCTTATGTTCAGCGAAACACTTTTTTGCATGCGCCAGAGCAGTTAACGTTGACTCAGAATCCATTTATCTCTGCTTCCTCCAATCGCTACCTGCCATAAAACCACCATCAACGAATACCATCTGACCGGTAACAAAGTCGGAAGCATTAGAGGCAAAGAAAATTGTCAACCCGGCTAAGTCTTCGGGTTCACCCCATCGGTCTGCGGGAGTACGGTTAAGTATCCATTCGTTTCGCTTATCTTCTTGTGCAGGAGCAGTCATCTCAGTTCGGATGAAACCGGGTGCGATTCCGTTGACCTGTATATTGTGTTCTGCCCACTCAACTGCAAGTAGCTTTGTTAGTTGCAGGAGACCACCTTTTGCAGCAGTATAAGCCACACTTGTTGGTAATCCAATTGCTGACGTGAGTGATAGCGTATTGATAACTTTACCACCGCCATGTTGTTTCATAACTTGACCACATGCTTTTGCGAGGAAAAACGCACCTTTCAGGTTGACATCCGTAACAAAATCCCAATCTTCCTCAGAGAATTCCAGAGCAGGATTACGCACGTTGACACCAGCGTTGTTCACCAATACATCTATCTTTCCGAAACCCTTGACGGTCTCCTCAACAAGCGAATCAATTTCATCAAGGTTGCCAACGTCAGACTGAATAGGTATAACTTTTCTATTAGTTTCGTTGGTGATCTGTTGTGCCACAGGTAAGAGCGTTTCCATCTCCCTTCCTGTGATGACGAGGTCTGAACCTGCCCCTGCGAGTCCTTCTGCCATGGCTCTGCCGATGCCACGACTTGCTCCGCTCACAAGACTGACTTTACCATCTAACCGAAATTGCCGTATTGTGTCTGAAGCCGATTTATGATCCATAATAAACTAACAAGCAATGTGTAAGGTTATTGGTTTAACTCATCAACCTTTTCAGATCCAACAACCTTGATGTCACCTTTACTCTGATGTGCAAGCGAACTAAGCAGATACGCGCCAGGTGAACGTTGTAAATCAATTTCAAGTGCTACGACAAATATTCGTGCTTTGTTGACGTTATGCTTCGACACGAATTCAAGTATTTTCTCAGGATCAGTTTCAATTTTGTGTCCCTTCATTGTCGTCGGAAGTCCATCAGTTACAAGAACAATGGCAGTTGAATTCTGCTTAATAGCTTTATCAAGCGCAGCAAGGATATTAGTACCTACATTGTTCTGTATTCTCTCGGGTGTGAATGTGTCAAGATACATCAATGCACGACTAATGTTTGTTTCGTTTGCCTCAAGCAGCTTCTCACTCATGAGCCTGGCAGTAGAAGAGAATGGAACGATATTAAATCTGTCATCGGTGCCAAGCATCATCACAGTATCCTTTAATGAATTAAGTGCCAGATCAAGTTTATTTAAACCCGCAGCTTGCATACTTGCTGATATATCAAGACAGAAAACGACATCCTGAGGCCCATCAAGACTATTGAGAAATCTACCCATACCGAGAGGATCATTGCCACCAGGTCTGCCGCCACCTTCAACGAGTCCACCGCCCCCACCATCTTGACCGAGACCGTGATATATCCCCGTTCCGTCTCCTCTGGCACGTACTCTTCCGGTAACATCGCCGCGACCATCTGTTTCGCCGGGTTGTGAAAGCAGACGACTCAGATTTGACGCTTCAGCTTCTCTCAACTTTGCATCTGTCATCACATCCGGTAGAATATCATCAATAGGTGCTTTATTGGTTTCAACATCGTGTAACACGATCTTTTCACTCAATTTTACAACTTCAGCGCGTTCGTTCTTTGCGGAGTTTATCTTTTTCTGTTCAGCATCTCTTGCCAACCTCTGAGTCGGATCAAGCCGTTGCTGTGTCAGAGGCGTCTTCGGTCTGATTCTCCGTTCTAACAGCTGATCAGGTTCTTCAAATAGGTCAAAAGCCATGGAGTCGTTAGGTTGATCAGCAACACGACTTAACGGCACAAAAATGTAGACAATGGCAATCGCCATGTGGAGTATAAGCGACAACAGAACTATTGAACGCAAACGATTTCTACGTTGTTCTTTTTCAGCCATGCGGTCTCTCATTTCATCAAACATTGTGGTCTCCTTATGATATTTATTCAGATTGGGGGTTATTGCTGAGTTGTATCTCTCTCAAATATCTGTATCCACTGACTCCCTTCTGGTGTCAGTTCATAATACGTATGATTACGATGTTTTATCCATTTGCCTTTAACTCTGTTTTTTCGATAGTGGATGATACGTCCCTCTACACGTTTCAAACCACCAAGTTCCTTGAGTTTACGATGTCTCTGATGCATCTCCTCAAGCGGAAGTCTTATCGTTTCTGCGACAACAATAGAGTAATCCATTCCCATTTCTTGATGATGCTTTAGTATGTAGTAGTCAGTTTCATCTAATTCAGCGGGGATCTCCAGCGATATTTCAGGTTTTTCAGATTTATGTATCTCATCCCACGTTACATCTAACAATCTCTCCGGTCTCAATTCTGCAACTGTAATACATGATGAATCGTGCACTGTGATTGAACCATCTTCCTTAAAGTATCCTATAATTGCATGCTTCTCATCCGGATGACAACACTTTGCAATTTTGTATGTAAGCTCCTCAACCATTTTGTGATTCCTACAGAAAACAACCTGTCAGCTTCGTGCAAGTGCTCTGTATCCGATGTCTCTACGGAAATGCGCTTTATCAAAATGAATTGCTGAAACACCGCGATAGGATTGCTCAATTGCAGACTTTAGGTCTTTAGCCAATGCTGTTACCCCTAACACACGTCCACCAGCAGTTACAATGTTCTCACCTTTTAGTGCTGTTCCTGCATGAAATACGTTTACACCTTCCATTTCTGAAGCATTTTCCAAACCTATAATATCTTTACCCGTTTGGTACGGATCTGGATATCCACCTGAAGCCATGATGACACAAGCAGCTGCGTCATCGTGCCATTCTACATCAGTCTGTTGATCGAGCGTCCCATCAATGCAAGCAGATAATAGTGGAACTAAGTCGCTTTTTAGTCGTGGCAATAAGACTTGTGCTTCTGGGTCTCCAAAACGGCAGTTATATTCCAGCACTTTAGGTCCATCGTCTGTAATCATCAATCCAACATATAACACACCTTTGAAGGGACATCCGATCTCTGACATGCCACTGATTGTTGGGTGTACTACTTGCTCCATTACAAAGTCATGCAGTTCAGGTGTAATGACGGGTGCTGGTGAATATGCTCCCATTCCCCCCGTGTTCTTCCCCGTATCCCCATCATGAGACATTTTGTGGTCTTGTGAACTGACAAAAGGCAGACAGTTTTCACCATCTGTCAGGACTGTAAAAGACGCCTCTTCACCAATCAGTTCCTCCTCAATGACGACATTGTTCCCTGCCGCACCGAATGCCTTATCTACTAATATCGTCTGAACAGCTTTGATTGCTTCATCCGGCGTTCGACCGGGGATAACACCTTTTCCAGCAGCGAGTCCATCTGCCTTTACAAAAACAGGCGACTTGATGTCCTGAATGTAGGCAATCGCTGCATCAGCATCTGAGAAGGTTTGATGTGCAGCCGTAGGGATCTCGTTTTTTGTCATAAGTTGCTTGGCAAAGTCTTTACTCCCTTCAAGTCGTGCTGCTGTTTTTTTCGGACGGAATGCTATGAGACCGCGTGCATGTTATTCATCAACATTAGC